>NZ_QTMD01000028.1:0-75855 GCF_003602995.1 Bacteroides sp. AF25-38AC | reverse complement strand
TAATAGTAACACATTTATTAGTTTGTAAATGTGTCTACCTATATCAGGATAAGACAAACGGCTTTTACATTATAGGGTAAACATCCGGTAAATATAATCTGCTGATTATTAGCTTATATATTGTCGGTCGTAACCTTTAGATGTCTTTCGCTTTGAAGGCCAGCGCATACATTCGCATCTGCTTTACCATAGACAGCAGTCCGTTGCTACGGGTGGGCGACAAGTGTTCCTTCAGTCCTATTTTATCAATGAAATAGAGGTCGGCGTTCAGTATCTCATCCGGTGTGTGCCCGGAGAGTACTTTGATAAGCAGTGAAATGATTCCTTTCACAATCAGTGCGTCGCTTTCGGCCTGGAAAATAATTTTTCCGTCCACTTCGTCTGCCTGCAGCCATACGCGGCTCTGGCAACCTTCAATCAGGTTTTGTTCCGTCTTGTATTTTTCGTCGAGCGGTTCCTGCTCGTTTCCTAAATCAATAAGAAGTTGGTACCGGTCCATCCAATCGTCGAAATCATTGAATTCGGCAATTACTTCATCTTGTACTTCGTTGATACTTATCATGGAATTTACTATTTACGATTTACTATTTGATTGTCTATTTCTCATTGTAGATGACTTCGAGCAAGGTCTGTCCCACTGCGTTGAGAGTGCCCTTGTCGATGATGTCCATGGTGTCGTCTATCGTGTGCCAGAAGTCACCGAAGCCGGTGTCGCAGTTCGGGTCATAGTTGATGATGTCTACGCAGGGAATCTGCCGCAGGTTGTATACATACATATGGTCGTCTGTCACTTCGGTGCCTTTTTCTTTGGGGAAGAAGTTGCCGAAGCCCAGGCGGTGGGCTGTGTTCCATATCTTGTTCACGTACTTACCGGCGGTTCTTTGAGAGAACTGTTCCTTGTAGAAGGTGGCGTTCTTTCCACCCACCATGTCGAGCAGGATGCCGTAGCGGGCATTATAGCCGTCTACATGAGGTACTCGTCCCCAATATTGCGAGCCCAGGCACCAAGTGTCGTTCTTGTATGCACCTTGATAGAAGTAGGGGATGCCATAGTCTTCGGCGTCAAAGAAGATGATGTCGATGCCTATGGCTGGAGCCTGCTGCTGTAGTTGGCGGGCCACTTCGAGCAATACGCCCACACCGCTGGCTCCATCGTTCACACCCAGGATGGGGCTGTGATGCTTCGTCTTGTCGGCATCCTGGTCGGCATAAGGACGGCTGTCCCAATGGGCACAGAGCAGTACACGCCTTTTGCTTTCCGGATTATAGGCGCCGATAACATTGCGCGCTTTCAGGATGGTGTTGTCGTAAGCCACCAGGTCGGCATGCTGGTTGTATACTTTGGCGCCGAATTCTTCCAGCTTCTTGGCAAGGAATTCTCCGCAGGCTTTGTGGGCGGCGGTGTTGGGCACGCGCGGACCAAAATCCGCTTGGGTCTGTATGTATTGGTATGCACTGTCTGCACTGAACTGGGGCACTTGGACAGTCGCTTTGGTCGCATCGCCCTCACTGTCATTATCGGCTGCAGACTTGCTGCTGTTGTTGCTGCATGCCACTATCGCTACAATCAGCAACAGCAGCAACGGGATGAATGTATAATTCCGTTTCATTCTCTTTCTGTATTAAAACTTAGTTTCACTTCTTTCTTTCCAACTTTCAGTGTTACCGCAGCGCCGTTTATCAGCGGTACATTCATGCTGACATGTCCGACGGGAAAATCGAAACATATCGGGTAATCGTATTCCTTCACCAAATCGGCCAATGCGCCATATAGGTCTTTTCCCAGGGACTTGTTCTCCTCGTATTCGGTGAATTGTCCGATGATGAGGCCGGAAAGCTTGTCGAGGACACCTCCCAGTTTGAGATTGTACATCATGCGTTCCACCGCATGCGGGCGTTCTCCCACATCTTCGATGAAGAGGATGGTGCCTTCGGCGGGAATATCGTAAGGAGTACCACGCAGCCCGTAGAACACAGACAAATTGCCGCCGCGCAACACGCCTTTTCCCTCTCCCTTATGATTTAGTTTGTGCCCCGGGCAGACATAACTGAATGCTTCGGTTCCTCCCAATGCCTGCCCGAACAGTATATCCTTCAGTGCTTGTGTGCAGAAGTCGTCTTCCGGTTCTACTGTGAGATGGCGCGCCATGGGGGCGTGCAACGACGCGAAGCCATTCTGCTGGAACAGATTATGGAGGGCGGTGATGTCACTGAATCCGATGAGCCATTTGGGATGCTGCCTGAACTTGGTAAAATCCAGTTTGCCTATCAGATGCACGGCTCCGTAACCGCCCCGACTACAGAATATGACTTTGGCTTCTTCATCGTCCATGGCTTCCTGCAGGTCCTCGAGGCGTTGCCGGATATTTCCTGCATACGTTCCGTTGGAACTCCCCGCGTGCTTTGCGAATACGACTTCCAGCCCCCAGGACTTCAAACGTTTGTAGGCGCCTTTCAGGAAAGATTTGTCAATCTTGCTGGAAGGGGAGAGAACAATGACACGGTCACCTTCCTGCAGATACGGAGGGAAAATAAGACTACCCATATATATTATCAATCTATTTTGGGCAAAAGTACACAATTCACCACAGATATCACAGATTAACACGGATTTTTAACAGAAGAGAGGGAGGTTATATATGATATATAATCAACAGAGTAATTCAAATTCTGTTCAAATCCGTGTCAATCTGTGTAATCTGTGGTGAACATATCAAAATGATATTAAACATATAAAATTTCAACGGGGCAAATGCTGTATTTCTCGACATTTTTTTAGATATTTGCTAAAAATCTAACGTTATGGAACCGATACGGAACTTTGCCCAGTTAACAGCCCACCTGAAAACCTTGAATAAGAGGAAACGTATTGCGGTAGTCTGTGCCAATGACCCTAATACAGAATATGCCATATCCCGTGCCTTGGAGGAGGGGATTGCGGAATTTCTGATGATTGGCGATTCTGCCATATTGGAAAAATATCCCACTTTGAAGAAATATCCTCAATATGTCAGTACCTTGCATATAGAAGATTCCGATGAGGCTGCACGTGAGGCGGTGCGTATCGTACGCGAGGGTGGAGCGGACATCCTGATGAAAGGCATCATCAATACCGACAATTTGCTACGTGCCATTCTGGACAAGGAACATGGTTTGTTGCCTAAAGGAAAGATTCTGACCCATCTGGCCGTGATGCAAATACCTACTTACGATAAACTGCTCTTTTTCTCCGATGCTGCGGTCATTCCCCGCCCGACGCTGCAACAGCGCATTGAAATGATTTGGTATGCCATCCATACTTGCCGCTATTTCGGGATAGAGCAGCCACGTATCGCGCTGATTCATTGCACGGAGAAGGTAAGCGCCAAATTCCCCCATTCATTGGACTATGTGAATATTGTGGAACTGGCGGAAGCCGGAGAGTTCGGCAATGTCATCATCGACGGCCCGCTGGATGTGAAGACCTCTTGTGAGAAGACGAGCGGTAACATCAAAGGCATTGTATCACCGATTGACGGGGAGGCGGATGTGTTGATATTCCCAAACATCGAATCGGGCAATGCTTTTTATAAGGCTGTATCTCTGTTTTCTCATGCCGATATGGCCGGGTTGCTGCAAGGACCCTCATGTCCGGTGGTATTACCGTCGCGTAGCGATTCCGGTTTGTCCAAATATTACAGCATTGCCATGGCTTGCCTGACCAGCGGGGTGAAAGAGCCTTGATTGTAATTAGTAATTTGTAGTTCGTAATTTGTAAATCGTAATCAATGAAAATACTGGCAGTAAATCCCGGTTCCACCTCGACAAAAATTGCTGTCTATGAGGATGAAACTCCCCGTCTGGTACTCAACATCCGGCATTCGGTGGAGGAGCTTTCCCAATTTCCCCGCATCATCGACCAGTTCGAATTCCGCAAGCACTTGGTGCTGGAAGCGCTGGAGGCCAATGACATTCCCTTTAAGTTCGATGCCATCGTCGGCCGTGGGGGATTGTTGAAACCCATTCCTGGCGGTGTGTATGCCGTGAACGATGCCATGTTGGACGATATGCTCCACGCCATGCGTACCCACGCCTGCAACTTAGGTTGTCTGATAGCCCACGAACTTGCCGCCATGCTGCCCGGCTGCCCCTCTTTCATAGCCGATCCCGGCGTGGTGGACGAACTGGACGATGTGGCACGCATCACCGGTTCGCCTCTGATGCCCAGCATCACCATCTGGCACGCCTTGAACCAGCGAGCCATCGCCCGGCGCTATGCTGCCGAGCGTAGTGCCCTGCAGCCCGAAGCTCCCGTGCATTACGAAGACCTCAATCTGATTGTCTGTCACTTGGGTGGAGGCGTTTCCGTAGGAGTCCACCGCCACGGCCGTGCGGTGGACGTGCCCAATGCCCTCGACGGTTTCGGTCCTTTTTCGCCCGAACGTGCAGGTACCCTGCCCGCCGGGCAACTGATAGACCTTTGTCACTCGGGGCGTTACACTACCGAAGAACTGAAGAAACGTATTTCCGGCAAGGCGGGACTTGCCGCCCATTTGGGTACTACCGACATTCCCGCCATAGAGAGGCGCATCGCTGAGGGAGACACCCATGCCGCTTTGGTGCTTGATGCCATGATTTACCGCATTGCCAAGGAGATAGGCGGTGCTGCTGTTGTGCTTTATGGCAAGGTGGACGCCATTCTGCTTACGGGAGGTATGGCACATTCCGAGTACATCACTTCGCGGTTGCAGGAGCGCGTGTCTTTCCTTGCTCCCGTCCACGTCTATCCCGGAGAAGACGAATTGGAAGCATTGGTAATGAATGCGCTGGGAGCTTTGCGTGGAGAGCTTCCGGTGCAGGTTTACCGATAATAATCATATCGCTTTTGTTCTTCATGAAAGTGTCATAACTCACCACAGATTACACAGATTCACACAGATAAATATGTCAGATATCAATAAACTAAAAAAATCTGCGTGAATCTGTGTAATCTGTGGTGAGTTATGACATATATGGAATCCCGGTTTACTTACCGTAATCGTCGTACATCATCAACAGATGTGAGGAGCTCCAGCTGAAATGGGGAGCTTTCAGGCGTTCGCCGGTATGGGTTCCGTAGTTCTCGTGGATGGGGGCACCCTCTTTCAGCCCGCTCAGGCGGTCGAAGACTTGCAGCGTATATTCATCTGCCAGCTGGTTGTAGCCGTAGTTGCGCAGTCCACGGATGGCAAAGTAGGTCTGGTCCAGCCAGATGGGGCCACGCCAGTAGCCGCGCGGATTGTATTTGGGATTGTCGGCGGCAATGGTCGGGAAGGGGATATACGTGGAGAACTTTGCCGTATCTTGAAGCATGGGCAGCATGCTGTCCACTTGCGCTTGTGTGGCAATCCGGGTCCACAACGGAGTGTAGGCTTCGCAGCCCGGCTCTTCGATGAATGAACCGTCCTTCAGACGGCGGTCGCAGAAGAAGTTGATGTTCTTGTCAAAGAAATAGTCGGCTACCTGGCTACTGTAGTCCGGTGCGTCGAAAGGTATCTTCAGCAGGCTGGAGAATTTCTTCAGCAGTTTGCATTCCAGTGCCAGATAAGCGTTCAAGTCCACACTCTCCTGATCCATACTCCAGGCATCCTCGTAGCCTTCGTTTTTCAGCATCACGGCGCCGTCAAAACGGATGGCGTTGTCCATACCGCTTTCCCAGGCGGCAGCTTCCAGTGTTCCGTCGGTAGCACCGTATTCGCACATGCCATTGCGGTTGTGGTCGCGTTTTTCGTACCACCATTTATAATAGGAGAGCAGTTGAGGGTACATTTCGGCAACGAAGGCGGTGTCACCCGTATGGGTGAAGATTTCGTCGACAGCCCAGCATACCAAGGGAGGTTTGCTGTCACGGGCATTGTTCTCGGAGGGGTCGGTATAGATACAGTCGATAATCATGCCGTCCGGTTGCTGGTAGTCGAACATGGCGCGGATGTTGTTCTTGGCCAGTTCGGGGTCGAACTTGGCGGTTCCGGCACTGAAGCGCCAACTGTCCCATGCCCAGAAGCCGACGAAATAACCTACGGCATGGCTCGGGATGATGCCTTCGTGAAGCAATCCGCCGCGGTGTGTCCGCCAATTGGAGATGAGCGTGGTGACGGCTTTCACGGCGATGCGGTCGTATTCGGGCTTCATGTCCTTGCGCAGTATCTTGGTGAGGTAACCTTCCCAACGTTCGGCATTGGCTTGCAGGGCGGGGGTGGGATTATTGAGCAAGCCCGGCAGGTTTTGCAGGCCGGCAGTCATCTCTTTTTCGGAAGTGAAGAAAGAGATGGCTACGTTGACGGGGTAGCGCGGAGAGCGGACGAGGGCTGTATAGTTATTGTCAGTCTTGGCCAGCTCTACATTAGGAGTAAAGGTCACGGTTACGGTTTCGCCACTGGGATGACGGGCGATGACGGAGTTCTGTTCTACGCTGACGGTGATGTCTTTGCCCCATTGGCTACCGGAGAACAGCAGGTCTTCAGCCGTGTCGGCTTCGATGCGCAGCAAGGCGGTCGAGGCACTTGTGAAGTTGAGCCGTTGCGTGATGCTCCCGTGGGTGGAATGTGCCGACATATAGAGCTCGCCGGGGTAATAGCAAGTGGAATCCGGAACAAAAATCTCTTGTGTATCTTTGGCAAAGCTTACGACGGCGGCTGACTGTGCCATCCACTGGCGGCGGAACATATCGAGGCTGAAGGGGCCGCAGAAGCCGTTGACCCATTGTTGCCGTTCGGGCAGCGTGAAGCCCATCCACGAGCCGGCGTCGGTGAACCAACCGTAGCAGCGGTGCAGGGTGTCGGGAGTATAGGAGATGTCCAGTATGTCGGCGAAGGTATACCGTTTCTCCGTAGTGCTTTTCATGCCGGGGGTGCAGGCTGCGATGCCTGCGGCCAACAATGTGAAGCAGAGTATGCGTATAAATTTGTATTTCATATGAATGAGGTATTTAACGGTTATTTGTGCGCTTGTTCCGCTGCATCATCCTCCGGTGCGAGAGGGGCGAGCGTGAAGCTGTATTTCCATTCGTGCGGAGTGATGGTGTACTCGGGATGAACTTGTGCTCCCCAGGTATTGTCACCGCCTACGCCCATCTGCTTGTGGTCGATGTTGAGCCATATCATATCTTTCTTCTGGATGCTTCCACCGTGGCGGCGCTCCATCTGTGAGGGACGGTATTCAATGTCCTCCATCGGGAAGTTCCAGGCGCTTACGCTCAACGGTTCCTCGCCCACTACCAGCAGACCTTCACCGGCAGCATTGCGCAGGGCCACCCAGCGTACGTCACAATGATTGGCCGTCTCTTGGGCACGTACATACGGATGGAACTGTTCCCACACCGTGGCGTTGTAGAGGCCTATCAATGCTCCCGTCTTGCGGTCGGCGTACGTCTCTTGCGGACCACGGCCCAACCAGGTCATCATTTCATATTCGGCAGGGAGTATCATGCGCATGCCCAGACGAGGCATCTCGCTCAATGGCTTCTTGCCGGGGGTGAAGTGCATGGTTACCTGAACCTTGCCGTCGGGAGTGATTTTGTAGAGAGTCTGCAAATCAGCATCTTGTTCTTCCATGCGGTAGGTCGCAGTGACAGTAGCCGTTTGTCCGGCTTCTGCAACTTCGATGTTCTGCAGTTTGGCATCGCGTCCGGCGTTTCTCCAGGTGCCGCAGCGTATCAGGTGCCCATTTGGAATATCATTATCGGTCAACGGGCGCCAGAAGTTGGGTTGTAGCCCTTCTTTAATCAGATTCTTTCCGGTGTAGTTCAACTCTGTCATTTCACCGTTTCGGGTAGAGAAAGCTACCTGGAAGTTGTTGCCTTTCACGGTCAGTGTTTCGTTGTTGCGGTCTACGGTCAGCGTTCCTTCCACCGGCTGAACGGTTTTGGCTGACGGTGCAGAAGGCAATTCCCATTGTTCGATGGCAACCTCGTGTCCTTTCGGTACTAATGGCGCTTCGTGCTTGGTAAATGCACGCAGTGTGAGGAAATACTCCTTGCCGTCGGCAGGCAGCGCTTTCAGTGGCAATTCTATGTTGGCAGAGTTTCTGGGAGCAATCTTGGGGAAATCCATCTCACCGTTCTGAACGGTCTTGCCGTCGCATTCCACTGCCCAGCGGAGGGTATATCCTTCCAATCCGATGAAATCGTGCCAGTTGGTGACCTTTATCTTGTTCGGGGTGAAGGCGAGTGGTTCGAAATGGATATATTGCAATACCTTCTTCACTTCGTAGATGTGCGGGTGCGGGGTGCGGTCGGCAGCAACCAGGCCGTTGGCACAGAAGTTGGAGTCGTTGACGACACCTACAAATCCCATGTCGCCGCCAAAAGCCCAGATGTTGCGCTGGTTCTCGTCCTTGATGGCAAACGTCTGGTCTACCCAGTCCCAAATGAAACCGCCTTGCAGCTGGTCGTACTTATAAATCAAGTCCCAGTAGTCCTGGAAGTTTCCTGCGCTGTTACCCATGGCATGGGCATATTCGCAGAGAATCATGGGGCGGGCATCACGCTGGTTCACGTGTTGGCGCAACCTCCAGATGCGTGCGTACATGGGGCAATAGATGTCGCTCTTAGAGTTGTAACCACCCCCTTCGTATTGTACGGGACGGGTGGGGGCTATCTTCTTGGTATAGTCATACAGAGTTTCGAAGTGCTTGCCGTAGCCCGACTCGTTGCCCATGGACCAAGTCACGATGGCGGAGTAGTTACGGTCGCGCGCAATCATACGGCTCATCCGCTGCATGAAAGGCACCTCCCAGTCGGGGTAGTTGGCAAGGGTCTCATCTTTGTGGAACATCATGCCATGGCTCTCGATGTTGGCTTCGTCTACCATATAGAGTCCGAATTCCGTGCAAAGCTCGTACCACGCATAGTTGTTCGGGTAGTGGCAGTTGCGTACACCGTTCAGGTTGAACTGCTTCATCAGCTGGATGTCGTGTATCATGGACCCCACGGTGATGGTACGTCCCTTGTGCGGGTCGTGCTCGTGACGGTTCACCCCCTTGAAGAGGACGGCCTGGCCGTTAATCATCTGCATGCCGTTCATCATTTCCACGGTACGGAAGCCGAAAAGGTGTGTAAAGGATTCCAGAGGTTTCCCTTGTGCGTCAAAGGTGCTGACTACCAGCGTGTAGGTGTTCGGTGTTTCGGCATTCCAGGTGCGTGCATTCGGGAAGACTTGCTGCTGGGTAAACAAGGTGTCCGTGGCAGAGGCTATGGACTTCTTCCGGTCATAGATAACCTTATCCCTGTCCATTACCTTCACTTCCACCGTTTCTCCGGCTTTAGGCCGATGGAGGAATACATCCAGCTTTAGTTCGCCATCCTTGTAGTTGTTTATCAGTTCCGCTGTCATCCGGAAGTCCTTGACGCGGCTCTGGGGGCGGGCGTAGAGATAAACACTCCGTTCGATGCCGCTGTATTTCCAGTAGTCCTGGCCTTCCAAGTAGGAACCGTCGCTATAACGGAATACTTTTACAGCCAGTCTGTTGTTGCCCTTCTTCAGCAGCTTGGTGATGTTGAAGTGCGACGGCAGGCGGCTGTCCTCGGCATAACCCGCCAATTCGCCGTTTACCCATACATAGTAGGCAGACTCCACTCCTTCGAAATCGAGGAAAACGTCCATGCCTTCCCAACCTGCCGGGACGGTGAACTCGCGGATATAAGCACCTACGGGATTGTAGTCGGTAGGCACGTAGGGCGGATTGGGGGGGAACGGATAACGGGTATCTGTATAGATAGGTGCATCGAAGCCTTGCAGTTCCCAGCTTCCCGGAACTTCAATTTTACTCCACTTGCGGGTACTGAATCCGGGCTTGTGAAAGTCTTTGGGGCAGAGGTCATTGTTCTTTGAAAAAAGAAATTTCCAGGTGCCGTCCAGAGTGATACGGCGTTCCGTTGCAGGATTAACGTCGAACCGTACGTCGGCGGGCAAGGCACGTTGTTTCAATGCGTTGGCTTCATTCGTAAACGGGGTGAAGTGGGCGTGCATCGGTTCTCTGTTCATTTCGTTGACTTGCGGGTTCTGCCACGGCTCGTTGTCGGCCAGGGCACCGGTGCAAAGCAGCGAAGAAAGGAGAAAGGTATAAAGTTTGGTTTTCATTATTAATAGGATTTAGTGATATAAAAATGGCTCTTGTCAGAGACCGGTGTCTGTCAAAAGAGGGTAAAAGCCCTATATCGAGCAGAACAATGTCACCAGGAACGGAACGCTGAAATCGACCACAAACCCGTGGAAGATGGAAACTACGACAAACTGCTGTCCGGCTGTCCGTGTGATGATGGGTAGTGTGGTGTCCATCGTCGTGGCTCCTCCGGCAGAGATGGGGGCAAGGTTTCCGAACCATCGTACCAGCAACGGGGCGGCTAGCAGTGTCAGAATCTCCCGGCTGATATTGGCAAGCAGGGCGATGGTGCCCAGCTCGGCTCCCTTGTATTCGGTAATGAAGATGCTGGAGAGCGAGTAATAGCCGAATCCCGAGCCTACGGCCAGACAGTCCGTTATAGAACGGTGTGTCAGAATCAGACTGACGGCTGCCGAACCTGCCAGTGTTCCCAGTATCGTCATGATGGGCAGGAATACCAGTCGCGGATTGAGTGAACGGAAGTTCTTCAGGGTCTGCGGGTCGTTGCCTACGCTCAACCCTACACTGAACATCAGCGCGCAAAGCGCGTAGTAGCTGATATTGGTTTCTGCAATATCAAAAGGCAGCAGATGGCACACACCACAAATCGTACCCAATACAAAAAAGCCCACAATGATAAGACTTCCTTTCATGCCCTGCCTCCTTTCCTTTTATACAAGGCTCTCCAGAGTGCCCAAGCAGCGATAACACTTCCCAAGGTCCCTCCCAGGGTGAGGACAACGGCTTCATATCCGATGGTATGGAGTCCTCTGATAATCTCTTCGTTACTTCCTACCTCAATACCGAGGATAAACAGTAGCAGCCAGATAAGCAGGGTGATGATTGGATGAATCTTCTTTAAGTCCCGTTTCCGTAAGAGGTAGCCCAGCAGCATTCCTGTGAGCACTAGTCCGATGATTGTAAACATTGTCTGTATGGTTTTGTGAATAGATGGAAAGCTGTCTTACCCTCAAAAGCGCCTCCTGTTTAAAGAGGGGAAGGCGCTTCTGAGGTTTGACAATTGCAAAATTACTTCATTTCCAAATATCTTTGGTTCTCTTTCACTCCTTTTTCTTGTGCAGGGCATAAGCGGAATGAGAATTCCATCTTACGGGCAGGAATCAGGTATGGTTGATGCGGGTAGGCTCCCCAACTGGTATCTCCACCCACACCCATCTGCTTGAAGTCTATGTTCCAAGTCACCATATCTTTGGGTTGGATGTCTGAGATATGGCGTTGTGACTTGCGTGTGCCGGGTTCATCCAGATCTTCTGTCGGGAAGAGGTAGGCACTGCCGCTGATTGTGGGTGCACCGATAACCATCAGGCCATTGCCTTTCAAATCGGTGAGGCTCATCCAACGTACATCGGTCTTGTTGCCGTTTTCTTGTGGACGGTCGTAGGCGAAGTACTGTTCGGCTACGCTACCTTTGTACAGACCCACGAAGGAAGAACCGTTGCGGTCGCAATAGTTCTCGTGCGGACCTCGACCTAGCCATGCCATTTGGTCGTATTGCTTGTTCAGGGTGATGCTCACACCCATGCGGGGCATCAAAGGTAAAGTGTCGTTGGCAGGAATGAAAGTACAGTTCACATCGAGGCTGCCTCTCGGTGAGAAGCGGTAGCGGACAATGAATTCCGAACCGGCAACTTCTTCGGGCAGACGGTAGTGTGACACTACTTCATAGCCATCTTTGTCGAGCGCTGTTTTCTCCAATGAGGTGAGTTTGACGCCACGTCCGGCTTCACGCCACGGGCGCAGGGTCTTGTTCATGTCGTTGCCCATGTCATTGTCCGTCACCGGACGCCAGAAGTTGGGACGCAGTGCTTCCTTAATCATCTCTTCCTTGCCTTCCTTGAACGAGCAGAGTGCTCCGGTGGCTTTGTCGAATCCTACACTGACATTTCCGGCAGTGAGGACAAGTAGGGCTTCGCTGTCGCTTGCCGTCACGTTGCCTGAGGCAGCTTTGGGGGTAACAGCCTTATAGAAGGGAAGCTTCACTTGTTCGGCAGCCAATTGTGTACCGGCCTTCAGCAGACCCTCGTCGCGCTTCTGGCTGGCATAGAAATTCAGGTAATATTCTACTCCTTCGGTGGAATGTATGGTGGGGAACTGTGTCCGGAATACGCCTGTCTGTTGGGCGGGCAAATCTACATTATCTATGCGTCCTTGTGCCAATACTTCGCCGTTGCCTTCCAAACGCCAAGTGAAGTCAAAGTCATTCAGGTTGGTGAAGAAGAACTTGTTTCTAAGCTCTACCAATCCTTCGTGATAATCGAGCAATCTGAAAGCCATATTCTGGTACACCCGTTTCACTTCATGTATGTGGGGCTTCAATGTGCGGTCTGCGGCAATCAGGCCGTTCATGCAGAAGTTGGCCGAGCTTGGAGTGCCTTCGGGGGCAAGGTCGCCGCCGTAGGCCCAGTAGAACTTACCGTCGTCGGTCTTGTTGTAAAGACCCTGGTCCACCCAGTCCCAGATGTGACCGCCTTGTAGAGAAGGGTACTTCTCGATGATGTCCCAGTAGTCTTGCAGATTGCCCACACTATTACCCATAGCATGAGCGTATTCGCAGAGGATGAGGGGCATGGTGGGCAGATAGAGAGCATGGTTTATCAACACGTCTATCTTCTTGTACATGGGGCAGAAGATGTCGGTGAAAGGACGGTTTTTGCCAGAGTCCTCGGAGTGTACGGGGCGTTGGGAACGGTCGTGGGCATGAATCCAAGCATAGGTGGCTTGGAAGTTACAGCCTGAGCCGGTTTCGTTGCCCAATGACCAAATAATGACGCAGGGGTGGTTCTTGTCGCGTTCAAACATACGTTCTGTACGGTCGATGAAAGCCTTCTGCCATTCGGGTTGGTTGGCGAGGCATTGGTCGGGTTTGTAGCCCATGCCGTGGCTTTCGATGTTGGCCTCGTCCACTACATACATGCCGTAGATGTCGCACAGTTCATACCAGCGCGGGTCGTTGGGGTAGTGGGAGGTGCGCACGCTGTTGATGTTGTTTTGTTTCATCAGTTCCAGGTCGCGTATCATGGAGGCTTCGTCCACTACATGGCCGTGGTAAGGGTCGTGTTCGTGGCGGTTTACGCCCTTGATGTAGACGGGTTGCCCGTTGACGAGTAACTGTGCATGTTTGATTTCCGATTTGCGGAATCCGATGTTGCGGCAGATGTACTGTGTCTGGCCGTTGGCACGCAGTGTAATCATCATCTGGTATAGGTTGGGCTTTTCAGCACTCCACAGTAGGGGCGTTTCGATGTGTTTCAGGAAGTGCAGCTTGTTGTCTTTGGCGCGTTGGCGTTCAGTGTAGATGACTTTTCCCTCTTTGTCCGTCAGGCTCACTTCCACTTCGGCACCTTTTACCTTGGGCGTTTGAGTACGTTGGGAGTTTTGGGCATTGTCCAGTTCCACATAGAGGTGGAAGTCGGCGTCCTTATACTCGTTGTCGAGGTCGGTCACTACTTCAAAGTCGCGCACGTGGATGTTGGGACGGGCATAAAGGTACACATCACGTTGTATACCGGCAAAGCGCCAGTAATCCTGATCCTCTAAGTAGTAGCCGTCGCTGAACTTGAATACCTGCACGGCAATCTCGTTCTGTCCGGTTACTGCATAGGGGGTGATATCGAACTCACTGGGGGTCTTGGAATCTTGCGAGTAACCCACCTTTTCACCGTTGACCCACACATAGAAAGCTGAGGCCACGCCTCCGAAGTGGAGGACGATTTGCTTGCCTTTCCAGTTGGCAGGGACGTTGAATGTGCGTTTGTAGGAACCTACGGGACTGTTTTCCACGGCAATGAGTGGCGGGTTGCGCTTGATGCCGTAGCCGGCACCTACATAGAAAGGATGGCCATAGCCTTCCATTTCCCAGTTGGCAGGCACTTTGATGTTGCCCCATCCGCTTACATCGTGGCCTTTTTCAAAGAAGTCCATCGGGCGCTGGTCCGAACGGGGAACAAACTGAAACTTCCAGGTACCGTTCAACGACTGAAAATATTCCGATTGACTCTTGTCGTTCTTCACTGCTTTCTCTTTGGTGGTGTAGGCCATGAAGGTGGCGGCAGAAGGCAGACGGTTGATGTGCAACACATCAAAGTTTTCCCAATCGTTGTCCGAGTGAGGATATTTGTCGGTTCTTACGGCGGTTTCCGCTTTCTTGGTGTCGCCCGTCTTGTTCATGGGTGTACCGTCGTACTGTGCAAATGCGCATAACGGTAGCATCAGTGCGAGGGTGCAGATTGAATGTATCTTATTCATATTCGTATGCTTTTAATGATGTATAATCGTTTGTCTTTTCAGACTTTTGAGAGTTGTTTTGCGTGAGAGTTACTCATCGAGCAGCATCTTGATGATACATGCCGAACTCCAGCCGAAGTTAGGCGAATTGAGCGCTTCGCCGGTCAGCGGGTTGTAGTTCTCGTGGATAGGGCCGTCGGTGGTGAGTCCTTGGGCGTTGTTGATGAACTTCTCAGTCAGTATGTCGGCTTCCCGGTCGAAACCATAGTTGCGCAGGCCGGTGATACCGAAGTACACTTGGTCTACCCAGACCGGGCCGCGCCAGTAGCCGCGCACGGGACGCAGGCGAGGATGGCTGATGTCCAAGGTACCCAATGGAAGGGTGGAGTTGAACTTCTGCGGGTCCATCATCTTCTGCATCACCTGTTTGGCCTGTTCGGGAGTGGCGATGCCTGCCCAGAGTGGCAGCCAGCATTCGGCACCCATCACTTTGATGTGCTCGCCGGTATCGATACGGGTGTCGTAGAAGAATCCGGTTTCCTTGTCCCACATCTTTGTCTGTACGAACTCCTTGATGACTTTGGCTTCGGCATTAAGCTGTGCCGCCAGTTCGGGCTTGTTCAGGAGGGTTGCCATTTCGGCGAGGATGGTCTTGTCTACGTAGAGGAACGAGTTCAGGCAGATGTTCTCCTGGTTCATGGACCATGCCTTCTCGCTGTTTTTCTGCATCACGGCATCGTCAAAGCGTACGCCGTTGTCCATGCCGCTTTCCCAACAGGCAGCAATGAGAGTGCCGTCGGTGGAACCGTATTCGCAGATGCCGTTGTGATTGTGGTCGCGCTCGGCATACCACCACTGATGGAACTTATAGAGCTTGTCGAACATTGTTTCGAGGAATTTCTTGTCGCCGGTAGCTTTATACACGTTCATGGCTCCCCAGGCGGCTACGGGCGGTTTGGCATCGCGCCAGTTATTGTATTTCTTGTTGTAGCTGATGAAGTCGGGTACCATGCCGTTGTCGGCTTGATAGTCGAAGAGGGTAATCATTTCGCTTTTGGCTATCTCCTCGTTGAAATGTACGTTGCCCGAAGCAATCTTCCAGGAGTCCCACGACCAGATGCCGTTGATGAATCCGTTGTACGACGGGTTGCTGCCGCCATGCAGGATGTCACCGGCAGGGGTGCGGTAGTTGCTGTTCAGGGTCATCATTGCTTTTACGAGTACCTTGCGGTATTTGTTGTCCTTGAGGTACTTGCTGTTTCCGCTCAGCAACGAAGCGATTTGTGCGTTCCATTGCTGTTCGTTTAGTTCAAAGCAATTGTCTATATTCAGCGTTGCTATGGCAGCCAGTTCTTTGGCTGTGTCTTCACCGCGCAGCGTCAGGGTTTGAGTCATCTCCGACTGATAAGTCTTGCCGGGTTCCAGGGTCATTTCACTTTTTTCTGTGACGTGCAGGCTATCGCTCCCCACAGCCTGAATCTTGTCTGCTGTGAGGAATCGGATTACCGTGTTCGTGGAATCTTTGGGGCGGATGAAAGAGAGACCTTTATCTATGCTGCTTACGACAGAGGTAGGCTCGTATACGCCTCCGTTCCAGTCGAAGCTGACCTTTACCGGTTTTTGGCTCATATTCTTCACGATTGAACGTATGGCTACGGAACGTGAGGTGAGGTAGCACAATTCGGTAGTGAAGTTTAAGTTCTCATCGTTGTATTCCTGTATCAGTTTGCCGGGGAGGTATCGGGTGGTCTGTACATTGTACACCATCCTATACTGTTCGCCGTTCACCCACAGCGTAGGTTCGGCGAGTCCGGCAGCTATCCATCCGCGTCCGGTCATGACCATAGGTCCCATGAAAGCACCGGCATGGCGACGGTTTTCGTTGTCGGGCAGTGAGTATGCCATCCAAGCACCTTTGTCGGCAAAGACGTAGGCATCCCAGTCTACGGCTCCGGCGGGAGTGTTCTTTATGTTGATAAGATTACAGAAGTCCGCTTGCTTGGATAAAAGCGGTTCTGAAGAAGTGGGAGCTTTGACGCACGAGGCCAGTATGCAGGCAACGATGCCAGTCAAAGCGATGTTTTTATTTGGATGTCTCATGGTAAATTAAGTATATGATGAAATGAAGTCTTGAAACAGAGAGTTCTATTAAAAGCAATCTCTATCGGATGGGATCCCGTTTCCGGCATTTCGCTTCCGATAGAGACTGAGTTGTAGGGTTATCGGTTATTTTGTGTAACCTTCGTTTTGCACCCAATCAGGATTCATCAGGAATTCTTTGTGAGGGATAGCGAGTCTGATATGCTTGGTCGATATGAAATTGCTTGCGAAAGGCTTTTCATGACTCTTAAGTGCGTCTTCCACAATGCCCCAACGGATGAGATCATACCAGCGTGAGCCTTCGAGGGCCAGTTCGCAAGGACGTTCCACATCCTGCAGGTGCTTCAGCACTTGTTCTTTACTTAGGGTGTCGGACAGTGGCGTTACGTGTACACGGTCACGTACTTTGTTGATGTATTTGATGGCTTCTTTAGAGTTTCCTTCATCGTTCAGACACTCGGCATAGAGCAACAGGATGTCCGCATAGCGGATGAGGGGGATGTTGAAACCGGAATAATCCCAGTAATCACCCAATGACTTGTCGTAAGTCACATATTTGCGCCAGTAGATATTGTCTTCTTGGTGGTAATCACTGAATCCTTTGCCGTCTTCGTAATAGAACGGACGGGATTTGGGATCGTCGAAAATGATAGTCTCATACAATCGGTCGCTGTATTCCCCATCTTCGGTGAGGTCTTTCTTCAGTGTATTGAATAACCATTTGGACGGATATGCTTCCTCGTATGCGCCACAGCCACTGTCGGGACCCAAGTGCAAGGTAAAGAGATTGTATTCGTAGTGCCCGCCTTCCAGACTTCCGGTGAACTGTACTTCAAGGATGGATTCCTTATTGTTCTCGTGTAGTCCGTTGAAGTTGTCGCCATAGTTCTCCATCAGTTCATATCTGTGACTGTCAATGACTTTCCAGAATTCTGTTTTGGCTTTGGCCTTTTCGCCGATGAACATATAGTATTTGCCTAAGAGTGCTGCGGCAGTATATTTAGTGACGCGTCCGGCCATGTTTGTATTCCATTTTTCGGGAAGGTTGGCTTGACATTCACTCAGTTCTGTCTCGATGAAAGTCTTCAGTCTGCCGGCTTCTACCTGAGGAGGATAGAATTCCTCTTCGGTACCTTCGAGTTCGTGCTCGAACATTGGTAGTCTTTCACCGAAGTTGATGAAGAGACGGTAGTAGTAGAAGGCTCTCAGAAAACGTGCCTCGGCAATACTGGTCGCTTTGGTCTGCTTGATGCCTTCGTCATCGTTGTCGGGCACATTGGGAATGTTGTCCAGACACTGGTTGCAATAGTTGATACTGGTATAGAGGTTGGTCCATTCATCGTTGGGCACGTAGTTGGTCGATTCGTTGTTGTACATGGCCAGTTCCATCCAGGCGGTCACGTCGGGGCGGTAGTCCAGCTCGTCGCTGCGGTAGTTGTCTATCACAATGTAGCGTTCGAAAGGTTGCGCCCATTCGATGGTAGGCTGTAGTCCAGCGTAGGCTGCGGTAAGTCCTTTGAGGATGTCGGATTCGCTCTTCCAGAAGTTTTCGGGGTCCAGTGAGTTGGGGTTTCTGTCTTCATCCAGGAAATTTCCGGTACATGAAGAGAGTGCCAGGCCTCCTAAGACTGAGGCGCACAATAATATATTCTTTAATTTCATAATCATCTTTTTTAAAGTTTTGGTTCAATTAAAATCCGAATTTAATACCGGCCATGAAAGTGCGGCATAGAGGTGATGAAGCATAGTCGTAACCCATGCGGTCAATACCACCGTTGGTAGAGGGGTCATAGCCACTGTAACCGGTGATGGTAAAGATGCGTGTACCACCTACATAGAAACGGAGGTTGCTGATGCCCAACTTACCACAAACTGTAGCAGGCAGGTTGTAGCCCAGTTGCAAGTTGTTCAGGCGGAAGAAGTCGCCTCGTTCGATGAAACGGTCGGAAGTGCGAGCATTCTTGTTCGGGTCGCCGTATACGGCACGTGGAATGTTGGTGTTGGGGTTCTCCGGAGTCCATGCTTTCAGTGCGTTTCTGCCATAGTTGAACTTGGTATCCATACGTTCCAATTGATATTTGGTATAGTTGTAACGGTCTACACCGAGGTCACCGTAGAAGTTGGCTACCAAATCGAAGTTTTTGTAATTCAGTGTTACGTTGAAGCCGATAGAGGCCTTGGGGCAACCGTTGCCCAGAAGCTTCTTGTCATCGCTGTCCAGCATGCCGTCACCGTTTTGGTCTACGAAGCGGAGGTCACCGGGTTCTGCGTTGGGCTGCATGGGAATCCAGTTGCCTTTGCTGTCCTTGCGTCCGTGTGATTCTTTCCAAAGTTTGGCTTCTGCTTCATTTTGGATGATGCCTGCGGTTTCGTAAGCCCAGAATTCACCGAAGTAACCACCCACGTAGGTACGTGAAGCACCATATTCGTACATATAGTTGGGGTCTGCCATTGATTTCAGTTTACTCTTGAAGTGGCTCAGGTTGAAGTCAAGGTCATACTTGAAGTCCTTACCTGCATTACCGTGGTAAATCAGTTGCATTTCCATACCGGTGGTGCGCAGTTCACCGTCGTTCACCGTCAGTGCACCGTAACCGGTAGACAGACTGATGTTCTTTTCGGAAAGCATGTCCTTGGTGTCCTTGATGTAACCTTCAATCGAGAATTCCAGTTTGTTGTTCCATAGGCTCATGTCCACACCGATGTTTTTGTAGAAGGTAGTTTCCCACTTGATGTTCCTTGAGGGGAGGCTACGTACTGCATATCCCTGGTTTACGACTTTGCCGTCGAAGGGGTAGTTGATGTTGTCGGCGTTGGAGTCCAATTTGGGAATGTAGAGATAGAGAGGTACCGATTGGTTACCGAGGGCGCCGTAGCTCATACGCAATTTGAAGGAGCTGACTGTTTCTTTCATATCTTCCCAGAAAGGTTCGTTGGCAATGTTCCAGCCTACTGATACAGAGGGGAAGAACCCCCACTGGTTACCGTCGGCAAAACGTGAAGAACCGTCATAGCGGAACGAGGCCATTAACATGTAGCGCATTTTCCAACTATAGTTCACACGGCCAAATACGGAACGCAAGCCGCTACGGGTCTTTTCACCTTGCACACCATAGTCTTTGCGTGCCTGGCCCAGAATGCCCATGTCGTTGTTCTCGAATTCGGAACCCGATGCACCCAATAGGTCGTAAGTGCTTTCTTCTTGTGAAGCTCCCAGCAGGAAGGCGAAGTCGTGACTGTCTTTGATGGTGAAGTTGTAGTTGGCAGTCAGTTCCAGCAGGTCGTTGACGCTTCTGGTGCGGGTCTGTGATAGTGAGGCGCTTTCGTTCCACTTCATGGCACCCAGTTCGTAAGTAGGTTTGAATACGCGGGTTTCGCGGAAAAGGAGGCTACGGCTTGCTTGTGCCTTGATTACCAGTCCCTTGATGGGCTCATATTGCAGATAGCCCGATCCTTTGATGTAATCTGTGGCGCGGGTGTTCTCAATCAGGTTATTATAACCTACCATGTTGGCAGCATCGCTCATGTTCATGCCGGGGATGGCACCACCGTATCCGCCGTCACAATTCTCGTCATACAGACGTGCGATAGGTTCCATGTTGGTCACTTGGTATATGCCGGGAAAACCTGAGTTGGCTTCCATTTCCGATTCCCAACGGCTGTAGTTTACTGATTCGCCCACTTTGAACTTGCCGCGTTTCATGTCTGAGTTTAAGCGGAAGCCATATTTCTCGTCACCCGTGCCGGTCACGATGGCTTCGTTTTTTGAATAGAATACGGACAAAGCTACGTTGGCATTCTCACTGCCACTAGTGTACCCCACATTGTATTTCTGTGTGAAGCCGTTGCGGTAGTATTCGTCCTGCCAATCGGTGTCGCCAAACTGTGTGGGGTCTTGCTCATAAGCCGCAATGTAAGCAGGCCAGTTTTTGGGGTTTTGACCGGCGTTTGTACGGGCCATCTTTGCCATGTGGATAAATTCTTCGGCATTGCAGACATCCAGTTTCTTGGCTATCTGATCCACTCCCCAATAAGCTGAGAACGTGATTTTGGGTTTGGATTTGGTACCACGGTAAGTCTCAATCAGGATAACGCCTGCGGCGGCGCGTGCTCCGTAAATAGCGGCGGTGGCAGCGTCTTTCAATACAGACATTGACTTGATGTCTTCGGGGTTCAGAAAACTCATATCACCCGGAACGCCATCGATAATTACCAACGGAGAGTTGTCTGTTCCATAAGTGGTTACACCGCGCACCTGCAGGCTGGGAGTGGAGCCGGCGGCACCGCTACCAAAGTTAACTATCAAACCGGGAGCCATACCCTGCAGGGCAGTTTCGGCATTAGCGGTAGGTATGTTGTTTAGTTTATCGCCCGATACGGAACTTACCGAACCGGAAACATCCGATTTCTTTTGTGTGCCATAACCGATAACGACTACTTCGTCCAGTAGTTCGGTGTCTTCTTTCAGCACCACTTTCAATTCCTTGCGACCATTGAGGGCGATTTCTTGTGGAGCATAGCCCACGTAAGAGATAATAATAGTGGCTTTTGGGGAAACGCTGAGGGTAAAGTTACCGTCGATGTCAGTGATTACTCCATTTGTTGTTCCTTTCTCTAATACACTGGCTCCGATGACAGATTCACCGGAAACATCGGTTACGGTACCGTTCAGCTGAATGTTCTGTGCCAATGCGCCCATAGGCAGCATAAAAGCAAAGAAGAGAAGTAGCTGAATGACTCTTTCTTTGTAGTAGTTACTTTTACTCATTTGAATAAGTTTTTAAGGTTAATACTATTGGTTTTTCACAATGCTAAATTAAGCTTCATAAACAGGAATTGCTAATGAATGTTATCTACAAGCAGACTACAAGAGAGGGATATTCTTTGTTTTATTATCTACAAATAGTTTTGTAAGTATTTGATAAATAGGAGTAAATGAGATATTCTATATCTACAAAACTATATCCACATAAACTTTTCCCGATTTACATTAATTATTGAGTTGCGCAAGTAAACGGTGATTAGATGAAGAAGGAAACCAACTCTTTTAGAAATATCAAGCAACTCAAGTTTCGCAAGTCTTTTATAATCATTGATAAACAGTAGTATCTCAACTCTCCTCCTCGGAGGAGAGTTGAGATACTACTGTTTATCAATGATGTCCCTTGCAGATGGTTTGCAGATGTTTTATCTGCAAGCCATCTGTAAAAGAGGAAGTCGAGTATAAGACGGATGACATTCATATCTTATCTCTTGCAAAATACGGATAACTTATTAGTTCATAGTGATGAACACTTTGTTTCTGCAGTACAAAACACTTCGTTCATGTAGTATAAAACGTTTTGTTTGCACAACATAAAACAAGGTGTTTATATAGTATGAAACAAAGTGTTCACTATAATGGAACAAAGTGTTCGCCCTAATGAAACACATTGTTCTACACGTCGAAATAAACCGTTCTGTGTGTTGAAACAAGCGGTTATATTGGGGGAAACAAAAAGAAAGCTGTCTTTTCCTGATTTCACTAGACACTTTTTTTCTTTATAAACGTCATCAGTAGACGGTTCTTTCATTTGCATACTGATACAGTAGTCCCTTCTTCCGGACTTGCGAGCCTATGCTTACTTGTTCGATGCCTTGTTTCTACTGAGACAAAGTGAGAGCAAACTTTACCCTCACCTTTTTGAAATTGCCCTTACTCACCTCTGAAAGTCCGATGAATAAAGACTTTTAGGTAAGCAGTGAGGGCGGTGAGGGTAGAAATGCAAAATAAATATTTTCAGCCTTGAGCCGGGTTATATATTCTGTAGATAGTTGGTTAGGTCTTCTTCGGAAGAGAGGTTGAGGGATTTGCGCAGGCGGTATCGGTTCATATTGATGGTTTTGGGGGTGGTGCCGGTCAACATGGATATTTCTTTGGTAGACAGGTTCACCCTTAGCAGGGTGGCAAGATATTTCTCGCCTTGTGTCAGTTTGGGATGAATCGCTACCAGTCTTTGGAGGAATTCATTGCTTTTATCATCGATGTTTGTCAATAGGGCACTGTTGGTTTTGTCTCCGCTTTGGCTCTGGCTGATGAATGCGTTGATTTTCTTCAGGTGGGGCGTGATGGCTTGCGCGTCCATCTTATATCCTTCTTTCACCATTCCGCGTATTTTGTCCAGCAGTTCATTGCGGCTTTTCAGGAATACGGCGAAGCTGGTTGCCTCCTGCCGACTGGTAGCCAGGGCATTGTGTACATTTTGAAGTTCCAGCTCTTGCTGATGCATCTTCAGTTCGGCCACTTCTTTTTCGGACAGTTGCAATTGGTAGCGTGCTTCTATCAGTTGCAAATCTTTTCGGCGTTTATACCATTTATATAGAAAGATGCTGAAAGCTATTCCCAGAATAAGTACGCTGCCCAAAAGCCACAAATTGCGTTTCAGTAGCTCTATCTTGTAGGTTTGTTCCTGCATTTCAGTAGCATATTTTTGGTCTTGGTATCTTTTGTAGGAAATTTCCTGCTCGATGTTGCGTAGCTTGTTGCTACTTTGCAGTTCCTTGCCCAGGTGGTACCTCTTGTTCAGATACTTATAGGCTTGGGCATAGTCACCTATAGCTGCATATACCATGGACGAATATTCGTAATTGTCGCAAATCAGTTCGCGGGCTCCGATGTTGTGGGCATACTCGTAGGCTTTATGCAAGGCTTCCAAGGCTTTGGAGTATTGCTTGTCATAGTAATACTGTTTCCCCATGTTGTTGTAGTTTTCGCCAAGAGACCATTGGGCATCCAGATTCTTGTTGATGGTGATGGCTTCCTGGATGAAAGAAAGTTTCTCTTCCGTATTTCCCCGGTACAGACAGAGGTTGTTCAGGTTGGTTGCAATCTCTTTCAGGTTTCGTTGGGCACGGTTGATGGCCAGCGCACGCTGGAAGAAACGCTCGGCAACGGTAAATTCACTCATGAAGTGGTGCATTACTCCACGTTCGTTATAGCATCCGGCCACAGAGGTGGAATCGCCGATGGATTTGAAGATGGAGGTTGCTTTGTCGTTCAGTTCAATGGCTTTGTTGTAATCGCCTAGTTTGCTGTATACACGCCCCATCAAGGAGCAGAGTTGTGCCATTTGTTTTTTGTTGGTGGGATGGATATATTTTTGGGTGTCATAAAGATTCTTGATACTTAGGTCGAAGTTCCCCAACAATTGTTCGGCTTGACAGTAGAGAATCATAGCTTGTGCGCGGACCTCACTGGGCTCATCTTCGGGAAACAAGGCAGAAGCCTGAGCTGCATAGTAGGAAGCTTGTTTGGGGTTGTTGTACAGGTATTTCTGTGCTTGGTCAATCAATTTCTGTGCTTGCTGCATGTCTTGAGCTTGCAGTGGGGCAGCTGCTGACAGAAGACATACGAGTAGTAGACATAGGTTTTTCTTCATGGCATCGTCTTGTTTCTGCAAATTTAATTAATTCTTCTTAGAAGTCCGGTTTCCCTCCAAAAAGATTTATCTTTGTGCCTCAAAGATAGCGATATATATGTTATTACCTTATTTGAATAAAGATTTGATAGAGGCAGGATGCGATGAGGCCGGTCGCGGCTGTCTGGCCGGTGCGGTCTATGCCGCTGCTGTTATTCTGCCAACGGACTTTAAGAATGAACTTTTGAACGACTCCAAGCAGCTGACGGAAAAACAACGCTATGCCTTGCGTGAAGTGATTGAGAAAGAGGCTCTGGCATGGGCGGTGGGCGTCGTCTCTCCCGAAGAAATTGACAAAATCAATATTCTCAATGCCTCCTTTCTTGCCATGCATCGTGCTGTTGACCAACTGAATGTCCGTCCGCAACATCTGCTGATAGACGGCAACCGCTTTAAAAAATATCGGGACTTGCCGCATACTACCGTAGTGAAAGGAGACGGGAAGTACCTTTCCATCGCTGCCGCCTCCATTTTGGCAAAGACCTATCGTGATGACTACATGAACCGCCTTCACGAGGAATATCCGTATTATGACTGGAATCGTAACAAGGGGTATCCCACCAAGAAACATCGTGCCGCCATTGCTGAGCGGGGCACTACACCCTATCATCGCTTGACGTTCAATCTCTTGGGGGATGGGCAGTTGTCGCTGAACTTCGGACAATGATGCTGTTTAGAACCACTTAATCCTTCTGAACCATACGAATGTCACTGCTGATAATATTGCTGACAAAAGTATGATGAAAATAAACGCGTGCGGAAAACTCTCCAGGTGGATGTCCACATTCATGCCGTAGAAACTGGCTATCAACGTGGGAATCATCAGTGTAATGCTGAGGCTTGTCATACGTTTCATGATGGCATTCACATTGTTGGAGATGATGGAGGCGAAGGCGTCCATGGTTCCCGTCAGAATATCACTGTAGATGTTCACGGTATTGTATGCCTGCTTCAACTCGATGACCACGTCTTCCAATAATTCCAAATCCAGATAATTGGTGTCCTGAAAGATGTTTTTCAGCCGTCCTATCATCACTTCATTGCCACGGATGGAAGTGTTGAAGTAGACCAGCGTCTTCTGCAGCTTCATCAGTTGCAGGAGGTCTTCGTTGCGGATGCTTTTCTCCAGCTCTTTTTCGGCGGTGGCCACGTCGTTGTTTATCTGTTTCAGATACTTCAGGAACCAGACGGCAGAAGAGTAGATGATTCGCAGAATCAAATCCAGTTTATTGTTGACGACTATGTTCTTCCGGCGTGTGTGCTGGATGAAGTCCGGTATCAGCTCCGTGTGGTGATAGCAGACAGAAACGATGATTCCGTCATTGGTGATAATGCCGATGGGCACGGTGATGAACGGCACGCCGCGTTGGTTGCTCTGCATCGGGATGCGGAGGATGGTCAGCAGCCAGTTGTCTTCTGTTTCCGTACGCGGGCGCTCGTCCACGTCGGCTATGTCTTCCAAGAATGATTCGGGAACTTTCAGCTCTTCGGTAAGGAATTTGAAATCATCGTTGTCCGGGCATTCTACGTTGACCCAGCAGTTGGGTTGCCATTCGGCCTTTTCAGTGAAGCCGTTTTCACTGTAGAGATACTTTCTCATTGTTTGCCTCCTTTCAGGTTGGAACAGAGGCATTGCAGTCAACGTCTCCGTTCGTTTTATTGGTGAATACTATTGCACGTTCGTGGGTTTGAATCGTCCATATTTCTTGTTTTTTATTTTTTAAGCGTGGCAAAAGTACATAAATCATTTGAAACAGTACGCTTTAACAGCTGTTTTTTGTACCTTTGCAGCGCAAAAACAGGTTCCTACTATAAAGAACGTTTGTATCATACAAAAAGATTATACAATTAAATTCGATTAATATTATGAGTAAGAAAGCCCTTTTAATGATTCTTGATGGCTGGGGCATCGGCGATCAAGGCAAAGATGATGTGATTTTCAATACACCTACTCCGTATTGGGACAGTCTGTTGGCAGCTTATCCGCATTCCGAGCTTCAGGCAAGCGGTGAAAACGTTGGTTTGCCCGACGGACAGATGGGTAATTCTGAAGTAGGTCACCTCAATATCGGTGCCGGACGCATTGTTTACCAGGATTTGGTGAAGATTAACCGTGCTTGTGCCGATGGCAGCATCCTGAAGAACAAGGAAATTGTTTCTGCTTTCTCATATGCAAAGGAAAACGGCAAGAATATCCACTTTATGGGACTGACCAGCAACGGTGGCGTGCACAGCTCTTTTGACCATTTGTTCAAACTCTGCGATATTTCCAAGGAATACGGTATCGAGAATACCTTCATCCACTGTTTTATGGACGGTCGTGATACCGACCCGAAGAGCGGTAAATGCTTCATTGAGCAGCTGACTGCCCATTGCGAGAAGTCTGCCGGCAAGATTGCTTCCATCGTGGGACGTTTCTATGCCATGGACCGTGACAAACGTTGGGAACGTGTGAAGGTTGCCTACGATTTGTTGGTAAACGGTGAAGGGAAGGTCGCTACGGATATGGTCCAGGCTATGCAGGAGTCCTACGACGAAGGCGTTACGGATGAATTCATCAAGCCGATTGTGAACGGTGGCTTCGACGGTACCATCAAGGAAGGTGATGTTGTAATCTTCTTCAACTACCGTAACGACCGTGCCAAGGAATTGACCGTTGTCCTCACCCAGCAAGATATGCCCGAACAAGGCATGCAAACCATTCCGGGCCTGCAGTTCTACTGCATGACTCCGTATGACGCCAGCTTCAAGGGTGTACATATCCTTTTTGATAAGGAGAATGTACAGAACACATTGGGCGAATATCTTGCTGCCAATGGCAAGACCCAGCTGCACATTGCCGAAACAGAGAAGTATGCACACGTGACTTTCTTCTTCAACGGTGGCCGCGAGACTCCCTACGATGCTGAAGAGCGCATCCTGGTTCCTTCTCCGAAGGTTGCCACTTACGACTTGAAGCCTGAAATGAGTGCGTACGAGGTGAAGGACAAGTTGGTTGAAGCTATCAAGACCCAGAAGTTCGATTTCATCGTGGTGAACTACGCCAATGGTGATATGGTGGGACATACCGGTATCTACGAAGCTATCGAGAAGGCAGTGAAAGCCATCGACGAATGTGTGAAAGACACCGTTGAGGCTGCCAAGGCAAACGATTATGAAGTAATCATCATCGCCGACCACGGTAATGCCGACCATGCTCTGAATGAGGATGGTACTCCGAATACTGCCCACTCTCTGAACCCCGTTCCTTTCGTTTACGTTACTGCAAACAAGGACGCCAAGGTTGAGAACGGTGTATTGGCTGACGTAGCTCCTTCTATCCTGCATATCTTGGGTATGGAGCAGCCGGCTGAAATGACTGGTAAGGATTTGATTAAGTAAGGCGTCAAAGCCGTAACAATATTTAGACGCGGATTATACGGATTCCACGGATGCTCTTAAAGTTGAGTCTGTGCAATCCGGATAATCCGCGTCTTTTTTCAATAGAACGATTATGATACAGATTGGTGATGTTGTGGTTTCTTTCGATGTCTTGCGCGAGAAGTTCTTGTGTGACTTGGGTGCCTGCCAGGGGATTTGCTGCATTGAGGGCGATGCCGGTGCTCCCGTAGAGCTGGACGAGGTGGAGAAACTGGAAGAGGTGCTTCCGCTGATTTGGGACGAGCTTTCTCCCGAAGCCCGCACCGTGATAGAGGAGCAAGGTGTGGTCTATACCGATTGTGAAGGTGACCTGGTGACTTCTATTGTAAACAACAAGGATTGCGTCTTTACCTGCTATGATGATAAAGGCTGTTGCTATTGTGCCATCGAAAAGGCTTACCGTGAGGGTAGGACCAACTTCTACAAACCTATATCCTGCCATCTCTATCCGATAAGGGTGGGGAACTACGGACTCTATAAGGCAGTGAACTATCATCGTTGGGATGTCTGCAAAGCCGCTATGCTGTTGGGACAAAAGGAAAATCTGCCCGTGTATAAGTTTCTGAAAGAGCCGCTTATCCGTAAGTTTGGTGAGGACTGGTATGCAGAGCTGGAATTGGTAGTGGAAGAGATGAAAAAACAAGGAATCCTATAGTTCTTCCGTGCGGAGACGGGCCTCTTCTTTGGAGGAGAAGAGGGATAAAGGAAAAGCCCCGGTCAGCAGGATTATCCTGCCCGTCCGGGGCTTCCTCGTTGTAAGATGTGAGGTTGGTTATTTATTATTTATTAAGCGTCAATATTTGCATACGTTGCATTCTTTTCGATGAAATCGCGGCGCGGGCCCACGTCTTCACCCATCAGCATGGAGAAGATATAGTCGGCTTCGGCTGCATTTTCAAGATGCACCTGCTTCAGCATGCGGTTTTCCGGATTCATGGTGGTTTCCCACAACTGTTCCGGGTTCATTTCACCCAAACCTTTGTAGCGTTGGGTGTGTACTGCGTTTTCCGAACCGCCGCCGTAAGTGTCGATGAACTTCTGGCGTTGCTGGTCTGTCCAGCAATACTCTTTCGCCTTGCCTTTGGTGCAAAGGTAAAGGGGAGGAGTGGCGATGTACAAGCAACCCTGCTGGATGACTTGCGGGAAGTAGCGGAAGAAAAGCGTCATAATCAGCGTGTCGATGTGAGAACCATCGACGTCGGCATCGGTCATGATGATAATCTTCTTGTAGCGCAGCTTGTCAATGTTCGCTTCTTTGCTGTCTTCACCGTCCACGCCGAAACGGATGCCCAGCGCCTGGATGATATTGTTTACTTCGTCGCTCTCGAATGCCTTGTGCCACATGGCCTTTTCCACATTCAGAATCTTACCGCGAAGCGGCAGGATAGCTTGGAACGCACGGTTACGGCCTTGCTTTGCTGAACCGCCTGCCGAGTCACCCTCGACGAGGAACAATTCGCATTCTTCCGGGTCCTTGCTGGAGCAGTCGGCCAACTTACCGGGCATGCCACCGCCGGACATCGGCGATTTGCGTTGTACGGATTCGCGTGCCTTACGTGCGGCGATACGTGCCTGGGCGGCAAGAATCACCTTGTCTACAATCAACTTGGCTTCCTTCGGGTGTTCCTCCAAGTAGTAGGTGAGGGCTTCGCCCACAGCCTGGTCTACGGCACCCATCACTTCGTTGTTACCCAGCTTTGTCTTGGTCTGTCCTTCGAACTGAGGCTCTGCCACCTTGATGGAGATAACGGCAGTTAATCCTTCGCGGAAGTCGTCGCCTGCAATCTCTACCTTGGCTTTCTCCAGCATCTTGTTGTCTTCGGCGTATTTTTTCAATGTACGGGTCAGTGCACGGCGGAAACCAGCCAAGTGGGTACCCCCTTCAATGGTATTGATGTTGTTTACGTAAGAGTGTACATTTTCGTTATAAGAAGTGTTGTACATGATGGCTACTTCCACCGGTGTGCCTTGCTTCTCGGTGTTGATGTAGATTACATCGTTCATGAAGTGTTCGCGTGAGGAGTCCACGTAGCGCACAAATTCCTTCAGGCCTTCTTCCGAGTAGAAGATTTCCTTCTTGGCATTTCCCTCTTCGTCCTTTACGCGAAGGTCGGTCAGTGAAATCTTGATGCCTGCGTTCAGGTAAGCCAACTCGCGCATGCGGGTGGCAAGAATATCATAGTTGTAGACTGTTTCCGTAAAGATGGTATCGTCCGGCCAGAACTGCTGGCGTGTACCGGTAATGTCTGTTGTGCCCACTTCCTTGACGGAGTAGAGCGGATGTCCGCAGGAATATTCCTGCTGATAGATTTTTCCGTTACGGAAAACCTGGGTAGTCATATGTGTAGACAAGGCGTTTACGCAAGATACACCTACACCATGCAGACCTCCCGATACCTTGTAGGAACCTTTGTCGAACTTACCTCCGGCATGCAGTACGGTCATTACAACTTCCAGTGCGGATTTCTTTTCCTTTTCGTGATAGTCTACCGGGATACCACGTCCGTTGTCTTGTACGGTGATGGAGTTGTCCTCGTTAATGGTGACTTCGATGTGGTCGCAATAGCCGGCAAGTGCCTCGTCGATGGAGTTGTCCACAACCTCGTACACTAGGTGGTGAAGTCCTTTGCTGCTAATGTCGCCAATATACATCGCGGGACGCTTTCTCACTGCTTCCAAACCTTCCAGTACCTGGATGTTTTCGGCAGAATAGCTCCCGTTATTGGAGTGAATCTGTTCTTCAGTCATAATCTTTTTTCCTTATTGTAATAACAGAGCAAATATAGTGAAAATCCTCGGGATATGGTGCTAAACAAACGGATAAATTCGGGTAGTTTACAGCTTTTTAGCACAGAAAAGAAACTTGTGTGGAAGCAGGTAAATAGAGAGGTATAAATGAGAAAGGCCGGACTAAAAAGTCCAGCCTTGTAATATCTTTTGTGTAACAGTCAACTTAAGCCAGCTTGTTGATATAGATAGCCAATTTTGACTTCAGGTTGTTAGCCTTGTTCTTGTGGATTACATTAGTCTTAGCCAATTTATCCAACAGTTTTGTGATACCCGGATACATTGCTGTTGCTGCAGCTTTGTCTGTAGTAGCACGAAGCTTACGAACAGCGTTTCTCATGGTCTTGCCATAATATCTGTTGTGAAGTCTTCTTGTTTCTTCTTGTCTGATTCTCTTCAGTGATGATTTATGATTTGCCATCTCGACTAATCTTTTTTAATTCGTTTATTTTTTTATTTTGTAGCCCGTGGGGGAATCGAACCCCCCTTTCAAGAATGAAAATCTTGCGTCCTAACCGATAGACGAACGGGCCATCCTTTGGTGAGCGTTTCCGCTCTTGCAAAGAGCCTTTATTTCTCGTTTGCGGATGCAAAGGTAGAAACTATTTTTGAATTACCAAAACATTCGCAAGAAAAAAATATAGCTTTTTGTTGCTTTTTGTCATAGGTTAGCGTCTTGTTTGTTGAAAATCAGTGTAATACGTGCTTTTGCTTTTTGCACTCCTTACCTTGTTTTTTTATTCTTCTCCTTTTGTTTCTCTTCTTTCGGGCTTTTTTTGTAGCTTTGTTATCAGATTGAAACCAGATAAAGAAATCGGGAATGTTACAGAAAACACTGGGAATTGTGCTGCATACCTTGAAATATAAGGATACATCTCTCATTGCAGACATCTATACGGAGGTGGCTGGCAGGGCTTCCTTCATGGTGTCCATACCCCGTTCGCGCAAGGCGGCGGTGAAGCCGGTACTCTTCCAGCCGCTGGCATTGGTGGAACTTGAAGCCGATTTCCGTCCTAATGCCACTATATATAAGGTGAAGGAGGCGAAGTCTCTTTATCCTTTCGCCACGCTTCCCTACGATCCCTACAAATCTGCCATCGCTTTGTTTCTTTCGGAATTCCTTTATCGCGCCGTCCGGGAGGAGGCGGAGAACCGTCCGCTGTTTGCTTATCTGTATCATTCCGTCATCTGGCTGGATGAATGCAGGGAGGGGTTTGCCAATTTCCATCTGGTCTTCCTGATGCGCCTTTCCCGTTTTCTCGGTTTGTATCCCAACCTGGAGGATTATCATGCCGGAGATTACTTCGATTTGCAGAATGCTTGTTTCACTCCCTTGCGTCCGCAGCTCCATTCCAATTACATCGCTCCCGAGGAGGCGGCCCGCCTGACACAGCTGATGCGCATGAATTATGAAACGATGCATCTTTTCACCATGAACCGGTTGGAGCGTACCCGCTGCCTGAACATTATGAATGAATATTATCGTCTGCATCTGCCGGATTTCCCGGTATTGAAATCACTTGAGGTATTGAAGGAGCTTTTTGATTGATTATCGTCGATGTAACGGCCCAATAAGTGTGCGCTGCCTTTATTATAGGAGTAGGGAGTTTTACTTACTGCTGTAAGGGTCGTTACGATAAGCTGTAACGGTCGTTACAATATAGGGTAACGACCGTTTCAATATAGGGTAACCGTCGTTACATCATTAGGTAACGGCTTTTACATCTTATGGTAAACGGTCGGTAAATATAATGCGTTGATAGATAGCGTATAATCTCTTGTGGGGGAGGATATGGATTGGTATGTAAAAAGCCGTGTTCAACAGACTTTGGACGCTGAGTCCCTCTGTTGAAGCACGGCTTATATGATAGGGGAAGTGTATTTCTTTATCCCAGCAACTCTTTTACTTTGGCTGAGATGGCGCGGCCTTCGGCAAGTCCGGCAAGTTTCTTGCTGGCTACACCCATCACCTTGCCCATGTCCTTGCCGCTGGTGGCGCCGACTTCGGCTATGATTTCCTTCAAGGCTGCCTCCAGTTCTTCGGCGCTCATCTGCTTGGGCAGATAGGTTTCAAGCACCTTTACTTGTGCCAGCTCATCGTCTGCCAAGTCCTGGCGACCTTGCTGTACATAGATTTCAGCGGCGTCTTTGCCTTGCTTGGTCAGTTTTTGGATAATCTTCAAAGCATCTGCATCGCTCAGGGTATCGTTGGCTCCGGGAGCGGTTTTGGCTTCAAGGAATACTTTCTTTACGTTTCTCAATGTTTCGAGAGCCACTTTGTCTTTGGCTTTCATGGCTGTTTTAATGTCTTCGCTGACTTTTTCAAATAAATCCATATTGTTATAGGTTTACTCCTGTTCCCCCGAAGGGGAGGAGGATGGTTTTACATATCGGGAACGGAAAAATCAGAAGGTGATGACTCCCCCTGCACCGCCTTCTGCCTCTTGCGCGGCTTCGGTGGCGAGCTGCCCTTCCTGCTCTGCCTTCATCTTGATGCTGTTCAGCGTGCTTTTGTCACGCAGATAGGTCGGAGAATTCTCTACCATGCTGATGATGTCGGCGTTGTCCATGTCTTCGGGATTGAAGAGATAGATATGGCGACGGCGGCTGCGCTGGGAACGGGCATTGGCATCCTTGCCATAGTACACTTCGCGGCGGTTGCGTCTCTGTTCCTCTTCCTCCTCCAGCTCGGCAAGGCGTTGCTGTTCTTCGGCGGTGCGCTGGGTGATGCGGTCGTCCATTTCCTTCATGTGGATGTCCTGGATACCGAAACCGGTGGCAAGCAGGGTGATTTTCACTTTCTGTTCCAGCTTGTCGTCAATGGCCATACCGAATTTGGTTTCGAAGTCGCGGCTGAAACGGTTCATGAACTCCTTCACCTCGTCCATTTCGCTCATCATCAGCTTGTATTGTGCACTGTAAGAGATGTTGAGGAGTACTTTCTTGGAGTTGAAGATGTCGTTGTTGTTCAGCAACGGCGAGTGCTGCGCGTTCTTGATGGCTTCGCTGACACGGTTGTCACCTTCGCCGTAGCCGGTACTCATGATGGCTACGCCGCCGTCCTTCAGCACTGTTTTCACGTCGTTGAAGTCGAGGTTCACCTTTCCATGCAGGGTGATGATTTCGGCAATACTCTTGGCGGCTACCGAAAGGGTGTCGTCGGCCTTGTCAAACGCGTCGTCTACGGATAGCTCGCTGTATATCTCGCTCAGCTTTTCATTGTTGATGACCAGCAGGGCATCTACGTGCTTGCTGATTTCCTCTACGCCATCCAGTGCCTGGTCTATCTTCTTGTCGCCCTCCCAGCGGAAAGGGATGGTGACGATGCCGATGGTCAGGATGTCCATTTCCTTGGCGGTTTGTGCAATGATGGGTGCGGCACCCGTACCGGTACCACCGCCCATTCCGGCAGTGATGAATACCATCTTGGTGCCGTCGTTCAGCATATTCTTGATGTCTTCGATGCTCTCTTCTGCTGCCTTGCGGGCACGGGCAGGGCGGTTTCCGGCTCCCAGACCTTCTTTTCCAAGCTGTAACTTCACGGGCACGGGAGAGTCCTTCAACGCTTGGTTGTCTGTGTTGCACAGTACGAACGTCACGTCGTGTATACCTTCCCGGTACATATGGTTCACGGCATTGCCGCCACCTCCACCTACACCGATTACTTTAATGATTTTCGGTGAATCGGTCGGGAAATCGAATTGTACTATATCTTCCATAATAACTTAATTTTCTGGCACATTATCACATTATTACTTCATATCGTCGTCCGAGAAGATTTCGTTGGAAAGCTTGTTGAAAGTCTTTTCGAACCAGCTGGGGCCTTCTTTCTTTTTCTTCTTCTTTTCTTCCTTTTCGCGCAGCTCCCTTTCTTTTCGCTCACGCTCCTTGCGTTCTTTCTCTTCCTTCTCGCGCTGTGCCTTGGCGGCGCGTGCGGCGGCTTCCTGCTCTTTCAGCGCTTCGTCGTCAACGAATATGTCGACCGGTTTGGGAGGAACATTGGAGGCAGGCTGCTGCACCGGCTTCACCTCTTGCAGGCAGCAATTCTCGTTGCCGGCAGCCAGCAGGCCCAGCAGTGTGTTGTGCATGCCGTCCTTCTTGGGCTCGTCGCTGCGTGTGTGGACGGTGGTCTGTACGAACTTGGCGGTCTTTACCTTTTCAATCTTGCTCACTCTATGGAAGGCTTTCTCAAGATTCTTCAGATTGGCTCCTCCACCGGTGAATACAACACCGGAGAAAAGTTTGTCCTCGTAGCCGGAAAGTTGCAACTGGTTCCATACGTTGGCAAGAATTTCTTCTGCACGTGCTCCGATAATATTGTTCAGCAGGGCCAGTTCGAAGGTACGGCCGTCTTCCGACGTGCATACGGCAGGGGTCTCGGCGTCTTCTTCCTCCTCGTAGAGGGCATCACCGTATTGCAGTTTCAGCTTCTCGGCATCTTCCTCTTCCATTTGCAGGGAAGTGATGTCGTGGGTAATGTTGTTTCCACCCAGCGGCAGTACGCTGAGGTAGCGCAGGATATTGTTCTTATAGACCAGCACGGTGGTGGTGTCGGCACCGAAGTCCACCAGTGCGCAGCCCGAACGCATCTCGTTTTCGGTCAGCACGGCTTTGGCCAACGCAGTGGGGGCCACGAGCAGGTCGTCGGCAATTTCCACTTTGGCTTGCTCGAAGCTGTGTTCGAGGTTCTTCTTCAGCGAGGCACGCGCTACGATGTTGAGGAACTGCCCGGTGATGTATCTTCCGGCAACTCCTACGGGCTCCACATGCAGCGTGTTGTCTATCTTGTATTCTTGCGGGGCTACATCCAGCACACTCATGTCTACCAAGGGTACATCACGGTTCTCGTCGCAAATCTCGTCTACCAGTTCTTGCGAAATGATGCTCTCTTCCTCCAGCGTACGGCTTACCGCATTCCTCACCGTGCGCAATGATTGTCCGCCGATGCCTACATATACTTTGGCGATGGAGTTGTTCAGCTGGCCTTCCAGCTTGTTGATGATGGAAGTCAGCGCTTGTGCGGCCTTGTCAATGTTGTAGATGGCCCCTTTGTGTATAAACGGGGATGCATCTTCGCGTGCATAAGCCAACACCTGGATACTTCCGTCACTGTTCTTCTTTCCTGCGATACCGGAAATCTTGGAAGAACTCAACTCGATAGCGGCGATGAAATCTGTTGTTGCCATATCTATTTATTTACTATTTTACTATTTACAATTTACTATTTGCTGCGCTTTGATAAAGAAGGACTATTAGTAAATCCCTTTCTCTACTCTCTCTTTGTGCAGATGATTTGATTATCAAATTCAACGCTGATACGGGAGTATTTGTTCCAACCCACCTGGTTCAATCCTCTTTCGTAGAATGCCTTTACACGTTTCAGCTTCTTCTCGAATCCGGCAATCTTGCCTAAATAGATAAGATGGTCGCCGACACGGGGCACTAACTCGATGTTCTTGCCGGGCAATACATGAATTTGCTCTATCTGTGCATTCCAAAAAGAATTCTTTTGCAAAAATACACCAAACTTATATAAATCCCTCATGGCAAACGACTTTTCTACATTTCCGGTTACAACGGCGAGATGTGCAACGCACTTTGCATCGGGGGGCATCACGGTACCTTTGTTGTCCAGATAGTAGTTTTCGCCGTTGGCGCTCATCACGCGCAGGATGGGGATGCGCTGGGTCACTTCGATGCAGAGCTTGCCGCTCGGGGTCTTGTAGCACTCCACCTGGTCGATGAGGGGATGCTTGGCAAGTTCGCGCTCCAAGGTCTTGGTGCGCACGCGTTCCAGGTCTTTCCCAACGGGGCTGATACCTTTCTTTTCCAGCAGGGTAGCTACTTCCTTCTTCGTGATGAAGCCGGCATATACCGTGTCTTTTATCACCAGTTCCACGTCTTGGCACACCTGCGAGGTGGGCTTGCGGTTGAAAGCTGTGACAGCCACTACCAGGTAAGCAATGACAAGCAACAGAACGATAGAAAGTAGAATCCTTTTAACCATGATATTTTTCTGATAATAGTTGGGTGATTTGGGGCGCATAGTTGTCCAGGTCTCCGGCTCCCAGCACTACCAATACTTCGGTGTGCTTTTGGGTGAGGAGGCTGAGGACGTCTTCTTTCCTACAGATGCATTTCTCGATGCCGGGGCGGAGGTTGTCATAAATCAGCTGACTCGTCACGCCGGGAATCGGTTGCTCGCGGGCAGGGTATATCTCTGTCAGAATCACCTCGTCGGATAGGGAAAGGCTGTCTGCAAAGTCACGATAGAAGTCGCGGGTGCGGGTGTACAAGTGGGGCTGGAAGATGACGGTTATCTTCTTGTCTTGGTACAACTCGCGGACGGACTTCACGCTTTGGGCTATTTCCGCCGGGTGGTGGGCATAGTCGCTGAGAAATACAATCCGGTCATTCTTCAGCTTGAAGTCGAAACGGCGGTCCACTCCGCGGAAGCTTGCCATGCCTTGCTTGATTTCTTCGTCGGTGGCACCGCTGAGATGGGCGAGTGCCATGGCGGCAACACCATTCTCGATGTTGATGCTGACGGGAACACCCAACTGAATATCGTTGATGCGGGTGTCAGGCGCCACGAAGTCGATGAAGATTTCACCGTTTCCGATGCGGATATTCTCGGCATGGAAGTCGCCTTCGTTGCGCGAGTAGGTATAGGTGGCGACGCCCGGTTGTACGTCGGCTTGCATTTCCAGTCCTTTGTGTAGAATCAAGGCGCCGCCCGGCTGGATAAGCGTGGTGTAGTGGCGGAAGCTTTCGAGATAGGCTTCTTTGGTGCCGTATATATCCAGGTGGTCGGGGTCGGTGGCAGTAATGACACTCATCCAGGGCGATAGCCAGTGGAAGGAGCGGTCGAACTCATCCGCTTCGATAACGGTATAAGGGCTGGTGGCGGAAAGCAGCAGATTCGTACCGTAGTTCTTCGAAATACCTCCGAGGAAGGCGATGCAGCCCACGTGTGACTGGTGCAGCAGGTGGGCAGCCATGGTGCTGGTGGTAGTCTTGCCATGCGTACCTGCCACGCACAGGCCTTTGCTGCTGCGGGTTATAATGCCTAATACTTGGGAGCGCTTATGTATGTCGAAACCGTTTTCACGGAAATAGGTCAGTTCTGCATGCTCTTGCGGCACGGCGGGGGTATAGACCACGAGCGTGCTTGCCTTGTCTTTGCACTCCTCCGGAATAAGGTTGATATCCTCTTCGTAGTGTATCTGTGCTCCTTCCGTAATCAGACGTTCTGTCAGTTCGCTCGACGTACGGTCGTAGCCCGCTACTGTCTTTCCTTTAGAGAGGAAATAGCGTATCAGAGCGCTCATGCCGATGCCGCCGGCACCGACGAAATAAACGGAGCGAATGGCTTCAAGCCTCACCCCCTGCCCCTCCCCCGTAGGGAGGGGAGATGAGTTACTATTGCTTATATTTTTATTCATATTCAAATTTTTTCTTCAAACTCTTCTTCCAAAAGTATGATATTATAAAAAGAACGATAACAGTACTATCTATTCCCCCCTCCCTACGGGGGAGGGACAAGGGGAGAGGCTCTTCAATACCTCCTTCGCAATAATTGTCGCCGAGTCCGGCAACGCTAGCTTGGCGATATTCTTGCTCAAGTCTTGCAGCTTCTCGGGGTTAGCGATTGTCTCCAACGCCACCGGCAGCAGCTTCTCTTTCGCTTCCACATCCTTCACATAGATAGCTGCATCCTTATCCACCAGCGCCAGCGCATTCTTGGTCTGATGGTCTTCGGCCACATTGGGTGAGGGAACCAGGATGACCGGCTTGTGCAGCAGGCAGAACTCGGAGATGGAACCGGCTCCGGCACGTGAAATCACCAGATCGGCAGCGGCATAGGCGTTTGCCATATCCTTAATGAAGTCCGTCACATACAGATTCGGAATGGCACTGATATGCGGGTTACGTACGGCTTCTCCCGTAGTGGCTGTAATGGCTTCTCTGACTTGGTCAATGTATATCTTGCCAGTCTGCCAGATAAACTGTACGTCGGGGTGGGTACGAATGATATCCAGGCCGGCGGTCAGTGTCTGGTTGATGGTGCGGGCTCCCAGGCTGCCGCCCAGAATGAGGATAGTCTTCTTTTCCGGGTTCAATCCGAAGTACTTTACGGCGTCTGCGTGCAGGATGGAATGTCCGAGCAAGTTCTGGCGCACCGGATTACCTGTCATGATTATCTTTTCTGCCGGGAAGAATTTTTCCATACCTTCGTAGGCCACGCAAATCTTGCATGCCTTCTGTGCCAGCAGCTTGTTGGTGACACCGGCGTAGGAATTCTGTTCTTGTATCAGCGTGGGAATACCCATCATGCCCGCCATTTTCAGCGTAGGACCACTGGCATAGCCACCTACACCGACGGCTACTTGCGGGCGGAACTCCTTGATGATGCTCCGTGCTTTCCACTGGCTTCGTATCAGTTTCAGCAGTACGGAGAAGTTCTTCCACAGATGTTTACGGTCGAATCCGGCAACGGGTAAGCCTATAATCCGGTAACCGGCATCTGGAACACGCTGCATTTCCATTCTTCCTTCGGCACCTACGAAGAGAATCTCCGCGTCGGGACACAACTCTTTTATGGCGTTAGCGATGGAGATGGCCGGAAAGATATGTCCTCCGGTACCGCCGCCGCTGATGATAAGCCTCACCCCCTTCCCCGTAGGGAGAGGGGTAGAGTTACTTTGGGTTGTATAGTTGTTCGCCTCTTTACTCATATTCTTGTTCTTTTTTATTTTTGTATTATTGGCATGCTCTCCATTACTCTATTATTCTTTTCTCCCCTCCCTACGGGGGAGGAGTTGGGGGAGAGGCTGTTATTCAAACTCCGCATCACTGTTCAGTACCTTTGCTGTCGGCTCGGCGGCTGTCTGTGCTTCGCTATCGGCCGGTTGTTCCGGGTGCTCGGCATTTCCGGCATCTATCAGCATCGGCACTTGCGCATCATGCATCCGCTGTTCCTCCAGCTTGGCTGTATAGCGGCTGACACTCAGTATCATGCCGATGTAGGCACAGTTGATGAAAGTGGATGTACCACCCTTGCTGATGAGTGGAAGCGGTTGTCCCGTGACGGGTGCCAGACCTACGGCAACCATCATGTTGAACAGCGCCTGCGTGACGAGCAGCAAGGCTATTCCGGTAATGAGGAAAGCGGGGAAAGTGCGGTCGCATTTTTTGGCGATACGGCCCACTCGCACCAATAGGCAGACATAAAGGAACACAACGACTATTCCGCCTACCAGTCCCAGTTCCTCGATGATGATGGCATAGATGAAATCGGAGAATGCCTGGCTCAGAAAGTCACGCTGTACGGAGTTTCCCGGACCCTTGCCTACAACGTTGCTCGTAGCTACGGCAATACGGGCATGTGCCACTTGCCCGTCGCCGTCGATGTCGAATTTGGCGGCAGGAACTTCCTCCTTGTTGGTAAAGTCTGCAATACGGGATTTTACAGTGGTGAAGCGGTGCCCCATCGGTATATTTTCCAATGTCTTGTCTGGCGTGGCCAGCAGGAAGGCGACAAAGACTGTTACGAATGCCACAATTCCTCCTCCCAGTATCAGCAGTTTCCTGGCAGATACCCGCCCGATGAACATCATCAGGTAGACCGTTCCGAAGAGCAGCATTCCCGTCGAGTAGTTTTCTGGCAGGATAAGGCCACAGACAATGCAGGTAATAATCATGATGCGCTTAAAGGCTTTCGGACTTGCACCGTCTTCATCCTGCCCTTTCGAGAGGATAAAGGCGGTAACGATGACAACGGCCATCTTCGCTATTTCTGACGGCTGGAACTGAATGCCCATGAAGGTCATCCAGCGGGCTGCGCCGTTTACGCGGTCGCCGGTAATGAATCCCATCAGCATCACAAAAGCCAGCAGTCCGATGGATATCGGAAGCAGGAATACCGGGAACACCTGAAACCATTTATAGGGGATGTTGTGTACCAGTACTACAATGACGGCGCCTACCATCAGGAGGATGCTGTGCTGCGTAATCGGTCCCCAGTGGTCGCCACTCTTGTAGGTCAGCGTACTGGCAGCACTGAATACCTCTGTGATGGAGATGAGGCAAAGGAAAAGGAAAATAATCCAAATCACTTTATCGCCTTTGAATATGCTCTTTAATAAATCCAATGCTTCGCAAATTAAAAATTAATAATTAAAGAATTAAAAGTTGCCGTTCTTGTTACGGGATGCGTAATAGGACTGTTGCGGCATCCGTATCTTATAGTGCTCTGACACATGCTTTGAACTGATTGCCGCGGTCCTCATAGCTCTTGAAGAGGTCGAAGGAGGCACAGCAAGGACTGAGCAACACGGTTTCACCTTTCTTTGCCAGCTTGAAGGCTGCTTCTACGGCATCCTGCATGCCGGTCTGCACGTCGGCTACGGGCAGTCCCAGACGGTCGAAGAAGGCGTGCAGCTTTTCGTTGTGCAATCCCAAATAGACCAGGGCAGAGCACTTTTCGCGTACGAGGTCTTCGATTTCCGTGTAATCGTTTCCTTTGTCTTTACCGCCGAGGATAAGTACGGTTTTGCCGGTCATGCTTTGCAGGGCATACCAGCAGGAGTTTACGTTCGTAGCCTTGGAATCGTTGATGAAGCTCACGCCGCGTACGGTGGCTACTTTCTCCAACCGGTGTTCCACTCCCTTGAAGTCGGACAAGGCTTTGCGGATATATTCTTTCCGGATGCCGGCCAAATTGGCCGAGATGCCGGCGGCTAACGAATTGTATAGGTTGTGTGTGCCGTGCAGCGCCAGCTCCTCTTGCTCCATATTGAAGGCTATCGGTTCGTTGATTTCCACTTCACCGTCTTCCACGTATGCGATGGCCCCGTCTTCCTTCACGGCAGCGAACGGGTAGAGATGGGCGCGCAGGCCATGCTTGTCCAGCTCGCGCTTGATGATGGGGTCGTCGTTCCAGAAGATAAAAGCGTCTTCCGGTGTCTGGTTTTGGGTGATGCGGAATTTGGCGTCCACATATTTCTGCATACAGTGGTCGTAACGGTCCAAGTGGTCTGGTGTGATGTTCATCAGTACGGCAATGTTGGCACGGAAGTTATACATATTGTCCAGCTGGAAGGAACTCAGCTCAATGACGTAGTAATCATGCTGCTCCGTGGCTACCTGCAAGGCCAGGCTGTTGCCGATGTTGCCGGCGAGGCCGACGTTCAGGCCTGCACTCTTGAAGATGTGATAAATGAGCGAGGTGGTTGTAGTCTTTCCGTTCGAGCCGGTGATACAGACCATCTTTGCGTCAGTGTACCGTCCCGCAAACTCTATCTCAGAGATGATGGGCGTACCTTTTTCCTTTAATTTTATAATGAGCGGAGCGTCGTTGGGGATACCGGGGCTTTTCACTACTTCGTCAGCATTCAGAATCAGCTCTTCTGTGTGGTGCCCCTCTTCCCAGGCAATGCCGTATTTATCCAGCAGTTCCTTGTATTTGTCTTTGATGGCGGACATGTCGGAGACGAACGTGTCGAATCCTTTCACTTTGGCCAGTACGGCAGCGCCTGCGCCGCTTTCGCCAGCTCCTAATACTACAATTCTCATAATGTACTAATATGATTAATGTGCCAATGTGCTAATGAGCTGCGCTGTCGTGCCGCATGGCAATTAGCACATTGGCACATTAGCATATTGAATAATTATTATCTAATCTTTAATGTTATAATCGTTATCGCTGCCAATACAATCGTCACAATCCAGAAGCGGATGGTGATTTTGGATTCGTGGAACAGCTTGTCCGGTTTGGTGAATACTACGCTGCATCCCGGCTCTATCAGGCTCATGGAAGTGCGGAAGTGGTCGTGTATCGGTGTTCTTTTGAAGAGGCGTTGTTTCACGCCTTTCCGCTTGCCTGCCTTGTAGTAGAGGCGTTGCAGGATGACCGAAAGGTTCTCCACCAGGAAGATACCGCAAAGGATGGGTATCAGCAGTTCCTTGTGAATAATGATGGCGTATACTGCGATGATTCCTCCAATGGTCAGACTGCCCGTATCGCCCATGAATACCTGGGCCGGATAGGCATTGTACCACAAGAAGCCGATAAGTGCACCGATGAAGGCACAGATAAAGATTACCAGTTCTTCCGAGCCGGGAATGTACATGATATTCAAGTAGCCGGCATATTCAATGTGGCTCGATACGTAGGCGAGTATTCCCAAGGTCAGTCCGATAATGGCAGAGTTCCCTGCCGCCATTCCGTCCATTCCGTCATTCAGGTTGGCTCCGTTGCTGACGGCGGTAACTACGAAAATCGTGATAATCACAAACAGTATCCAACCTGCTGTCTGGGCATGTTCACCCATGAAGCCCACTAGGTCGGCATAGTCGAAGTTGTTACTCTTGAAGAATGGGATGGTGGTCTGTGTTGCCTTGATTTCCTTGGCGGCATGCACCACTTCTATCTGTCCGTCCGGTTTCTCTATTTCTATGTTCTCGCGGATAACCACCTGCGGACTGAGGTAGAGAGTCAGTCCGACGATAAGTCCCAAGCCTACCTGACCGATGATTTTGAACTTACCGTGCAGGCCTTCCTTGTCCTTCTTGAATATCTTGATGTAGTCGTCGGCAAAGCCCAGCGACCCCAGCCAGATTGTGGTAATCAGCATCAATATCATATAAATATTGTTCAATTTGCCCAGTAGTAGGCAAGGAATGAGTATGGCAAAAATAATGATGACACCGCCCATGCTGGGTACTCCCACCTTGTTTACGCCGAACGGGTCGATGCTGGCATCACGTTGCGTTTCGGTAATCTGCTTGCGTTTCAGTAGATTGATGAACTTATCTCCCCAGATACTCGAAATGAGCAATGCCAGAATGATTGCCATCAACGAACGGAAGGATGTATAGCCAAACATGCCCGCACCGGGGAAGTCATATTTGTCTAACCATTGAAATAAATAGTATAACATGATGTTAATTATTTAATTGTTTAATGTGCTAATGTGCCAATATGCTAATTGATGTCTGGTATATCTGCTGGTAAAGGAATGAATATCCTACATGACGCATGGCAATTAGCACATTGGCATATTAGCACATTATCTCATTTAATATCTCTTTGTCGTCAAAATGGTGTTTCACGCCTTTAATCTCCTGATAATTCTCATGCCCCTTGCCTGCAACGAGAATCACGTCTCCCGGCTGTGCCAGCATGCAGGCTGTCTTGATGGCTTCGCGGCGGTCGGTGATGCTGATGGTTTTCTGCATGTCGTCTTTATCCAGTCCCGCCAGCATGTCGTTGATGATGTCCTGCGGCTCTTCAAAGCGCGGGTTATCGGAGGTGATGATGACCCGGTCGCTCAAGCGGGCGGATTCTTTGGCCATGATGGGACGCTTGCCTTTGTCGCGGTTGCCGCCGGCGCCCACAACGGTAATCACTTTCCCTTTTCCTTCCAGCACTCCGTGAATGGCGTTCAATACATTGACCAGGGCGTCTGGAGTATGCGCATAGTCCACAATGGCGGTGTAGCCTTTCGGTGAACGGATGGCATCGAAGCGGCCGGTTACCGGATGCAGCGTGCTGAGGGCAACCAGTACATCCTCTTCTTTCTTGCCAAGCAATACGGCAGTACCGAATACCGCCAGCAGGTTGTAGGCATTGAACTTTCCGATGAAACGTACTGCCAGTTCGTGATTGTTGAAGTCGAGCAACATTCCCTCGAAATGAGACTCCAAGACTTTGCCTTTGAAGTCGCTAAGACTACGCAAAGAGTAGGTGTATACCTTCGAACGGGTATTCTGCGTCATCACAAGTCCGTTCTTGTCATCCAGGTTGGTCAGGCTGAAAGCTCCTTTTGGCAGTTCGTCGAAGAACTTTTTCTTGGCTTTGAGGTAGTTCTCCACCGTTTTATGATAATCCAGATGGTCGCGGGTCAGATTAGTGAAAATACCGCCGGCAAACTTCAGACCGCTGATGCGCTTCTGGGCAATGGAATGGGAACTGACTTCCATGAAGGCATACTTGCAGCCGGAATCTGCCATTTCTCCGAGCAGGCGGTTCAGGGTTATCGGGTCCGGGGTGGTGTGTTCGGTCGGTACGGGCAGGTCGTCGATGTAATTGCATACAGTGGAAACCAGTCCGACCTTGTAGCCGAAATAGCGGAAAGTATTATATAATAAGGTGGCAACGGTTGTTTTTCCGTTGGTTCCGGTCACGCCGATGAGTTCCATCTTGGATGTAGGGTCGCCATAGAAAGTGGTAGCCACTTTCCCTACGGCATCTTCACTGTCTTTCACCTGAATGTAGGTGATGCCGGCCTTAAGCTCTTCCGGCAATTCTTCACACAATACTGCAACAGCCCCTTTATTGATGGCAGCCGGAATATAGGCATGCCCGTCGGTCTGCGTACCACGCATGGCCATGAACAGATGTCCGGTTCCTATCAGGCGGGAATCTATATTCACCCCCGTTATCTCCATGCTTGTACTTCCGGCAATCCGGACCGGCTGTATTGTTTGCAACAAATCACTTAATCTCATACCTTATTATATATAGTGTATATCCAAATCTTGTTTATTCTCATGTTAACGTAGTGTCAGGGCTATGGTTTGTCCTTTCACTATCCGGCTACCGCTTGCTATGGACTGGTTCCTCACCCGTCCTACGCCGTTTAGCCTTACTTTCAGTCCTTTGCTCTCTAAAAGGTAGACAGCATCTTTCGCTCCCATACCGACCACGCTGGGCACGGTGCCCGAGGCCGGTTCCTGGTCTTGCAGGATGACTGCCGACGGAGCTGCTTGTGTATGCCCCCACTGTTCCTTTTTCTTTTGTCCGGCGAACTGTTTCTGAACGGGCACTTTCAAATCATTCAGTACAAGGAGTGCTTCGTTCATCTCTCCGGCTTTCACGGGAGGAATCACATTGGTGGTACTGTCTATGGCACTGCGTATGTCAAAACGCAGGTCTTTGGCATACACTCTTTCTGCTATTTTCCCGAAGACACTACCTGCCATCAGACCGCCTGAAGCTGGTAACCCAGGCTTCTGGATGGAAACGATGCAACTGTATTTGGGTGCTTCCGAGGGGAAATATCCGCAGAAACTTACAAGGTAGTTCACCCGTCCCGACTTATATCCGGCGGCTCCTTGAGAAATCTGTGCCGTACCCGTCTTGCCCGATACGGAGAACTGTTTGCTGCCGGCAGGTTTTGCCAATCCTTGCGATACCACTTTCCGAAGGATTTCGCGGATTTGTGTCAAGGTATGGTCGGAACATATCTTGGGATTGATTACTTCCGTAGGATATTCTTTCACTACCTCACCGTCCTTTACCGCTGCTTTCACAAATTTGGGGCGTACCATGACTCCGTTGTTGGCTATGGCATTGTAGAAGGTCAGTATGTTTATGGGAGGTACCTGGGTTTCGTAACCGATACTCATCCACGGCAAAGTCGTTTTGGCAAAATAACGCTCTTTAGGCCCTTTGATGTTGGGTTTCCCTTCACCGGGTATTTGCAGATGAAGCGGCTGGTCGATGCTCATGCGCTTCAAACCGTCCACGAACTTCTGCGGATTATCCTTGTAGTGCTTGTCGATGAGGTAGGAGACACCCACATTGGAAGAAACTTCCAGAATACGTGTCACATCTATCTTTCCGTAACCTCCCCGGTGCCAGTTGTGGTCCCTCATCTTACTGCCGTACATATTCATAATACCGTTGCCCGTGTCTACCTCGGTATCCGGGGTTATCTTGCCATCTTCCAGTGCCACCATAATGGAGGCTGTCTTGAAGGTGGAGCCCGGTTCCAACATATCGCTGATGGCATTACTGTTCATTTCGTAGTAATTGCCGTCTCCGGCTTTCATCATGTTGACAATGGCCTTTACTTCTCCGGTAGCCACTTCCATCAGTACGGCTACCCCGACGTTGGCATTGATTTCCTTCAACTTGTCCACCAAGGCTTTTTCGCAGATGTCCTGCATGCCTACGTCGAGGGTGGATATGATGTCACAACCGTCTACCGGGGGAAGGTCTACGATATTCAGGTATTTATTCATCACCTTCTGACGGTGGGTAATACCGTTTCGTCCTTTCAGCAGGGTGTCGAAGGCCAGTTCAATGCCGTTACGGGCTCCCATGGCTGTATCGGCATAGAGACGGCCCAGGGTTTGGGCTGCCAAAGAACCGAACGGCTTTTTACGCTGGTTGTATATCTGTTCGTGGAAACCGCCTCGGTATTTGTTCATCTTGAATACGGGTAACCGTTTGGCTTCCTTATACTGAATGTAAGAGATGCGCCGGTTGCGGTTGGGAAGAATGTTGTAGTTCCGGCTCTTCATCTCCCGCCCCTTGCGCAGATGGCTTTTGAAGGTGGCGGCACTGATGTCTGGAAAAATCTGATGAAGCCCGATACAGATAGAATCGAAATTGGCTTTCCAGATAGAATCCTTGCGCTGCTGGTCCTTTTTGCGGCGCTTCTCGTCCCTTTCGCCGGACATGAAGTCCATATATATTTTATATTCCGGCAGCGAACTTGCCATCAGTTTGCCATCCGAGGACAGGATATTTCCCCGGTTGGGCTTCACCGTTACATTCTCTTTTACGAAGCGGTCGGCTACATCGTGCCAGTACTGTCGCTCAGCAAACATAATCATGGCGCCTTTCACAACAATAGCTATCCCCACCAACCCCATGAGTAGGACGACGAAGAAGTAACGGGTCATTATGTTTTTTTTATTTACAGCCAATGTTATTTACGATTTAACGATTTACGATGTACTATTGAAATTACTTTAATCCTCAATTCTCCATTATTTTAGTAAGTACGGTGGATTAGTGGAAGTCTGCAAATCGCTTTCTTTGGTGGCGATGTATTCCTCGATGCGCGATTGGCGGCTCCGCTCCATCAATTCCGAACTGCGTGTCAGGGCATCGTACTTGATGTCTATCAGCTCTTTTTTAAGATTGTCTATCTCTATCAGTTGCAGTTGGCATTCGTAACGGTTGTTGATGTAAATAATGATAAGCACCATGATAAGGAACAACAATCCGGCTTGGCGGCGGAAGAAGTCTGTGGCCAGAATGTCGCCTCCGATAATGTTCTTCAGTGAGGTGCGTTTTTTCACCTTTTCCGTATTCTTTTCTTCTTGCTTCTTTTCCATTGCTAGTCACTAATCATTCATTACTCTTTCTGCAATTCTCAGCTTGGCGCTGCGCGAACGCGGATTGCGCTCTATCTCTTCCTCGTCCGGTACAATCACTTTGTTGTTGACTAGCCGGAACGGGGTCAATACGTTCCCGAAGAAATCTTTTTCGGCCTTGCCTTCCACGTTACCGGTTTTCATGATATTCTTCACCATACGGTCTTCCAGGGAGTGATAGGTTATCACCACCAGGCGGCCTCCCGGCTTTAGCGCTTCTGTTGCCGCATACAGCATTTCTTTCAGTGCTTCCATTTCCTGGTTTACCTCAATGCGCAATGCCTGGAATACTTTTGCCAGTTCTTTCTTCTCGCGTTCGCGGCCGAAGAGTGGCTTGACGATTTCCAAAAATTCGCCGATGGTGGCAATTCTCTGCGTAGCCCGTGCCTTAACGATGACAGATGCCAGTTTCCGGCTGTTCTTCAGCTCGCCGTACAGATAAAAAATATCGGCCAGCTTTTCTTCTTCGTAGGTATTCACGATGTCGGCAGCGGTCAGGCCGGCACGCTTGTTCATACGCATATCCAGTGCCCCGTCGAAGCGGAAGGAGAATCCCCGTTCGCTGTCATCAAAGTGATGGGAAGATACGCCGAGGTCGGCAAGTATGGCATCCACTTTTTCGATGCCGTGATAGCGTAGGAAGTTGTGCAGGTAGCGGAAGTTGCTGCGTACGAATGTAAAATGCGGGTTGTTCACAATGTTGCGTTCCGCATCCTCGTCCTGGTCGAAGCTCAGCAGCCGGCCGCCGTCTTCCAGGCGGGACAGTATCTCGCGCGAATGTCCTCCTCCACCAAACGTTACGTCTACATACGTGCCGTCCGGACGGATGTTCATTGCATCTACGCTCGGCATCAGCAATACGGGGATGTGATATGTTGTTTCTTCTTTCATCATCTGTTGTTTATAGCTTATTTTCGTCACAACAAATATTTTCGTCTCCCAGCAGTTCTTCAAGAGCCTCGCTGAACTCGTCGGGGTTCATGAATGGTTGGTCGGCACGTTCCTTAGCCCAGATTTCTATTGTGTTGTCCACACCAATGAAGCGGACATCACTTTGTATACCCGCCATTTGCAGGTAACGTTTTGGGAGCAGGATGCGTCCGTTCCCGTCAGGGGTCATGACTTCCGCGTCACTTACGAACTGGCGGAAAATCATTTGTTGTTTGGCGTTCCATTTATTCAGTCGGCAGCGAAGTTGGTTTTGAGTGGCAAACCATACACTTTCCGGGTAGAGCACCAGGCAATCCTGATACACGTCCTTACGCAACACGAGTCTTTCTTCAGAAGCGGCTTGCAGCTGTTTCCGGAAGGTGGCCGGGATGAAAACTCTTCCTTTTGCATCCGCCTTAGCCTCGATATTACCTAAAAATTGTATCATTTCTCACCTTATTATAATAAGCGACGGTAAAAATACACATTTCCCCACAATTCCCCACAATCTTTTAACTAAAATCTTAGGAAGAAGTTTTCAACACCTTGTTGATAGCTTATTCATTTGATAATGAAGCTGCTTTTGAAACGCTTTGCTGGTGGGGGATTCGTGTAGTCTCTTTTGAAAAGATTCAGTTGAGGATGACGGTCTTTGGTTTGAAAGTCGCTTGTTGGTGGAATGGTGTCTTGGGTGGGAAACTTCTTTCCCAGCTTTGCGGATATCTAAACCAAGACTTGGTTTCTCTATCCCCAGGCTTGGTTTGGAAAAACCAAAGTTTGGGATAAAGCTCTTTCTTAACTCTTTCTTGTTTTAGTATTAACTTCTGAAACTTTTTTTGTTAACTTCCCGTCTATTTTGTGAACGTTACTACTTACCGGAAGATGATGGGAGGGAGGAGTGATAATATTCCCCCTGGAGTGGTTGATTATTACATTCATCCACAGAATCCAGGGGGGATAAATGTTTTTTTACTGTATGCTGTTCAGCAAGTCTAGCTTGCCCTCGTTCACCAGTTTTAGAATGAGTTCGCCAAACAATGTGTTTTGCCATGCAAACCAGGCGCGGGTGAACTTGGCGGGATTGTCTTTGTGGAAAGACTCGTGCATAAAGCCGGTTCCGGCTTCTGTATCCATCAACATCTTCACGCAAGTTTTAATCTCTTCATCGTTCTGGCTTGTGAAGGCTTTCATCATGATGCTCATCGGCCAAATCATGTCGTAGCCGATGTGCGGACCTCCAATGCCTTCGCCTGCCGTACCTTTGAAGAAGTATGGGTTATCCTCGCTCCATACGAAACGACGGGTGTTCTGGTAAATAGGATCGTTGATGTCCACATCGCCCAGATAGGGCAGTGCGATAAGGCTCGGTACATTGGCGTCGTCCATCAGAAGGTGGTTGCCGAAACCGTCTACCTCGAAGGCATAGATGGTGCCGTATTTGGGATGGTTGTAGGTAGCGTATTTTCGTAGGGCGGTTTCTACTTCTCCAGCCAGGTCGGTACATTCTTTTGCAAGCTCCGGGCGGTTATTGACTTCAGTCAGAATCTCGGCTGCCTTACGCAGCGAAGATACGGCGAAGAAGTTGGAGGGTATCAGGAATTGGAAGGTGGTGGCGTCATCGGAAGGGCGGAAAGAAGATGCAATCAGTCCGACCGGTTTCACCGGATTGCCCCAGCCGTCGTTGGTCATCGTGTCCAGTGCGCGTTCAGTTACCCGCTGGAAATGGTAGGAACCGCGTCCGTCACGGCGCTGTTGGTCGCGGAAGGTGGTCAGGATGTTTTGGATTGCTTTTATCCACTCGGCATCGAAGATGCTTGTATCACCGGTCGTTTTCCAGTAATGGTAGGCAAGGCGTAGCGGATAACACAGTGAATCGATTTCCCATTTACGCTCGTGCACCTCGTCGTTCATGTCGGTAAGGTCGGTTTTCCAGTGTCCGTCGGGGATGGGGCCGTCGTTGAAGGCGTTGGCAAACGGGTCTACATTAATCAGCTTGAATTGGCGGTTGATGACTCCTGCAAGCATCGTCTTCAGTTCCTTGTCTTCATTGGCCAGCTGTACGTAGGGCCACACCTGCGCACCTGAGTCGCGGAGCCACATGGCATGGATATCTCCGGTGTAGACAAATGTGTCGGGCTTCCCGTCTTTCTTGTCCTTGCGGAAATGGACGGTGGTGTCCAGCGTGTTGGGAAAGCAGTTAGTGAACATCCATGACAGCTTCTGATTTTTCAGCAGCTGCTGTATCCGTTGAATTTGTTCTTCTACGGCTTTGGAACGGAACAGTCGTTTTGATTCTACCGGTCGGTTGTCTTTCTTGATAGCGTCGGAGGCGCATACGTGGTTACTCATGGCCGGCTGTACGGCAAAAACGGCAGGAGTAGCCATTGTCATTGCTGCAAATGTGCAGGCTGTAATGATTGTCTGTTTCTTCATGTTGTTTATTAATTACTCGGTTTTTCTTTAGGTATCTTGGTTTGTGTCCCATGATTGCCCAAAGATAAGCATATTTACTTTTTTATCCGGCCAATTAATAAACAATTCTTAGGTTGCCGTATTCTCTTATCTGAAATCTTTCAGGTCCTGCTGCAGTTTCTGGCGGGTAAAGAAGATGCGGCTCTTTACTGTTCCAAGTGGGAGGTTCAGCTTTTCTGCGATTTCACGGTACTTGAAACCGGAGACATGCATGGAGAAAGGTATCTTGTACTCACGTGGCAAGGCATTGACAATGCGGTGCATTTCCTTCAGGTCGTAGGCGCCTTCTGTGCTGTCGAGTGTGAGGTCGTGCGGCGTGTTCAGATGATAGAGATTGTCTGTGGTATCTACAAATGTCTGGTCACGTACCACTTTACGGTAATTGTTGATGAAAATATTACGCATGATGGTATATATCCATCCTTTAAAGTTGGTATCAGGTGTGTACTTCTCTTCATTGTCCAGAGCTTTCAGGGATGTCTCTTGAAGCAGGTCGTTGGCCTCTTCGCGGTCGGAGGTTAATTTATATGCAAAGCGTAATAAGTCGTTTTGAACTCCGAGTAGGTCTTGGGTAAATGTTCTATTATTCATAATGGATGTTTTTTAAATTATTGTTCGTTTTATTGATGATGCAAAGCTACGGATGATTTCTCTTTTTGATAGACGGAAATCAAACTCTCTTTGGGGTAAAATCTAACAATTGGCAGTTTTCGGGTGGCTTTGGTTAGCTTTCAGTGCCTCGGATAGGTGGAAAAGTGGGATGTAGCCAGAGATTGCTATCCTGATTTTTGTAAATAATATTGTCGCAAAGCGTAACGGCTTGAATGAGTTTGTGTACGAAATACAAGGGGCGAGACCATGAAAGGCAGACGCGGGATTGTCCCGGCCTGCCTTTCTCTCTTTTGATACAACTAAAATCTGTACTCTTCTTAATTTATGGAAATCACTGGTTTTATATGCTGAGTGCTTAAACAAAATCCTTCAAGTCTTGTTGTAGTTTTTGGCGGGTGAAGTAAATGCGGCTCTTTACCGTGCCTAAGGGCAACCCTAGCTTCTCTGCAATTTCGCGGTATTTGAAGCCGGAGACATGCATGGAGAAGGGAATCTTGTACTCCCGTGGAAGGGCGTTGACAATGCGGTGCATCTCTTTCAGGTCATATGCGCTTTCTGTGCTTTCAAAAGCGGCGTCGCGCGGCAGGTTCAGGTGATAGAGATTGTCCGTGGTATCCACGAAAGTCTGGTCACGCACCACTTTGCGGTAATTGTTGATGAAGATATTGCGCATGATGGTGTATATCCATCCTTTGAAATTAGTATCGGGCGTATACTTCTCTTCGTTATCCAGAGCTTTCAGGGATGTTTCCTGCAAGAGGTCGTTGGCTTCTTCACGGTCGGAAGTAAGTTTGTATGCAAAACGCAATAAATCGTCTTGAACTCCGAGCAGGTCTTTTTTAAATGTTATATTGTTCATATGTGCTATGTTTTTTTTCGTTAATCTTGATATTGCAAGTTTACGGAAGTTTTCTCTTTCAGGCAGACGGATTTCAAACATACTTTAGGGGAAAAACTATCAATTGACAGTTTTTAGGTGCTATTTGATAGATTTCGGGTGCAGTTTTCTGTCATTTTTTTGCGATTAATTAAAAAGATGAGTTAATTTTGCGCATTCATTTCATCAAAAGAAGAATGGCTGACGACTCTTTATTTTTGATTGACATAGACAAGATACTTCGGGAAAAGGCTCCGAAGCAGTCTAAGTATATCCCCAAGTTCGTGGTTTCTTATTTGAAGCACATCGTTCATCAAGAGGAATTGAATGTCTTTTTGCGGGAGTCGAAAGATAAAGTCGGTGTAGATTTCCTGAAAGCTTGTCTGGAGTTCCTTGATGCCAATATTGTGGTAAAGGGGGAGGAAAATCTGCCTAAAGAAGGGCTTTATACTTTTGTGTCCAACCATCCCCTGGGTGGGCAGGATGGAGTGGCACTGGGTTATGTCCTGGGCTCCTTTTATGGTGGCAAGGTGAAATATATGGTCAACGACCTGCTGATGAACCTGCACGGACTGGCGCCGCTTTGCATCCCCATCAACAAGACGGGAAAGCAGGCCAAAGACTTCCCCAGAATGGTGGAGGCGGGATTTGCTTCGGACAATCAGCTCATCATGTTTCCCGCAGGGCTTTGTTCGCGTAGGCAGAATGGGGTCATCCGTGACTTGGATTGGAAAAAGACCTTTATCGTGAAGAGTGTCGAAGCCCACCGTGATGTAGTTCCCATCCACTTCGAGGGGCGGAACTCCAACTTCTTTTATAATCTTGCCAATTTTTGTAAGATGTTGGGCATCAAGTTCAATATCGCCATGCTTTACCTGGCAGATGAAATGCTGAAGAATCGCCATAAAACATTTACCATCACCATAGGGAAGCCTATCCCCTGGCAAACTTTCGACAAATCGAAAAGCCCGGCCGGATGGGCGCAATATGTGAAGGATATTGTATATAAATTGTAGAGAGACCGTATTTATATTAAAGAAGAACTACTAACAGAAAAATATGGAAGATGTTATTGCACCGATAAGCAAGGAGCTGTTGAAAGCGGAGTTGACTGAGGAAAAGCGTCTGCGCATGACCAATAGAAGTCATAATCAGATATATATCATTACTGCCCAAGACTCTCCGAATACAATGAAGGAGATCGGCCGTTTGCGCGAGATTGCATTCCGTGCTGCGGGAGGAGGAACGGGCAAGTCTATGGATATTGATGAATATGACATCATGGACAACCCGTACAAGCAGTTGATTGTCTGGAATCCGGAAGCAGAAGAAATTTTGGGTGGATACCGTTATATCTTAGGTACGGATGTGCGTTTTGATGAACATGGTGCCCCTATTCTGGCAACTGCCCATATGTTTAACTTTTCGGATAAGTTTTTGAAGGACTATCTTCCTACGACCATCGAGTTAGGACGTTCGTTCGTTACGTTGGAGTATCAGTCTACGCGTGCAGACAGTAAAGGTCTGTTTGCGTTGGATAATCTGTGGGATGGTTTGGGCGCACTGACCGTAGTCATGCCCAATGTGAAGTATTTCTTCGGAAAGGTGACTATGTATCCCAGCTATCATCGTCAGAGTCGTGATAAGATTCTTTATTTTCTTCGGAAACACTTTGCGGATAAGGACAACCTGATTACTCCGATGAAGCCGTTGCTTCTGGAATCGGACGAGAATGAATTGGCGGCTCTCTTCTGTAAAGACTCTTTTAAGGAAGACTATAAGATTTTGAATTGTGAAATCCGTAAGGCGGGGTATAATATTCCCCCGCTGGTGAATGCCTATATGAGTCTCAGCCCTACCATGCGTATGTTCGGTACAGCCATCAATTACGGTTTCGGAGATGTGGAGGAAACGGGTATCCTAATTGCCGTGGACGAGATTTTGGCAGAAAAGCGCATTCGCCACATCGAGTCGTTCATAGCGAGCGAACCGGAGGCGTGCAAGCTTACGTCGGGAGCAAATAAGGTTGTATCATAGGACTATCCGGAGGAATGTTTGTCGTCTGTTATACCGCTGGCAAGCTATTCCCGTTTATTTTCCTATATAAATCGAGTGCAAATACATCCGTCATTCCGGAGATGTAATCCAATACCGCCTGTATTCTTTCGTAGAGTGCAGGCGCTTTTATGTTGTACTGGCCCGATACGCGATTGATGAGCAGTTGCGAATATGCCTTTTCCGGAGAACGCACGGCGTCAATCATCAGTTCGAGCAGGGTACTGATGATGCGGAAACCGGCAAGTTCAATGTCCAGTACATCGCGTGAACGGTAAATCCTCTTCAGGGAGATGTCTGCACAGTGCTTGTAGGCATTGGCTGGTACCTCGGATATATGGTTGATGAGGCTTCCTTCAAATTCTCCTTTCAGAATCTTTTCTTCATTGTCTACAAAGGCTTGCACGCATTCGCCGATAAGCAGTCCGATAACGCTGGAACGCAGATAGGCTATTTGTTCATTGGTGTCACTTACTATCTCCATCGTTTTGAGCCGGTGTGCTTGGCGCTCTTTCGAGAAATAAGAAAGAAGCAACTCTTTGGTTTCTTGTGTAGTCAGAATTTTCAGTTTGTGAGCATCCTCAATATCCATCATCTGGTAGCAGATGTCATCGGCGGCTTCCACCAGATAGACCAGCGGGTGGCGGGCATATTTCAACGGGGCATCGTTCTGCTTCTCCATACCCAACTCTTCTGCTATGCGGCGAAAACTTTCTTCCTCTGTGATGAAGAAACCGAATTTTGACTTTTTGCCTGCAAGACTCGATGAAAAGGGATATTTCACGATGCTTGCCAAGGTGGAGTAGGTGAGTACAAATCCTCCCTGTCGCCTTCCCTCAAACTGGTGGGTAAGCAGGCGGAACGCATTTGCATTCCCTTCAAAGTGGGTAAGGTCCTCCCATTGGGAAGGTGTCAGTTGGCCCTTCAGGGACATTCCTTTTCCTTCAGAAAAAAAGGTGGAAATAGCTCGTTCTCCCGAATGTCCGAAAGGAGGATTTCCCAAGTCGTGTGCCAGGCAGGCGGCCGAAACGATGGAGCCTATTTCGGTGAGGTAGCTGCCTTGCAGTTCCGGGTGGCGGGCAATGAGAACTTTCGATACATCGTTGCCTAATGAGCGGCCTACGCATGATACTTCCAAGCTGTGTGTCAATCGGTTGTGGACGAATACACTACCGGGAAGAGGGAATACCTGGGTTTTGTTCTGCAGACGGCGGAAGGGGGCAGAGAAGATAAGGCGGTCATAGTCACGTTGGAATTCCGAGCGGTTTTCATGGCGTTCCTGGTGAAACTCTTCCAGTCCGAAGCGTTTGGCAGATATGAGCGTATTCCAATTCATCATGATGTTATTTGAGATTTGACGATTTACTATTTACGATTGAAGTTACTATTATTTAACTGCAAATGTATCACTATTTTGTATAAAAAGCCGTATTTTCGCCCAAGTTTATAGTAAAAGGAAGATGAATTGCGAAACTTGAATTACTCGAATTGTAAGAATAGAAGTAGCCCCAATCGTAAATAGTAAATCGTCAAATCGTAAATAACATCATGTTGAACGTACAAATCATCAATAAATCAAAGCATCCGCTTCCGGCTTATGCCACTGAGCTGTCTGCAGGAATGGATATCCGTGCAAACCTTAATGAACCTATTTCGCTGGCTCCGATGCAGCGGTGTCTGGTGCCTACTGGCCTTTATATCGCTCTTCCTGAAGGATTTGAGGCGCAAGTGCGTCCGCGTAGCGGATTGGCCATTAAGAAGGGGATTACCGTGCTGAACTCCCCTGGAACGATTGATGCCGATTACCGTGGTGAAGTTTGTATTATTCTCGTCAACCTTTCTGCAGAAACCTTCGTCATCGAAGATGGGGAGAGGATTGCACAAATGGTGATAGCGCGTCACGAACAAGCTCTTTGGCAGGAAGTGGAAGTGCTGGATGAGACGGAGCGCGGTGCCGGTGGCTTCGGGCATACGGGTAAAAAATGAATGGATATTGTTCCGTTTTACGGGTTAAGAATTTATAATTAAATAGATGAGAATCAGAGTAAAAATAATACTTGCGTTGTTGATAGGTACCTTCTGCTTTACTACGTACGGAGTGCAGGCTGCCAATGTTCAAGCTTCTAAGGAGAAAATGAGCGGGTACGGTCGGTCTGAAAAGGCACGGAAGGAATTGAAGAAACGGAAGAAGTCGAAGAAAGCCGACGTTTCGCCCGTAAAGGAGCTTACCCCCGAACAGCAGCGCCGTTACGACTACTTCTTTCTTGAAGCCGCCCGTCTGAAAGTCCAGAAAGACTATGATGCGGCTTTCGATGTCCTGCAACATTGCCTGACGATAAACCCGAACGCATCATCGGCTTTGTATGAGATGGCCCAGTATTATATGTACCTCAAGCAGGTGCCGTTGGGACAAGCCGCGTTGGAAAAGGCGGTGGAGAATGCTCCCGATAATTACTGGTATGCCCAGGGACTTGCCAATCTGTATATGCAGCAAAACGAAACGGAGAAAGCCGCTGCCTTGTTGGAAAATATGGCGGTACGTTTCTCGGATAAGCTGGACCCGCTATACAACTTGCTGGAGATTTACAACCGCCAGGAAGAGTATGACAAAGTTATCGGTATACTGAACAAGCTCGAGGAACGGATGGGCAAGAATGAACAGCTCAGTATGGAGAAGTTCCGCATCTATCTGCAAAAGAAGGACGACAAGAGCGCCTTTCATGAAATAGAAAGTCTGGTAGAAGAGTATCCCAACGATATGCGCTATCAGGTTGTGCTGGGGGATGTCTATATGCAGAACGGGAAAAAGCAGGAAGCTTATGAGATTTACAAGAAGGTGCTGGCCGAAGAGCCGGACAATGCAATGGCCATGTACTCATTGGCTTCTTACTACGAAGAGACCGGACAGAAGGAGCTGTATGAACAGCAATTGGACACGCTGTTGCTGAACAAGAAAGTGGCTTCGGACACCAAACTGAATGTGATGCGGCAGTTCATCGTGCAGAACGAGCAGGCAGGCAAGGACAGCACACGTGTCATTACGCTCTTCAACCGTATCATGGAGCAGGAGCCCGATGAGGCACAATTACCTTTGCTGTATGCCCAATATCTTCTTTCCAAAGGAATGAACAAGGAGGCTGGACCGGTTCTGCGCCAGGTTCTGGCGATAGACCCTACCAACACAGCGGCTCGTATGACATTGCTGGGGGAAGCTGTGCGCCAGGAGGATTACAAGGAAATAATGAATTTGTGCGAAGCCGGTGTGGAGTCCAATCCCGATATGTTGGAGTTCTATTTCTATCTGGCCATTGCCTACAACCAGGCGGAACGGACGGATGATGCCCTTGCCATCTGTCAAAAGGCTTTGTCGCACGTCAAGGACGACAGCAAGAAGGAGGTCGTATCAGATTTTTATGCCATTATCGGTGATGCTTATCACACCAAGAATCTGCATGCGGAAGCTTATGCGGCTTATGATTCCGCTTTGGTGTACAATCCTTCAAACATCGGTGCCTTGAATAACTACGCATATTATCTTTCCGTGGAGCGCCGCGACTTGGACAAGGCGGAAGAGATGAGCTACAAGACAGTGAAAGCCGAGCCGAACAATTCCACCTATCTCGATACATATGCATGGATATTGTTTGTTAAAGGTAATTATGCCGAGGCGCGTCTCTACATAGATGAGGCGATAAAGAATGATAAAGATAGCAGTGACGTGGTCTTGGAACATTGCGGAGATATCTATTACATGACTGGCGATGCGGAAGGTGCCTTGAAATACTGGAAACAAGCCTGGGATAAGGGCAATCGCTCTGATACGTTGAAACAGAAAATACAAAAAAAGAAATATATATCAGATGAAACTAAACCTGCTGAATGATATGGCAAGGACGTGCCGCCTATTGTCCTTGCTGTTGTTGCTGGCTGTGGGGCTTGCCGGTTGCAAGACTTCGCGTCACTCAAGTTCTCTGTCCGGAGAATCTGTCTGCCTTTCCTCCAAAGTGCAGCTGACGGTACCCCATAAAGATGCCACCCTTACTGTGAACGGTACGATGAAGTTGAAGAAGGAAGAATGCATGCAGATTTCCTTTCTGATGCCGATACTTCGTACGGAGGTGGCACGTATGGAAGTCACCCCGGATGAGATTCTGTTGGTAGACCGTATGGGAAAACGTTATGTCCGTGCAACACGTAAGGAACTGAAGGATGTGCTGCCCAAGAAGGCGGATTTTGCCCATTTGGAGAAACTGCTTTATGCTGCTTCCAAACCCAATGGCAAGAAGGTGCTTACCGGCAAGGAACTCGGGATACCCTCTCTGGAAAAGGGAAAGATTGAACTTTCCAACTTCTCGGATAAGCCTTTTGCACTGACTCCTACCCAGCTCTCACAGAAATATAAAGAGGTGGAGCTGGAAGAACTGCTGGAAATGCTGATGGACCTTTGATTAGTTGATAATTGTCAGATAATCCCTCATAACTTATAACTCATAACTTATGAAGCTTCTCCTTCTCTTCTTTCTCCTCCTTTTGCCGGTTTCTCCGCTCCTTGCCCAGTCCAACAAGCTGATTAAGGAACTGGAAAGCAAGCGTGGTGCCTTGCAGAAACAGATAGCAGAGTCGGAAACGCTGTTGATAACCACCAAGAAGGATGTGGGAAGCCAGTTGAACGGTCTTGCTGCACTGACCGGACAGATAGAAGAGCGCAAACGCTATATTCTGACTATCAATAATGATGTGGAATCCATAGAGCGCGAGTTGTCTTCATTAGAACGTCAGTTGACCCGCCTGCAACGTGACCTAAGGGACAAGAAGAAGAAATACGAATCGTCCGTTCAATATTTGTATAAGAACCGCTCCATTGAAGAGAAGCTGATGTTCATTTTCTCTGCCAAGAGCCTGGCACAGACCTATCGACGCATGCGCTATGTACGTGAATATGCTACTTATCAGCGCCTGCAAGGCGAGGAAGTGTTGAAAAAGCAGGAGCAGGTGAACCGTAAGAAGACTGAGCTTCAGCAAGTGAAGGTTGCCAAGGAAGGATTGTTGAAAGAACGTGAAGAGGAGAAAGTCAAGCTGGAAGCGCAGGAGAAGGAACAAAAGTTGTTGGTAGCCAATCTGAAAAAGAAACAGCGGGGCTTACAGAACGAACTGAATAAGAAACGCCGTGAAGCCAATCAGCTCAATGCACGCATTGACCGTCTGATAGCGGAAGAAATAGAGAAAGCGCGTAAGCGTGCGGCAGAAGAAGCGCGCCGTGAGGCAGCCGCACGTAAAAAGGCTGGTGAGAAAACCGAAAAAACGGCAACTGCCTCTACGCCCGCAAAGCCGAAGGCACAGCCTTTGGAAACTTACTCCATGAGTAAGGCAGACCGTGAATTATCAGGGAACTTTGCTAATAATCGCGGTAAGTTGCCGATGCCCATCACCGGCGCGTATATCATTACCAGCCATTACGGCCAGTATTCTGTGGAAGGTTTGCGCAATGTCAAGCTGGACAATAAGGGCATCGATATACAAGGGAAACCGGGTGCCCAAGCCCGTGCCATCTTCAATGGTAAAGTGGCGGCTGTCTTTAAACTGAACGGACTGTTCAATATCCTTGTCCGTCACGGGAATTATATATCAGTCTATTGCAACTTGTCATCGGCCTCGGTGAAGCAGGGCGATGATGTTACCACCAAACAGACTCTCGGACAAATCTTCTCGGATGGGGCCGACAATGGTCGTACGGTGCTACACTTCCAATTGAGGAAAGAGAAGGAAAAACTGAATCCGGAGCCGTGGCTGAACAGATAATGATAATTTAAATTTTTACTCCTTCCAGCAGCTCCAGATACATCCCTATCGCCTCCTCTATCTCCTTGACAAAGATAAATTCATCGGCAGTGTGTGAACGGGCACTTTTCCCCGGTCCCATCTTCAGAGAAGGGAATGGCATCAGTGCCTGGTCGGACAAGGTCGGTGAGCCGAAAGGAGTACGTTTCATGGCAATAGCCTTTTGCACTACCGGATGCTCCGGAGCTACGTGTGAAGAGCTTAGCCGGAAGGAGCGGGCTTTGGCTTCACACGTGATGTGTTTCTGTATTTCATCGAATAGCTCCTGATTGCTATAACACTCGTTGCTGCGAATGTCTACGACAAAAGTACAACGGTCGGGAATGACGTTATGCTGTGTACCGGCGTTTACCATGGTTACGCTCATCTTCACGGGACCCAGCAGGGAAGATTCTTTTGGGAAACGGTAATCACGAAACCAGGCAATATCATCCAATACCTTATATATAGCATTATCTCCCTCGTTTCGGGCAGCATGTCCCGATTTTCCGGTAGCAGTTACGTCCAGCACCATCAATCCTTTTTCTGCAATGGCAGGTTGCATCTCTGTCGGCTCGCCTACAATGGCAAACTGTATGGGAGGGAGTTCCGGCAATACGCATTCTATTCCCCCCTTGCCTGATACTTCCTCCTCACACGAGGCAAGATATATCAGATTGTAGGCCTGAGTGGTGCGGCACAATGTCAGGAATACTTGCAGCAGGCTGACTACACTGGCTCCGGCATCGTTGCTGCCCAGCCCGTAGAGCTTTCCATTACTTTCCAGCGTTGGTTTGAAAGGATCTTTTCGCCACCCGTTGACGGGTTTTACGGTGTCGATATGGGAATTCAGCAGCAAGGTCGGTTTCTTTAAGTCGAACATCGGGCTGAGGCACCATACATTGTTGCCTTTACGTCCTGTTGCCATGCCTTGCATTTCGATATAGTTCTGCAGATAATCTGCCGCCTTCTCCTCGTCGCGGCTCAAGGAAGGAATGGCTATCAGTGATTTGAGCAATCCGATTGCTTCGGAAGTTAAAGTCGGTATATCGTAAATCATATTCGGTAAATAAATAATCTGGCCGCAAACTTACGGATAAAAAATGAAAAGGACGCCAAACCGACATCCTTTCTGTTTTTTCAATATTGTTTAGAAGAAGCAACTGAGTGATATCATCAAGTTGCGGTTTTTGTTGCCTGAATCTTTAATGTTCTCTACCAGTCCCCAGTCATAACCGATGGAAATCTGATATTTCTGACTGAATTCGACTCCGGCTTTTAATCCGAGACCGAAATCAAAACGCTTCATGGCATCATCCCCGAATACATTGGTGGAGTTATCATCAAACTCATATTCGTCAAGAATATCTCCTTCTGCCTTGGCTTTGCCAAAAAGACCGATGGCTAAATAAGGACCGGCATTGCCGAATATGGCAAAGTTCTCATTCACTGCATATTTATAGCCAATGTGTACAGGAATTTCCAGGTAGTAGGGATTGAACTTGATAGAAGCAGCAGAGCCTCCGTCTATTTTGGCTCCTTTCAGCGTAAGTAATGCACCCATATCGAGGTAGACTCCTTCTGAAATTTGAGGCAATCCTACTTCAGCCTTTACCCCAGCATGAAAGCCTATTTTACTGTCGAAACCGGTAATGGAGAAGTTACTGGAGTTCATGCCGACTGTTGCTCCCCATCTGAGGTTGTCTTGAGCATTGATGCTTGCTAAACCTATGGTCAGCATAGCCATTAAAAGCAATACTTTTTTCATGTTCATTGAATTTGATTTAGTTTGTATATCACCACAAATATATAGATATTTAATATATTTCTATTGTTTTAATGGTAAAGAAAGTTTCTTTTGTGGATAATTTGCTAACGGATGGTCGGATACTTTAAAGGTAAAGTTTGAATAATTACCCGCTAATATCAAATTAGTTTCAAATGAAACCACTACCTTTGTACCGTATTTACCAATATCAAAAGTTATGACTTATCATCATTTGTCTGTTCTGGTGCACCGCCAGGCAGAGAAGTATGGAGACAAAATAGCCCTGAAATACAGGGACTATGAAACTGCACAATGGATACCCATCTCTTGGAAAGAGTTCTCACAGACTGTACGCCGGACTGCCAATGCAATGGTGGCTTTGGGAATAGAGCCACAAGAGAATATCGGTATCTTCTCGCAGAATAAACCCGAATGTCTCTTTACTGATTTCGGTGCATTCGCCAACCGGGCGGTGACTATACCTTTGTATGCTACCAGCTCACCGGCCCAGGCACAGTATATCATCAACGATGCACAGATACGTTATCTGTTTGTAGGCGAGCAGTTCCAGTACGATGCCGCTTTCAGCGTGTTCGGATTTTGCCAGTCTCTGCAGCAGCTCATCATCTTCGACCGTGCTGTGGTGAAAGATCCGCGCGACATGACTTCCATCTATTTTGATGAATTTATGGCAATGGATGAAGAGTTGCAGCACAATGCCATTGTAGAAGAACGTACAGCAGCTGCCTCAGATGATGACCTCGCCAATATCCTTTATACTTCCGGTACTACCGGTGAGCCGAAAGGTGTCATGCTCCATCATTTCAATTATAGAGAGGCTTTCCGCATTCATGATATCCGATTGCCTTTCATGACAGACCGGGATGTTTCCATGAACTTCCTTCCGCTGACCCATGTATTCGAAAAGGCATGGACCTACCTTTGTATACATCGGGGAGTGCAGGTCTGCATCAATCTCCGTCCACAAGATATCCAAACTACTATTAAAGAGATACGCCCTACACTGATGTGCAGTGTACCCCGTTTTTGGGAGAAAGTCTATGCCGGTGTGCAGGAGAAGATTTCCCAGGAAACCGGTCTGCGTAAGGCGATGATGTTGGATGCCATCAAGGTGGGCAGGACGCATAACATTGATTATTTGCGCCAAGGAAAGACTCCTCCGATGATGCTTCATCTGAAATACAAGTTCTACGAAAAGACCATTTATGCTCTGCTGAAGAAGACGATAGGTATTGAGAACGGTAATTTCTTCCCTACGGCAGGTGCTGCTGTGCCCGATGAAATCTGCGAGTTTGTGCATTCTGTAGGTATAAACATGGTGGTGGGCTATGGTCTGACGGAATCTACGGCTACCGTTTCCTGCTTCCTCAACGAAGGCTATGAGATTGGTTCCGTAGGTACGGTGATGCCTGATGTGGAGGTGAAGATTGGCGAGAACAACGAGATACTTCTTCGTGGTAAGACTATCACTACCGGCTACTACAAGAAACCGGAGGCAACGGCTGCTGCCATCGACCGTGACGGTTGGTTCCACACGGGTGATGCCGGTTATTTGAAGGATAGCCATCTGTATCTGACGGAGCGTATCAAAGACTTGTTCAAGACTTCCAACGGAAAATACATTTCACCGCAGGCATTGGAAACGAAGCTGGCTATTGACCGTTACATTGACCAGATTGCTGTCATTGCCGATGAGCGTAAGTTTGTTTCCGCTTTGATAGTTCCCGTTTATGGCTTTGTGAAGGATTATGCCAAGGAGAAAGGCATTGCATACAACAATATGGATGAGTTACTGCAACATTCCAAGATACAAGCGTTGTTCCGTGCCCGTATCGATACCTTGCAGCAACAGTTCGCCCATTACGAGCAAGTGAAGCGCTTCACGCTCCTGACCGAACCGTTCAGCATGGAGCGTGGCGAGCTGACGAACACGCTGAAGCTGAAACGCTCTGTAGTGGCAAAGAACTACAAGGGGCTGATTGACAAGATGTACGAGGAATAGATTTCCATTTGTTTGTTTTTGAACCGTCCGACTTGGAGTGAATTATTTTCATTCCGGGCCGGACGGTTTGTTTTATGTATGGACTTGCCCTTGGCAGATAGGACTCTCGAGTATGTGCACGTTAGTTAGGCTTAAAAAACAGCCTGGTAGATAAATGGGGATTTATCATTTCAAAACAGCTTCTTCAAAGATAAAGGGGAAGAACCGTCTGTCATCTGTCACGGGATTCAAGCACGTAGTCCGGAACGCTCCCCTTGTTCAGTCCGTCTTTCCCCGTTGCTTTATCCCTCAAACGCTTGGTGTCTGTCCCCGAAACAGCCTTTGTTCATTGTCGGCTCACTCGGGTGAACAAATCAGCTCACTATGGTGAACAACTCCGTTCACTATAGTGAACGAGTCAGACCACTATAGTGAGCCGCTCAGAAACTCAAAGCCTCTATAAGACAAAGAAGCGGACACAACAAGAGAAAGAAGGGGACGAGACAAGAGAAAGCAAGGGAACGGGACAGACCGAACACCGGTGAGGGCAAAATTTGCCCTCACCCTTTTTATTTGCCCTCACTCACCCATGTAATGCCGATGAACAGGGCGGTTCGGGAAGTGAGTGAGGGCGGTGAGGGCAACATTAAGAAAATCGTATTAGTTTTTCCTTCTTCTTCCGAACCCGATTAACTTTTATTAGCAAATAAACTTCTGTTTCTCGATAGGGTTGCGGTTCTCTACCCGGTTTTATATACGAAGCTTAAAAAGAAATCTGCAGAATAAGAGACATTTTAATAAGCTCGAGTATTAACCGTAACATTCTAATAGCCTATGTAGCATACAAAAAGAAACAAATGAGATTGACATTCAACCCTGCTTGTCAATCGGAAAGACAGACCCCATCAGAATCTGTTTATTAACTTAACACACATTTAATCTAATATTTATTTTCCGAAAAACAGCTTATGAAAAAAAGAATTATGCTGACCTTGGTTTGCCTGCTGGCAGCCATCGGTTGGGTAGCAGCCCAAAATTCCCCCATTACCGGTATCGTTATTTCAGCTGAGGACAATGAACCGATTATCGGAGCTTCCGTATTGGTAAAAGGAAGCACTACCGGAGCCGTAACAGACTTAGACGGCAAATTCACTATTACAGATGCGCCCGCAGGTGCGAAAATCCTGCAAGTGTCTTTCGTAGGTATGATAACACAAGAAGTTCCCATCACTCCGGGGACGATAAGAGTCACATTAAAGAATGATGCCAAGCTGCTGGATGAAGTGGTGGTAACGGCATTGGGTATCGCAAAGAAAGAAAAATCACTGACGTACTCTACCCAGGTGGTAAACGGTGATGAACTGGCACGTGTGAAAGACCCCAATATGATGAATGCATTGGCCGGTAAGACGGCAGGTGTGCAGATTAATAAGAGTTCTTCCGGTTTGGGAGGTTCTTCCAAAGTGATTATCCGTGGTAACCGTTCGGTAAGCGGAAGTAACCAGCCGTTGTATGTAATAGACGGTGTACCGTTCGGTTCATCTACCAACGAAAATACCTCAACTACTATCGGCGGAGACAACGACAGTGGTAACTACGACCGTGGCGACGGTATTTCCAATCTGAATCCCGATGATATTGAGAGCATGAACATATTGAAAGGCCCTGCCGCTGCTGCACTTTACGGTAGTTCGGCTGCCAATGGTGTGGTGATTATTACCACTAAGAAGGGCAAGGAAGGACGCGCCAGTATCAGTTTCAATACCAGCACCACTTTCGATATAGCTGCATACGGTATTCCCGAATTCCAGAATCACTATACGGGTGTGTCAACCAGTTGGGGCAGTGATATCAAAGGTAGTCCCGACTATACAGACGATTTCTTCAAAACAGGTGTCACTACTATCAACTCGCTCTCGTTGAGCATGGGTTCGCAAGCTATGCAAACTTACTTTTCCTATGCTAATACTTACGGCAAGGGCGTGGTGGAAGGTAATAGCTTGGTGAAGCATAATTTCAATTTTCGCGAAACTGCCAACTTCCTCAATAACAAACTGACTGTTGATGCCAATATCAATGCGATGTATCAAAGGGGGAACAACCGTACTACTTCGGGAGGTTATTACATGAATCCTTTGGTAGGTCTTTATCACTTCCCGCGTGGTGGTGTTGAAGGTGGAAAGGACTTTAACTACTACAAAGATAATTATCAGATTCTTAATGCCGGTCGTAACATAATGGACCAGAACTGGTATAAATCTCAAGGTACTGATATGGAGCAGAATCCCTATTGGTTGATTAATAAGGTTCCGAATGAGGATACCCGTTATCGTACATTGTTGAATCTGAGTGTGAAGTATAAGTTCAATGACCTGTTCAGTATACAGGCTCGTGGTAGTGCCGACTATGTTGTAGACAAGAATAATACACGTATGTATGCAGGTACCAGCCCGGTGTTGTGTGGTATGAATCCGGCTGGAACAGGAACTAACGGTCGTTACATCTACGGTGAATCAAGTAGCCTTTCTTCTTATGGGGATGTTTTGTTTACTTATCAACAGCAATTCACTAACTTCAGTGTCAATGCTTCGGTAGGTGCCAGCATCAACGATTATACAGGAAACGGTACAGGTTTCGATTCCTATCCGGGTATACTCTCTGTGCCCAACGTATTCACTATGCAGAACTGCTCCTTGAACAAGGGCTCATTGACCGATTGGAAAACCCATACTCAAAGCCAGAGTGTGTTCTTCACCGGTCAGGTAGGCTTCAAAGATCAGATTTATGTGGACGTGACAGCACGTAACGACTGGACTTCAACATTGGCATTTACCAAATACAAAAACAAAGGCTTTTTCTATCCGTCAGTAGGTGTGACATGGTTGCTGAACGAAACATTGAAATTACCTTCTTGGATTGATTTAGGTAAGATTCGCGGTGCATGGTCAAAGGTGGGTAACGGTTTGAATACTTATACTTCAAATCCTCTCAACTCCATTACAAAGAGTGGTAGCATCAATTTCAACAGTACAGCTCCGTTTGCAGAACTGAAACCGGAAATGACTACTTCCATTGAGTTTGGTACTGAGTGGCGCTTTTTCAATAGCCGCTTGGAGTTCGACTTCACTTATTATAAGACTAATACAAAGAATCAACTCTTTACGTTGGATGCTCCGTCAGGTTCACAATACGCCCGATATTACATCAATGCCGGTGATATTCAGAATACCGGTGTCGAAGTTATGTTGAATGGAACTCCTGTCATGACTAAGGATTTCCGCTGGAAAACCGGTGTTAATTTTGCAACCAATAAGAACGAAGCAAAGGCACTGGCTGGTGATGACTTTGGTTATTTTACATTTAGCGGTGGCGAAAGTAACAATGTATGGAGTCGTTTAGAAGTAGGTGGTTCGTTTGGTGACATTTACGGTACTACTTTTGTACGTGACGAAAAAGGCAATATTCAGTATGAACCTGCAAAAGAAGGACAAAAAGATAGTGATAGACTTCCATTGGTGGATAAGACAAATCCGGTGAAACTGGGTAATTCTACTCCTGATTTTAACTTGGGGTGGAGCAATACAATCACGTGGAAGGACTTCTCTCTTTACTTCTTGATTGATGGACGTTTTGGAGGTGAAGTGATGTCTTTGACGGAAGCTGACCTCGATCAGCAGGGAGTAAGCAAGGCAACGGGTGATGCTCGTGACCGTGGTTACGTGATGCTGGAAGGCCGTCAAATTACAGATGTGGAAGGCTTCTATAATCAGGTTGGTGGCCGTGCGGGTGTGACCGAGCATTATATGTACAGTGCTACCAACATACGTTTGCGCGAACTTTCCATTGGCTATAGTCTGCCTCAGGCTTGGTTGGCAAAGACTGGTGTCATTAAGAACGCACAGGTTTCACTTGTAGGCCGCAATCTGTTCTTCTTCAAGAACAATGCTCCATATGATCCTGATGGCATGCTTTCTACCAGCAACCGTCTGCAAGGAGTTGATGTGTTTGGTATGCCTACCAACCGTTCGATTGGGTTCAACTTGAAAGTTAATTTTTAAACAGTAGATATGATTATGAAAAATATATTTAGACTTACAGCTGTAGCGCTGCTGGCAGCTACCTTATTCTCGGCATGTACGGGAGCGTTCGAGGATATGAACACTAATCCGAAGGGAGTGAGCGATGAAGAACTAAAACAAGATAACAACTACATTGGTATGCACTTCATTCCCATGATGCAGTCTATCTATTATAATAAAAATGCAGGTGTCAATGTATGGGAATATCAGCTTATTCAAAATTTGAATGCCGATTTGTGGTCAGGCTATATCAGTACGGCTACTGCATTTGCCGGCAATGTAAGTAATGTGACCTATGCCATGAATGCAGGATGGAATGACAACTGTTGGGATTATGCTTATAGAAACGTAATGGTGGAAAGCTTGAAAATCACCAACAAGTGCAAAGACGATATGGAGACGTATGCCCATTTCGAGGCTATCAATACCATCTGCCGCGTAATAGCTATGTCGCGTCTTGCCGACCAATACGGATGTATTATCTATTCTCACTATGGCGAATCGGCTACTGGTGGTGAGTATGATTCAGGACAGGATGCTTATAAAAAATTCTTTGAAGAATTGAAAGAAGCTGCAGACGTGCTGCGTACTGCTAAAGAAAAGGATGTGGCTTCGTTTATGATGTTTGATTATGCCTATGGAGGTAACTTGAACAAATGGGCGCAGTTGTGTAACACCATTCGTTTGCGTTTGGCCATGCGTATTGTGAAGTATGATGCTGCTTGGGCAAAAAGTGAGGCGGAAGCTGCCATGAACGATAGTAATGGATTGATTGAAACCAATGATGCTAATTTCGGCATTGCAGGAAACGGTTATGTCAATCCGCTTTACGGTATTGCATTCAACTATGGAGATGGTGTTTTAGGTGCTAATATTCCTTCTATCTTGTCTGGTATGGGCGATGCGCGTCTTGATAAGTATGCTACACAGAACAGCAAGAGTGAATATTTTGGTATTCGTCTTGGTATTAAAGGACTGGAAGAAGAAGGGTTTTCGGATGCCTATAAGGCGATTGTAAGTCGACCCAACTTGACAGAAACCTCTCCTGCTATTTTGGCAACTGCTGCCGAAACCATTTTGTTGGAAGCCGAAGCTGCTTTGCGTGGTTGGGATGTAAATGGTAAGGGCACCGCTCAGAGCTTGTATGAAAAGGGTATACGGACATCGTTCGAACAATGGGGAGCCGCTGTGGGCGATTATTTAAGCAGTACGACTACTGCTGCAGCGTATGTAGACCCCGTTATTCCCGCTGCCAGCATTGAAGGCCAGAGCAAGGTGACTGCTAAATGGGACGAGTCTTTGAGTAACGAGGAAAAATTTGCTAAGATTGCCACACAACGCTGGATTGCTATTTATCCTGAAGGTATGAATGGCTGGGCTGAGATACGTCGCACTGGTTATCCCAAATTATTCCCGGTAATGGTGAACTACAGTCAAGGTGAGATTGATACAGATCTTGGCCCACGCCGTTTACCCTTCACCATCAATGAAAAAGGCAATAATCCTACCGGTTATGCCAAAGCCGTCGAAATGTTGGGCGGACCGGACAATGGCGGTACTCGCATCTTCTGGGATGTAGATAAACCGAACTTCTAATCCGCATTATTATCATAGAGATTAAGTGATGAGGACTTTTTGAAGCATGTTTTTTTAAGGGGAAGTATGAAATCTGTTTTTCATACTTCTCCTAATGTTATATTGATATAGGGTCACCGTACCCAAATTCTTTTATGTATCCGCTACGAAGTGAGTACAATGATATTTTAATAATTTGTTGTAATTTATCGATGTTTTGTACTCGCTTTGCAGCTTCTTGATTATCAGTGTTATTATAATGCGCTGCATTCAGTATACGACTGAACTGACTTGGTTTAGAATAATTAACTAATAACCTGCGCTTTTACATTAGGGTTTGAACCTTCTCGTCGGTTCTTACTATAAAGGGGAATTCTTAACTTAGCACAATCAGGCTACTGAACCCCATTTTTCAATAGCCTGATTTAATCTTAAAAAATATATTATGAAGAAACTCATTAAACCTCTCTGCTTGTTGACCGGTCTGCTTTGTGCCCCGGCTGTTTTGCTTCATGCCCAAGTAGATGAAAAGTTGAAAGCCGACATCGTCAGCACGGGCTACGTGCACAGTCCGTTACCGCTCGACGAGACAAAGGCTTTCGAAACATTCGGCTTGAAAAAGAAAGTGTTGGAAACTGTGATGCTGTGTGATATGGAGGATTTCTCCAAATGGTCGCACAAGGGCATCGGTAAGATTGGTTTGACTGACGAACGGAGCAAGTCCGGCAAGTACAGCCTGCGCCTGGAAGCGCCCGCCCATCCGGAAAAGATTCTCGGCTGGGGGTTGGGACGCGGTACTTGCATGGCCTCTTATGATATAGGAGGTGTGAACTGGGAAGGTTACAACCGCCTGAAGTTCTATATCTATCCCACGTGCGAAGGAGCACGCAGCATCTACCTCAACCTTTATGTGGAGAATGACGGAGAAATAAAAGTACCCGACATTTACGGTCGGGAAGGCTACCACGAAATCAATCTGAAAAATAACCAATGGAACGAATGCTTCGTCGAGATGTCTGGACTGGCGCGCGACAAGGTAACCAAGATTTCATTTGCCATCGAAGTGTTCGGCAAAGAACGTACTATGGGCGACTTCCTTCGCTTCGATGTAGATGCCGTGGAACTTCAGAAGGTGGAGAACCCGGAAACCGTGAAAGGCTGGATGCCTGCACAGAACCGCATTATCTTCTCTACTACCGGTTATAGTATAGAGAGCCCCAAAAGCGCCATTGTCAATGTGGAAAAGCACGGCGGACAGTTCCAGTTGAAGGATGCCGCTACGCAGGCCATTGTTTATACCGGTCCCGTTCGTAAGGAAAAGACCGGCCTGGGAGAGTTCGAGACAATAGACTTCTCGGACTTCAAGACACAAGGCCGTTACGTCATTCAGGTAGGGGATGTCACCACCTTGCCTTTCTATATCCATCAGGATGTGTGGGATGATTCTGCCTGGCGTATGGTGAACTTCCTGTTCTGCGAGCGTTGCGGTTATCCCGTTCCCGGAAAGCACGGGGCTTGTCATAATGACCTGCATGCCACTTACAACGGACATATCATTCCTATAAACGGAGGATGGCACGATGCCGCCGATATGTCCCAACAGACCTTACAGACGGGAGAGATAGCCTATTCCTTGCTCTTGATGGCCGAACGTGCCAAAGAAAAAGGCAATATAGACTTGTACAACCGCCTGATGGAAGAGGCTTTGTGGGGAATGGACTATGTGATGAAGACCCGTCTGGGCGATGGCTACCGTGCACAGACATGGGGCACCAACCTATGGACCGACGGTAAGGTGGGCACCGACGATGATGCCGGTCGCCGCGAACTGCTTGTCCATAACGGAGCTTTGGAGAATTTCCTGCTTGCAGGAATTGAAGCGTATGCCTCCATGAGGATTGAAAATGACGAGTCGCTTAAGGGTAATCTGAAGAAGATTGCAAAGGAAGACTTCGGCTATGCCATGAAGCGCTTCAACGAACTTGGCTTTGCCGAGCTGATAAAGAAGGGTGGGGGACATGCCGCCATGGCATCCGAGAGCCAGTATCACGCCAACATCTCATGGGCGGCCAGCATGCTCTATAAGCTGACCGGCGAACAGCAGTATGCCGATGAGGCTGTAAAAGCCATCCGCTACACCTTGCAGTGCCAGCGCACCGAACCGTTGAAAGACAAAGACAAGACCTGCGGCTTCTTCTATCGCGATTTGGCAAAGAAGTCCATTGTACACTATACTCATCAGTCTCGCGATTATGCCTACATGGAAGCCCTTGCCGCCCTCTGCGAAACGCAGCCCCGTCATGCCGAGTATGAGCAGTGGATTCGTGCCATGAAACTCTATGGCGGTTATCTGAAGAACATCATGAAGTATGTATATCCTTATGGAATGGTGCCCAGCGGCATCTATCACAAGGATGAAGTGAAGGACTCCGTCAACTTCTACGCCGTCCAGGTAGGCATTCGCAGTGGTGCTGCGAAGGATTTCAAAGAACAGCTCGAGAACGGTATCCGTCTGGATAAGGAGCATTACTTGCGTATATTCCCCGTCTGGTTCTCGTTCAAAGGAAATATTGCCGTACATTTGTCTACCGGAAAAGCCGCAGCCATTTGCGCCAGAGTGTTGAAGGACAAGGAACTGAAAGACATTGCCGAACAGCAGCTCTTCTGGGTTGTAGGCAGGAATCCTTTCGGACAGTCCATGATTTATGGGGAGGGCAGCAACTATCCGCAGCTCTATACGGCACTGCCCGGAGAAACGGTAGGAGAGATACCCGTAGGTATGCAGTCTTATTTCAATGAAGATGCTCCCTACTGGCCGCAGTTCAATACGGCTACTTATAAGGAAGTCTGGGGCTCTTCGGCTGCCAGATGGCTGATGTTGGTTTCCGAATTCTAAAGCAAGATGATATGAGTGACAAGACTGTTTATTCACGGCGCAATCCGGCCATTGACATGCTGAGGGCGTTGACCATGTTCACCATGATTTTCGTCAATGACTTCTGGAAAGTGCATGACGTACCCCATTGGCTGGAACATGCCGTTTATGGTGAAGACTTTATGGGACTGGCGGATATTGTATTCCCCTGCTTCTTGTTTGCAGTGGGAATGTCCATACCATACGCCATCGAACGCAGATATGCCAAAGGCTTTTCGGCAGAATCCACCTTAGGACATATCCTTTCCCGCACCTTTGCTTTGCTGGTGATGGGGGCATTCATCACAAACTCGGAGTTCCGGCTTTCACCGGAAGCTCCCTATCCGATAGGGGTATACTGGTTCTTGATGGCCATAGGCTTTATCGGCGTGTGGAACCAATATCCGAAACCGGCTTCCGGTACTCAGAAGAACCTTTTCCGTGCTTTCAAGATAATCGGCGTATTGGTTCTTCTCTACCTTGCCTTTACCTTCCGCAATCCGCAGGAAGGTGTATTCGGGGCTTATTGGGGAATATTGGGATCCATCGGCTGGACTTATCTGGTATGTGCCGTGATTTATTTCTTCAGCCGTGACCGGTTGAAGTATCTGCTGCCCATCTGGGGAGTCTTCATTCTGATATGTCTGTTGGGCACGCCTTTGCGCGAAAGCTTTGGCGGCGAGGCCATTCTTACCTTTCCCGAACGTAACTTCTATCAAGGTATGCTGGGCATCCTGCACATCGGCAACGGAGCTTTGCCCGCATTTACAATGGGAGGTATCATCCTTTCCATTCTCAGTGCCCGCTATGCCGACAAGGGTGACGGTTGGAAACTTCGCAACGGGCTGACGGCTGCTGTCCTGCTTCTGTTGGCCGGGATAGGGGCGCATCATTTTTGGATTGTAGCCAAGATAGGCGGCACTCCTCCCTGGGTGTTCTATGTAACTGCCATTTCCGTGGCACTCTATACGGTGCTTGGCTGCTTGGTCAGTCATCAGGTCACGGGCTGGTTCAATCTGATACGCCCTGCCGGAACGGCTACGCTGACTACCTATCTGGTGCCTTATGTCTTTTATGGATTCGCCGATGTGACCGGTGTTATCCTGCCGGACTGGTTTACGCATGGATTCATGGGACTGGTCAATTGCCTCTGCTTTGCCTTTGTGGTAATCGGCGTTACCTGGGTGATGGAAAAACTGCACGTTAAACTTAAAATTTAGATAGAATGAAAAAGAACTTTTTACCTGCATTCTTATTGCTGTTCCTGGCGCTGGGCCTGTTTTCGTGCCAGCAGGGAACTAAAGAGACAAACAAAGAATATCCCATGTTCTGGACGTGGCTGGACTATCGTCCCGGTATGAACTTCGACTCCATTTGCCAAGTGATGAACGACATCGGCATGGACGGAATCATGCTGAATGCACCGACTCCCGACGATTACCGGGTAGCCATACCGATTGCCCATAAACACGGAATCGAAGTGTATGCCTGGCTATGGACCATGAATCTGGAACACGACCGTGACAAAATATTGAAAGAACATCCCGAATGGTTCAGTGTGAACCGTAACGGCAAGAGCCTGGCAGACACTACCGCCTACGTAGGCTATTACAAATTCCTTTGCCCGGCACTGCCCGAAGTCCGTGAGTTCATCAAGGAGAAAATCAAGGCCTATTGCGAAGTGGAAGGTTTGAACGGCATTGCCATCGACTACCACCGTTTTGTGGATGTGGTGCTTCCTACTACCTTGTGGCCTCGCTACGGCATTGTGCAGGACCGTGAATACGCTGCATGGGATTACGGCTATCATCCGGAAATGCTCAAGAAGTTCAAGGAGCAGCATGGTTATGACCCTCGCGAACAGGAAGACCCTTCGCTTGATGTGAAGTGGCGTCAGTTCCGTTGCGACCAGATAACCGAAGTGGCCAATATGATTGCCGAAGTGGTACACTCCTACGGCAAGACAATGGCTGCCTCTCCGTTCCCTACTCCGAAGATGTCCTCGCGCATGGTACGTCAGGACTGGGGCAAATGGAATCTTGACATTGTATTCCCGATGGTTTACCATACTTTCTATACGGGCGATGCCAGCTTCATTTCCGACTGTACGGTGGAGAATGCACGCGACAAGAACGACATGACGACGCTGTATTGTGGCATGACCGCCACGGACGGGCCGATGATGTTTGAGTGCATGGATGCCGCCTTGAACAACGGCGCCCAGGGAATTGCCGTGTTTACGATGCTCGGTCTGCGTTCTCCGGAGGTGAAGAAGCAGTTCAAGGCTTATACGGACAGTGTCAGAGCCGTGCGTGCCGCCAACGGTGGAGTGATAAAGGCAACCTATCCTAAGGTGGCCGAACCGGATCCGTTCAAACACGAAGGCATTATGAAACTGATGCAGGAACGCATGCAGCAAATCATAGCCACGGCTGCCGGTAAGGAAGAGCCGGCTCCGCTGGCATTGGGCGAGTACAAGGAGGTGGATTCCTACGACGCAACGCGCTGTTATCAGGTGGTAGACAATAATAGCAAGACTACTTTTGACGTGACGTTCTATCTTTACGGCGATGTCGTTTCCGGATGGGATGTGACAGTGGCAGACAAGGATTCTTCTAAGAAATGAAAGGACGTTTTATGATAGTGAGAGATTACGGGAGCAAACTCTTTCTGCTCTTTGTGTTTTCGATGGTAGGCATGGTTTATTGCAATGCTCAGAGTGGAAAGAGTTTGCCCGTAAGGAAAGTAATGTGTACGGCTTCACCGGAAGGTGGGGCTGTGCCGTCCTTGCTGGACGGGAACGGGATAGAGTTTCAGCCCCTTGATGTGGTCAACTGGAAAGATTACCCCTATAAGCCGGAAGTGAGTTTCCGCATAGCCCATACGGGGCGCGAAATCCTGCTCCACTACAAAGTGAAGGAAGCCAGTGTGCGTGCAGTGGCTTCCGGAGACAATGGCCGGGTATGGGAGGATGCTTGTGTGGAATTCTTCGTATCTCCCGAAGGTGATGACCGCTATTACAATTTCGAATGTAACTGCGTCGGCAGACTACTGATTCAGGGAGGTGCAGTCAATGAGCGCCGTCCCACGGCGAGTCAGGAGGTGCTGGGCATGGTGAAACGTTGGAGTTCGTTGGGCGGCGAACCTTTCGAGGAACGTTTGGGCGAGTGCAGCTGGGAACTGGTCATGGTTATTCCCGTTTCTGCTTTCTTCCAGCATTCCGTCGGTTCTCTGGATGGGAAAACAATGAGAGGGAATTTCTACAAGTGTGGTGACAAGCTCCAGACTCCCCATTTCCTTTCTTGGAGTCCTATCCGGCTGGAACACCCCATGTTTCACTGTCCGGCCTTTTTCGGCACCTTGTTTTTTGAATAAATCTTTAGGGTGTTCTGCACTACTGTCCAAAGAAATTTTCCCATAGGTTCAGTTGATCTGAATCGGCATCATTCAT
>NZ_QTMD01000027.1:0-77916 GCF_003602995.1 Bacteroides sp. AF25-38AC | reverse complement strand
GGTTGTGTAAATTAAACTGTGTCATGCTCTATTCTCATTCAATCTCATCGGTCGGGGAACGGCCAGCGCCAAGGGGCGGGACCACCCGTCCCGACGAGTGTAAAATTACAACAATTTAAACCTGTCTCCAAATTTTATCGCCAGTTGTTGTGCAATGGCTCCCCAGTTAGCCAGTGGCATGGTCCATTTCTTGCGTATATTGCGGTAAGCGAGGTAAACCAGTTTCTCAAGGGCGGTGTCGTTAGGGAACACGCCCTTGTTTTTTGTCACTTTCCGTATCTGGCGATGATAGCCCTCAACTGTATTTGTGGTATAAATCATACGGCGTATATCCGATGTGAACTGGAAGTATTCAGTAAGTTTTTCCCAGTTGTCCTGCCATGACTTGATGACAATAGGATATTTTTCTCCCCATTTCTCATTCAGATTAAAAAGTTCCGTTTCAGCTGCTTCTTTACTTACCGCACCATAAACCCGTTTCAAGTCTTTGAGGAATTCCTTCTGATGCTTGCTACCGACATATTTAATGGAGTTACGTATCTGGTGGACGATGCAAAGTTGTACTGTTGTGTTCGGGAAAACACTTTGGATGGCATCCGGAAAGCCTTTCAGACCATCAACGCAAGCAATAAGGATATCATGAACTCCACGGTTCTGCAAGTCCGTCAGTACGTTTAACCAGAAATTGGCTCCCTCGTTTTTAGAGATATACATGCCAAGCAAATCCTTGTGCCCTTCCTTGTCGACACCTAAGACGTTATAGATTGCGCGGGTAACGGCACACCCTCTCTCGTCAGTGACTTTGTAATGGATTGCGTCCATCCAGACTATCGGATAGACAGCATCAAGGGTACGGGAACGCCAGGCCTTTATTTCCGGGAGAACACGGTCGGTTATGGAACTGATCGTTTCGGCAGAGACACGGTTGCCGAGATTTTCCTCCATCCAGTCACTGATCTCGCGTGTGCTGTTACCAAGGGCATAAAGTCCGATGATACGGTCCGCCACGCCCTCCGCCAGGATGGTCTCACGTTTCTTTATAAACTGAGGCTCAAAACTTGAATTACGGTCACGAGGGGTAGACACTGTGACTTCACCCAATGGAGTCTGGACTTGCTTCTGCATTTTACCATTACGACGATTGCCCAACTGACGTTCTTCATCGGTAAGATGCGCATCCATTTCACCTTCCAAGGCTGCATTCAAGATACTTTCCAATAAGGGGGCAAAAGCACCATCCTTACCTAACAAAGGCTTACCGGCTTTCAGCTGCTCTATTGCCTTGTTCTTGATACTTTCAAAATCAAATTCTTCTTTCATAAAAAAACTGTGTTAGCAAAATTAATATTTTATTCCTTGCTGACACAGTTTAAATTACATCTTCACGTGAGCAGGAAGCATCACTTCCTGCTCACGCCCTTTCTCGCATTTAGCAATACTCCCTTCTGAACCAAAGCTCGAATATAGGGTCGGAGAAAGCATACTTGTTCCCCTCTTTCTCAATGAAATCACGTTCTGTCAGCATACGCTTGTTGCGTGTGATGGTCTGTGCACTGCCCAATTCATATTTCCGCACTACGGGGATGGAGTTGAAGCGGTATTCACCATCGGCTACAGCACGAAGCATGGCAGTTTGGGCAGCAGTCAGGTTCTCGGTGTCGTTCATGAACATAGGCATGTTGGTGTCTATCAGTTGGCGGGTACGGATTTCGATAATCTCATCTGTCACTTTTTCAGACGTACCGCTCCAGATGAAATAGCACAACTGTTGCAAATACCACGAATGGCATTTCACGATGTCGCACAGTTGTTCTGCTTGCTGTTCGCTGATTTCTTTGTTCGTCCGGTGGAAGGCATTGACGATGAAGGGCACCCATTCCTCTTTCTTTATCTTTTGCAGGAACAGTACTTGTCCGAAGCGGTAGAAGGGGTTAGAAGAATTGTTGAAGATGTCCATCATCATATGCCGCTTGCTTCCGTAAAAGCAATAGGAAACTTGTTGCTGCTTCTGCCAGGCAGAGCGCATTTTTCCCTCCATACTTTTGTAGCCGGGTAGTAGTGCCAGTTGTTGGAACTCGTCGATGCAGACAATCAGGTGTATGCCTTTGGCAGCTGCTATCTTTTCGGGTAGTTCCAGTATCTCCATGACACTTTTTTCTTCCAGTTCCAATTTCAGGTCAAAGGAGAGGGTATCGGTTGGGTCGCTCTTCAATGTGATACTGGGAGAAACGGCTTTAAGAAACTGTTTCACATCTTCAAGCCTCTTTTCAAGGGTGGAGGCGGCGCAAGAAATGACTTCTCGCGCAAAGATGCGGTAGAATTCAGCTTCCGTCTTGATGCTGAATGCATCAATGAAGCAGACACGGATATGCTTGTCTTCTTGTGTCAGTTCGTCCATAGCTACTTTTACAAGCGACGATTTTCCCCATCGGCGCGGTGAAATAAGCATTACGTTGATGCCCGATCCAAGTAATTCTTTCAGTTGCTTTCGTTCTTCTACCCGATTGACGAAACTTTCTTTATCAACCAGTGTGCCGTATTGAAAAGGTGATTTCATAAACTTTCTGTTCTTGATTTAATGACAAATATACAAATTATACATCAATGTATAATACATCAATGTATAATTTTGTTTGAGCACATGTGCAAAAACACCCACTTTTTGCACATGAAACGGAGAACGTGAGCAAAAAAGCCTTATTTTTGCTCGCGTTATTGATTCCGAATATAATGTTAAATACAAATATACTATGAAAAGTAAGGTTCTTGCATTGATTCTATTATGCGGTGCCGCCTCGTTGGGCGCCAAAGTAAAACTGCCTGCACTGGTGGGCGACAACATGATACTCCAGCAGCAGACTGAAGTGAAACTGTGGGGAACGGCTGCTCCGGAAGCCGAAGTACGCGTTACGCCTTCGTGGAACGGACAGACAATGACTTGCCGTGCCGATAAGGATGGCGGTTGGACGCTTGCCGTGGAGACTCCGGCAGCAGGATACACGCCTTATGAGATAACTTTTGATGACGGAGAAAAAACTACGTTGAAGAATATCCTAATCGGTGAAGTATGGCTTGCTTCCGGCCAGAGCAATATGGAAATGCCCCTGAAAGGTTTTGCTGGCTGTTGCATCATGAACGGAGCGGATGACATCATAGTTTCTGCCGAGAATAAGGGGGTGCGTATGTTCACCGTTCCCAAGCACCAGACTTATGAACTGCAAACCGACTGCAAAGGTAGCTGGAACATATCTTCCATAGAAACCGCACCCGATTTCAGTGCGACGGCCTACTATTTTGCCACTTCGTTGAGCCGTGCCCTCCGGATTCCGGTCGGCATCATCTGTAGCGCTTACGGTGGATCCACTGTAGAAGGTTGGATAAGCCGTGAACTGCTGGAAAACTATCCAGACATATCTCTCAACCCCGATTCCATCGAACGCCTGCATCCCATGCTCCGCCCCATGCTGATGTACAATGCCATGCTGAAGCCGCTTCAGAACTATACCATCAAAGGGTTCATCTGGTATCAGGGAGAGTCGAACGTAGGTCGCCATGAAACATATGCCGAACGCTTGGCCGACATGGTGCAGCTGTGGCGCAAGGAATGGGGGCTGGGCGAATTGCCTTTCTACTTTGCCGAAATAGCGCCGTACGCCTATGGAGGTACCCAGCAAGAGAAAGCTGCTTACCTACGTGAAGCGCAATTCCGTGCCCAAAGCCTGATTCCGAACAGTGGTATGATTTCGACAAACGACCTTGTAGAGCCTTATGAGATGTACAATATCCATCCCCGCAACAAGACAAAGGTAGGTCAACGCTTGAGCTATCTGGCATTGAACCTTACCTATGGATTGAAGCAGATACACTGTTTCGGCCCACAATATAAGTCATGGACTGCTAAAGGCAGTGAAGCATGGGTTTCCTTCGACCATTTGGAAATGGGTATCTGTCGCAACTATGACCTTCGCGGTTTCGAAGTGGCGGGTGAGGACCGTGTGTTCCATCCTGCCGACAAAGTATGGCTGCACTGGCAGACGAATGAAGTGGTAATCTCTTCAGAAAAGGTATCCCATCCCGTCAGCGTGCGCTATTGTTTCCATGATTTCCAGATTGGTACGATGATTGGCGGAAATGAATTGCCTACCATTCCGTTCCGTACGGATAATTGGTGAAAGAACGGAAAGTAGATAAACACTTTCATTATACTATAATATTAGGCGCGGGTTACGCGGAATCCATGGATGCAGTAAACTAAATCCGTGAAATCCGTGTAATCCGCGCCTAAAAGAAAACATCCAGAGGGTTTTGTTCCCCCTCTGTCTTTCTTATTGTTTCAGCAACTGTTCTGCTGCAAGTACCAGGAACATATAGTGGGATGAACCTCCTCCCAGCACATATTCAGTTTGCTGCCAGAGGAACGGGAACGTGAGGAGTTCCGGGAAGTCGGGACGGATAAGAGCTGTACCGGAAATGACTCCACCGGGAATATACGACCAGTCTGCGCGGTTCAGTCCGTAGCCCACAGTGGCTGATTGTGCGCCGACACCCGAGGCGAAGGAAGCTTGGTTGGAGCCCGGGTGGCATCCGAGAATGAAGTTGAGGGCATTGAATACCGGTGCTTTCGGGAATATTTCCGGATAGGCGGTTGTCAGGAAGTAGTGCTGGAAGCCGAAACGCTGTATATCCCAGCCTGCACCCCAGATATGTGGACGGTAGGGAATGCCGTAAGGAGTCTCCTGCACTTGCTTGTTCAGCTCTTGTTCATATCCGGTCAGAGCTTTGCGGAAAGCGGTGGAGAAAGCTTTGGCTTTCTTGTTCTTCATTTGTGCAAACTGTTTTTCCACACGTGCCGTGTACCAGCCGATGCGGCCTATCTGCTTGATGATGAGCTCTTTGTTGTCCAGAATGAAGTCCATATAGGGTTGTTCGCCCGTGGTGAGGTACAGTTCTACGGCTGCCTGCACTTTGGGGAACAAGGCTCTGTTGTTGCCGTTTCCGGTAGAAGCATATACTTTGCGGGCAATGTCGAGACAATGTACACTCAATGTATCATTGAAGCCTTTCAATACGCGTGATACGGCAGCAAGTTGGGCGGCTGTCGACAGTTCTCGTCCGGGGTTGTCCTCTGTAAATATCCAACGGTCGTCTTCATTACCGATTTTTCCGTCCGTCATGGCGGCGGCATCACCCAGAAGTACGTATTGGCGAAGGTCGTTGCAGATGATTCCCCGGTAGAGACGTCCCAGTGCCAGGTAGCCGTTGACTACCGTAAGGGCGCCGTTCTCTACTTGTTGCAGCAAGTCATTCTTACCGTCGGGCTGGTGGATTTCCGTCACACGGTTTATCTGGTCGATGGAAGTCACGTCGAGATTCGGGTGGAAAGCTTCGTAGGCCAGTGCCAGGATATAGGATTCTCCGGCTTGGGATTCGATGCGGAGGTCAAAGTCTCCGGCATCGTGCCAGCCGCCTATGTTCACTCCGGGAACCACTTCACCCGGTTTGAACTTGGACAGGCCCTCTTTCTGGTCGTAGCCGTCGATATGATTGTGTGCCGGTGCCATCTGGGCATCGTCCATGTGGCAGCAGTCGTGCCATACGCGGTATTTTTCGTTGACGCGCATGTGGCACATCTGTACGGGAAGGAAGTATTCCAGTACGGGCTGCCATACGCCGCGGGCATATACGTCATTGTCGATGCGGAAGATAGGGGATACGGAGGTATCGTATTTAATCTTGTAGAGTCCCGGTTCCTTCACATCCGTGAAGTCCACCTTCAGATAGTTGTATCTCAGGAACTTGCCCCAATTGGCAGGAGTGACGTTCTTGACCACTTTCTCGCCGTCTGCGTCAATGCGGATGATTTGTGCCGTTTCCTTTCTATTGTCACGTATATCCATTTCGATGACGGCTTCCTTGTCCTGGGCGGGATGATAACCTATCTGTGAAGTCTGGATAACCGGCTGATACATCCAGTCGGCCACTACGTTCGGAGTGATAATCCATTTGACGGCCCCTTTGGTGACACCCGGTTTTATGTTGCTGCGCAGTACGAACCAGCCGTTATTGTGGTTCATACGCCCGTCAAACAGTTGTAGGTCACCACTCAATGATTCGATGGTTACTTTGTTGTAAGGGTCGTCGGGGCGGGAGGTAAACTTACGGCCTTTGGCATAAGGTTCGCTGATGATGTCGTCGGCCACAATCGGGCTGTAACCTTTTCCTATCAGTTTGTCCATGTCTGCCAGCGATTGCTTGCCGTCATGATAATTTCCCGTATGCAGATAGTTGGGTTGGGTTGTCATTAGGGGAGAGTTGGGTTGTTGCGGGAAGATGCCGCTCTGACCGTCCATAATCCAGGGCTTGCCGAAGAGGGAACCCGGGAAGAATTCAAGGTTGAAGCCCACTTTTCCGATGAATTCCTGGGGAATGGGGCGGTCAAGGTCTACGGTCACCTCTATGTTTTTACCTTTGCTTTCCACGTTTACCGTATATATAAGGTGGAGGTCCGGGTAAATCATCGGGTTGAATCCGGTGAGATGGCGTGAGGAGTCGGGATAGCACAGCGTGGCGGTGATGCTGTTGTCACCGAGCTTCCGGTCGAGCTGTTTCGGTACGGGCTGCCATTGTCCGGGTGTGGCTTCCAGACGGATATCTCCATTCGTCGCCACACGGTGTCCGTTCATGATGATACATACCCCTCCTTGGTGTCCTTCGGGATAGATATCATCAAAAGCCATGATGTCGACTCCCTGATTCTTGAAATAACCGGAGGATGTCAGCTTGAAGTCTTGCGCATGCAGCGCACTGCTGCCGCAAAGCAGTGCCAAGACTGATGCAAATAGGAAATGTTTCTTTCTCATAGTATCTATTTTTGAGTTACAAAATTTTCTACTAATATACGGACTAAAAAGGAAACGGATGGCTTTTGTTTGTAGCCAATAACGTTATGAAATGTGTCTTTTTCCTCTATTTTTATGATATTCATTGTTATATTTGTCAGACAATGGCGCTTGAGCTGCCGGATACCCACGTTTGAGCCAATAGAAGCTGATGTCTGGTAAAACAAGGACTCAGTACCCAAAAATAGCCTTTATCGGAACCAATTGTATCCCTTGAAAAAGGATGGCAATGAGTAGTGTCCATTTGTTTTTTTGTACATTTGCAATGTAACTATGGCTAACTCCTTAAATCGCTATATTATGAAACGTATGTTTTCCGTTTTTTTGCTGATTACAGTATGGTTGCTGGTTACACCTTTCCTGCAAGCACAGTCACACGTAGACAAGGTTTTAAAAGATGAAATAACCTCGGACTTGAAAGAGAATATCCTCTCTTTTTGGGAAAGATACAGCGTAGATTCTTCCGGAGGCTTTTATGGTTCATTGGGACGTGACGGTGCCCCGATAGCGGATGCTCCCAAAGGTGGTGTACTGAATGCCCGCATCCTTTGGACTTTTTCAACCGCCTACCGGATGTATGGCGATACTGCCTACCGTAAATTGGCTGACAGGGCGCAACGGTATTTCATAGATCACTTCATTGATTCGCAGTATGGAGGCGTATATTGGCTGATAAAAGCGGACGGTACCCCATTGGATACGAACAAGCAGACTTACGGCTGCTCTTATGCTATCTATGGGTTGTCCGAACATTTCAGGGCAACGGGCAACAATGAAAGCCTGCAAAAAGCCATAGAGCTTTATCGGATAATGGAGAGCAAAGTCAAAGATCCCGTAAATGATGGCTATATAGAATCCTTTACCCGCGAATGGGGAACTCCCCAAAAGCTGGGGTATGATGGAGATGGCATTGCTGCCAAAACAATGAATACACATATCCATGTATTAGAGGCATACACGGCTTTATATAAAGTATGGAAGGATAACAGCCTTTGCAAGCGCCTTGCAAAAGTAATAGACTTAATAACAACCAGGCTGTACAACCCACAAACACATCACTTGATATCATACTGTGATTTAAATTGGAATAATCTGGATGACATCGACTCTTACGGGCATGATATCGAAACTTCTTGGCTGCTGACGGAAGCTGCAGAGGCTCTGGGTGACCCGGAGGTTATCGGGAGGTGCAGGAAGGTAGCATTGGAACTTGCAGATGCTTCCTTGAAGGAGGGCATCAACCCGATGGGAGCTATGATGTATGAACGACATAAGGACAAAATCAGGAAGGACGCTTCCTGGTGGTGCCAAGCGGAAACTGTGGTCGGCTGTATCAATGCCTGGCAACTGACTGGTGAACAATCTTATCTGGACAGTGCCGTCCGCACCTGGAACTTCATCAAATCACGGATGATAGACAAGGAGTATGGTGAATGGTTCAGAACGGTGCTGGAAGATGGAACTCCCCGCTACAAGGAGCCTAAAGCAAGTATGTGGAATTGTCCTTATCATAACAGCCGTATGGGGTTTGAGATTGATACCAGACTGAAATGACAACCTTTTATAGATTTGATATTATGAAGAATTTACGAATTTTCCAGTTTGGAATAGTTGTATTGCTGTGTGGTATATTATCTCTGCCGCTTTCTGCCCAGACGGAAGTGATGGCATGGAGCAATATCACGGGTGTCCGCGTAGACGGTGAATTGATAGACTTTGAGTCATCCCTGCGTGTCGGAACCTTGAAAGGAGATATGGAGATTACCGGAAAGGAGAAGCAGGTCCGTCCCGTTTTCCATCGTGAGGGGAATATGCAGGAAGTGACGGCTACTCTGCGAGGTGTAAAGTTCCATCAGAAAGTGACCGATAAGGGAAAAGGCTTGGTGGAGATTTCTATTGATGCGCTGTCGGACACTACTTTGAACCAGGCAGCCTATTACTGTATTGCTTTAAGTCCGGAAAACTACATTGATGCCAAAGTAAGGGTAAGTGGCAGGAAGCTGACCGTTACTTCGGCCAATAGGAAGTTGGAATTCAAGTTCAATAAGTCTGTAAAGGCCACGGTTGAAAAAGAGTCTACCGGTACTGTTGTGTATATCTCGCTAATGCCGATTCTGAAAAAGGCTGGGAGAACAGCATTGTCTATGGAACTGCATGCTTCCGGAGTGATAGATCACAGTGACGCGGAAATTACATTGGATATGCAGAATCCGGGAAGTTTGTTTGCAGGCTTTGGAGGGAATTTCCGCCTGCAGAATCCTGCTGCCGACCCTAAAGTGATAGATTACTGTCTGGAAAACTTGCGCGTAGCTTATGGCCGTGTGGAATTTCCGTGGAGATTGTGGCAACCCGAAGAAGAATCCGATCCTATTGCCGTGGCACAGAATGGGGGACTGAACAAGCGGGTGGAGGAAAGTCTCCTCATGGCAAAGCGCTTGAAGGCGATGGGAATGCCGGTAATACTAAGCTGTTGGTTTCCGCCTGCATGGGCCATTGACGGAGGTCCTGCAAGTTATGCCCGTCAAGGTGGTGTCATTGCTTATCGTCTGGATAACCGGAAAAAGGAGAAGATTTATAAATCCATGGCAGATTATCTGTTGTATGCCAAACGGTATTATGGTATTGAGTTCTCCATGTTCTCGTTCAATGAATCGGATTTGGGTATTGATGTCCTCCACACTCCGCAGGAGCATGCAGATTTCATTAAGGAGTTCGGTGCTTATCTGGCAGGGTTGAATCTTCCTACCCGCATGCTGCTTGGCGACAATTCGGATGCCACTACTTTCGATTTTATCCTTCCTGCTTTGAACAATCCTGAGACTCATAAGTATATTGGTGCAGTTTCTTTCCATTCATGGCGTGGTTGTGATGATGTTACGTTAAGGAAGTGGGCGGGTGCTGCCAAAGAGATTAATGTACTACTCTTGGTTGGTGAGGGTAGTACGGATGCCGCTGCTCATGGTTATGCCGAGATATTCAATGAGTCGACGTTTGCACTTTATGAAATCAATCTGTATACACGTATTTGTGCGATTTGCCAACCATTGTCCATCTTGCAGTGGCAGCTCACTTCAGACTATTCGTTGTTGTGGGGAGACGGCATTTATGGCTCCAAAGGTCCTTTGCGTCCTACACAACGTTTCTGGAACATTAAGCAGCTGGCCTCCACTCCGGCCGATGCCTTGGCTATTCCAGTCAGTAGCAGCAAGAAAAATGTAAACTGTGCGGCTTTCGGAAATATGGTGCGCGGAGAATATGCCGTCCATATGGTCAATAATGGGGCGGATTGCGAGGCTGTCATCTCCGGTATCCCTGCAGAAGTGAAGGAACTGAAAGTCTATGTGACCAATACAAAGGACTGCATGAAGGAAACTGCAGTGAAGGTGGAGAATGGACTGGTACGGGTACACTTGCCGGCTATCAGTTTCATTACCTTATTGTCGGATAAATAATTTTGAAATGGAATAATATTAATATATAAAGAATAGTGATATGAATATAACTACATGTCTGTTTACAGTTCTGGGAGGAATGGCCACTTTAGGGCATCCTTCAGAAACTGTACGTTTGAATCAGTTAGGGTATTATCCCCAGCAGGAAAAAGTAGCTGTGGTGAATGCCGGTGAGGTACGTGAATTTACCATAGTAGATGCAGCCACGGGCAATCGGCTACTTTCCGGCAAACCCGGATATACCGCTTCATCCGCTTGGTCGGATAGGAGCAGGACAATATTGGATTTCAGTGACATCACGGTACCGGGAAGATATCTTCTGTTGGTTAACGGCGATTCAGTGGCATTCGAAGTAAAGGAAAAGGTGCTGTCCCCTTTGGCCGATGCCGCTTTGAAATCTTTCTATTACCAACGTACGGGTATGCCCATCGAAGCGACTTATGCGGGTCGGTGGAGCCGTCCGGCAGGCCATCCAGATGACAAGGTGCTGGTACATCCCAATGCTGCCGGGCCGGAACGTAAGGCGGGAGCGGTGATTTCTTCTCCGGGAGGATGGTATGATGCCGGAGATTATAACAAGTACATTGTGAACTCCGCTTATTCCATCGGATTGATGCAGGCGATTTATGCCCGCTTTCCTGACTATTTTATCCGTCAACGGGTGAACATCCCGGAAAGCGGAAACCACACGCCCGATTTGCTGGACGAGATGTACTATAACCTGAAATGGATGCTGACCATGCAAGACCCTGCCGACGGAGGAGTCTACCACAAGCTGACTACCCCTTCGTTCGAGGGATTTATCAAGCCTACGGAGTGTAAGCAGCCCCGTTATGTAGTTCAGAAATCAGTAACGGCGGCATTGGACTATGCTGCGGCTTTAGCGCAAGCTTCCGTGTTGTTTGCTCCTTACGAAGAGGATTATCCTGGCTTTTCGGAAGTGGCTTTGCAGGCTGCCGAACGTGCTTACGCCTGGGCAGAAGCGCATCCGCAAGCGCTCTATCATCAGGACCTCCTCAACAAGCAATATCAACCTGCCGTGGTTACGGGAGCTTACGGTGATCGTAGTGCCGATGACGAATTCTTCTGGGCGGCTTCCGAGCTCTATCTTGCTACGGGAAAGCCCGTTTACCGGGAACAAGTGAAGAAGCATCTGCCCACTGCATATAAGACTCCTTCTTGGGGCAATACCACTGCGTTGGGCGTGTTTGCCTGGCTGCAACCGGGCAGGGAATATCAGGGTGAAGACGTGGAGTTGGCAAATGCCATGAAAGACCTGCTACTGGACTATGCTGCCGAGGCTGTGCGGGGTGCTGACCGCTCTCCTTTCCACGCTCCTTACGGCAACGATGCCAAAGATTTCTTTTGGGGATGCCTTGCCGAAGGGTGTGCTAACCAAGCCACTTCACTGGTTTGCGCCTATTTGCTTACGGGTGAGAAGTCGTACCTGACGCCTACCGCAATATGGACTACATTTTAGGAAAGAATGCCACGGGATATTGTTATGTCACCGGTTTCGGGATGAAAAGTCCTCTGTATCCGCACCATCGTCTTTCTGCATCGGATGATATAGAGGCACCTCTTCCCGGTTTCCTTGTTGGCGGTCCCAATCCTGGCCAACAAGACGGTGTACCCTATCCTTCCAATCTGCCGGATGAGTCTTATGCAGATGTGGAAGGTTCGTATGCTTCCAATGAAATAGCCATTAATTGGAGTGCTGCTTTGGTGGCGTTGGTGTCTTCGTTGGATGCTTTGATGTCAAAATAATGTTTCTATTCAGCCTGCTGCCTTATAAATTCGGATGGGCTGATGTTGAACTCTTCTTTAAAATGTTTGGAGAATATCTTGGGGGAGTTATACCCCAAGGTATATGCAATTTCCGAAACTTGCATCTGGCTTTCTGTCAAGAGTTGTTGTGCACGTTTCATACGGATGGTCCTGATGAATTCGATGGGTTTCTTTCCCGTTATCTTAATCATTTTCTTGTAGAAATAGCTGCGTGATATATTCAGGCTGCTGGCAAGCTCCTCGACGGAAAACTCGGTTTCGCTGATATTGTCCTCTACAATCTGGATGGCTTTTTCCACCAGCTGCTGGTCAAGGGGAGTGATGGTGATACGGCTTGGCTCGATTTTAATGTCCTGATTGAATATTTCCTGACGTTTGACGTTCATCTCGATAATCTTGTTGATGCGCAGCTTGAGGACTTCCATATTGAAAGGCTTGGTGATATAGTCGTCTGCGCCAACGCTAAGCCCTTCCAATTGGTGTTCTTCACTTGCCTTAGCTGTCAGGAGGATAATGGGGATATGGGAGTAGCGTATGTCATTCTTGATGGTTGAACATAGTTCCAGACCATCCATCTCGGGCATCATGATGTCACTGACCACTAAATCAATATCTTCCTTTTCCAGTACATTCAGTGCATGTTTTCCGTTTGTGGCTTTTAATACATGATACTGCCTGGCAAGACTTTCAGAGAGAAATTTCAAGAAGTCGTAGTTGTCATCTACGAGTAGTATGGTGAATGGATGGGATTCTTCTTTTATTTCCGGTCCTTCGACCGGTTCTCCGTTTTTGGTTTCATTACTGTTCTGGTGTAGGGGTAGGGCAATCAGGAATACAGAACCACAAGGCTGGTTATCCCTGACACAGACAGTACCCTGATGCATCTTTACGTATTCGGAAACAATGTGCAGTCCAATGCCGCTGCCTCCGTTGTTCGACTGGTTTTTGCCCGACTGATAGAATCTTTGGAATATTTTCTCCTTGGCTTCATCCTCTATGCCGCAACCGGTGTCGGTAAAGGTCAGTTCCAGATTTGTGCCTCTTACGGCAATATCCAGTGAGATGCTTCCTTTATTGGGAGTGAACTTGAATGCATTTGACAGGATATTTGTGCATATCTTGCGTATCTTGTCATAGTCAAAATCCATGAATACAGAATGTTGTGGAGCGGTAAGGCTATAGCTGATGTTCCGTTTCTGTGCTATCGGATCGAAAGAGTGGAATATTTCACTCAGAATGATAAGGATGTTGTCATGTTTGCATTTCAGGGTTTCAGCCTTGGCATCCAGCTTTCTGAAATCCAGCAGTTGGTTAATCAGTTCCAGCAGATAGTCGGCATTTTGTTTGACCATATCCAGAATGCCTTTACGATATTCGGGATGGTCTACGAAAAACTCTTCAAGCGGATTGATGATAAGTGACAAGGGAGTCCGCAGTTCGTGACTTATGTTGGCAAAGAACTGCAGTTTCATATTGTTGATTTTCTGCTGCCTTTCATTTTCCACCTCGATGGCCTGCATGATTTGTTTCTGCTTTTGGCGTAAGCGCAGATTGCGGATAATGGACAGAAGGATGCACAAAACGATACCGCTATATATGGTATAAGCCCACCAAGTGCGCCACCAAGGAGGGAGTATCTTTATTTTCAGTTCCTTGACGTTGGGGCTCCATATGCCTTGTGAGTTGCATGCCTTGACGGATAAAGTATAGTTTCCGGCAGTCAGCATGGATAGGTTTACTTTGTTGTTTTCAGCATAAATCCAGTTGGAATGAATCTTATAGGCATATTTTATCTTATCCGTTTCCACCAGGTCGAGGGCAGAGAAGGACAGAGTGAATGAATTTTCCTTTTCAGTGAAGGAAAGATGTTGTGCACATTCAAGTGAGCTGCCGTTCAGGATGTCCGGATGGGTCATTCCGGATTTGAGCTCAATACCGGTAAGGTAAATATTGGCATCATAACTTGTGGTCAGGATGTCTTGTGGAATGATAGTCTGGTAACCTTGTGGCGTGCCTATCAGTATATTGCCGTTCTGTAGCTTGAGGATGGCGTGGACATTGGTATCGTTGCATATCAGTCCGTCGCTTACGGAGTAGTTCACGATGGCGTATGTACCGTTTGTTATTTTGATTCGTGAGATGCCGTTGCCGGTACCAATCCACATCTGGTTGTTGTTGTCTTCCGTGACGGCTCTGACGAGGTTGGCGGCAAGTCCGTTTTTCTGGTCAAGGAAGTAGATGGAGTCGTTCTTCTGGTTCCATATACTCAGTCCGTGTGGATGTCCTATCCAAAGAAGGTCCCGGCTGTCCTTATAGACAGTGAGCATATTGTTCTCCTTGAAGCGGCCGGCTTCGGCGTAGATATTATAGGCTTGGGTTTCCGTATCGATGATAATGAGTCCTCCTTTGGTCGCTACGTAAAGGGTACTGTCTTTATCATAGTACATATCTCGGACAAAGAATTCTCCCGGACGGTACAAGATGGTGTCAAACTGCCCGGTTTCCGGATTTAACCTCTGTATGTATCCTTTCATGGTACCTATCCAGATGTATCCGTGTTTGTCTACCTTTACTGTATACACATTGTTCTCGAGAAGCTGGCTGTTACTTACTGTGTATTGTTTGATTTGCCCTTTCGAGTAGCATAGCAGTCCTTTCTGGAAGGTGCCTATCCATAGGCGGTTTTTGGAGTCGATGGATAAGTCGACTACAATATTGGCGGGAGTTGCTATCTTTTCGTATGAATCGGTCACTAGTGAACGTCGGATTAGTCCCGTACCGTCTGTTCCGTAGTAAATGTATTCCTGGCTGGTGTCTTCGCAGAAGGTCAGGATATCATCATATTCCAGGGATTTGTTGCATAGTATGATTTGGGACATGGGGCTATAATAGGAAATACCGTGTTTGAAATTCCCTATGTATATGGTTCCGTCTTTGTCCCGGTAAATGGTATTCAGATTGTTGCTGGCAATGGTGTGCGGTTTCAATGGATTGTGCACCAAGTTGGTAAGCGATTTGGTCAGGGTGTTGTAAACGAACAGCCCCATATGGCTGGTAAGTATCCATACGTTGCCGTCTCCCAGGTCGAGGATGCGTTGCACGCGATTGTACTGTATGTGAGTGTTATTGTTCAGGCTGATGTCCTCCCATTGCTGTGTAAAACTGTTCTTGTGCAAAAGTAGGCTGTTTTGGAAGGTGTATACCCATAGGCTTTCGTTTTGGTCTATGTAAATGTGTGGCTCATGATTCTCCAGCAAAGGTCTATAGATGGTGGGAATGGCTATTTCCTTGACTTCGGAAGTCTGCTTGCTGATACTGTATAGGGTACCGTTGGAGTACATTATATAAATGAACTGGACACCTATATAGAGGTTTGAAATCTTTTCAACTGCCAATGGATAGGCTTTGATGGAGTTGTTGTCCATGCTTCGTATGTAAAGTTTGGAATAGTCGTAGGCCCAAAACTCATTCTTGGATGTTTTTCCCATCCTCAGAATGTTTTTACTGGGGATTTGCAACCCATCGAGTATGGGTTTATAGTCATTGTCGAATTCACCGGTCTTATAATTATAGATACTGTAGCCGCTGGAAGTCCTTATCCATACATTGTCGTCCGGTCCTTCGAAAATTTCGCTGATGGCATCGTCCGGCAGGTCGGAGTTGTTCTGGTAATACTGCTGGAAGGAGTAGCCGTCGTATTTGTTGAGTCCTGATTCTGTCCCCACCCAGAGGAATCCCCTATTGTCTCTGTAGATGCTTCGGACACTGTTGTTGGAGAGTCCTTCTGTTGTAGAGAGCTGCTTGAACATGACAGCCGGCGGGATTTCCGCTGAGTTACCTTGAACAGTAAGGAGGAAGGCCAGGTTGCATATAAGGAATAGGAGCAGTTGTTTCATGTATTTTCTTTATTAGAAGGATTAACAATATTGTAACTGCAAACTTAAATATAATCCTTCGAACGAGCAAGGAAAGATTTGCGTATTCGTGTGGGATGATATCCTCCGTTTGGTGAAAAATAGTATGCATTTTGTTTCCAATGGCCCTATATGGGTTCTATGAAACAAAACCGGATATTAAAAGACATTTTTAAGGCATCTGTGTTTCCTTTAAGAAAAATACATTTGCAGGCGAGATCATTTAAATCCTAATAGTATGAAGAAAGAACTTTTAGCAGTGGCGATGCTGTTGTTTGCCGGTGGCAATCTGTTGGCACAGCCACATGTCAATGACGGTACTTCGTATTTGATGAACCAACCTCTGGACATGAGTACCGATTTCCGTGACTTGAGTAATACCTTGTTTTTTGCAGATCACCTGGAGTCATTCGATGCCAAGTCGGGTGAAGGGCTGGTGAATTGGAAACGCGGGCATCTGATGCCCCGCCAAGCCTTCAATACCAACGGTGCACAGCCCCGTAAAATGAGAATGCTCGATTTCCCCTTCACTGCCTATGAAAATGACCCTAACCTCAAATTCAAGATTGACTTTGTAACTCCGCGTACGGTACGTATCCGTATGCTAACGACCCCGGTGGAACCCAAACCTGCCGCTTCCATCATGTTGGCAAAGGAACCGGGCAGGGATGGAAGCTGGAAAGTTATCGAGACGAATGACAAGATTATCTATTCCAGCGACTATGGAACCATTCAGATTAACAAGAATCCTTGGAGAATCGTCTTGAAGGATAAAGCCGGACGTATCTTGAGCCAGACTGCCGCTTTGAGCGACGCGGACTCTACGCAGGTAAAATATACGCCGTTCTGTTTTGTGAAGCGGGGAAGCGACAATGCTCGCCGCATCAATCCGGTATTTACCTTGACTGCAGATGAAATGATTTTTGGTTGCGGAGAGTCTGCCACTGGGCTGAACAAGGCCGGACAGAAGGTGAACTTGTTCGTTACAGACCCACAAGGGCCTGAGACGGACCAAATGTACAAACCGATTCCTTTCTTTATGAGTAACCGGGGATATGGTATGTTTATGCATACATCCGCTCCCGTGACTTGTGATTTTGGTGCTACCTATATTGGGCTGAACAAAATGTTCATGGGTGACGAGAACCTGGATTTGTTCGTTTTCTTCGGCGAGCCGAAAGATATTCTGGACGAGTACACCGATTTGGTAGGAAAGCCGGGCATGCCCCCCTTGTGGTCTTTCGGTACGTGGATGAGCCGTATTACCTATTTCAGTGAAAAGGAAGGTTATGATGTAGCGGCCAATATCCGTAAGAACAAGTATCCGTGCGATGTTATCCATTTCGATACCGGCTGGTTTGATGTGGACTGGCAGTGTGACTATAAATTCTCCGAGAACCGTTTCCAGAATCCACAGCAGATGTTGAAGGATTTGAGGTCACAAGGTTTCCATGTATGTTTGTGGCAGTTGCCTTATTTCACTCCTAAAAACCGTTATTTCTCTGAACTGATAGAGAAAGACATGTATGTGAAAAATGGAAATGGTGAACTTCCCTACGAAGATGTGGTGCTTGATTTTTCCAATCCGGAAACAGTAAAGTGGTATCAGGACAAACTGGCGGGATTGCTGAATATCGGTGTCAGTGCCATTAAAGTAGACTTTGGCGAGGCTGCTCCACTGAATGGTATTTACGCTTCCGGCAAGAGCGGATGGTATGAGCATAACCTCTATCCGGTGCGTTATGATATGGCAGTGTCCGAGATAACCAAGAAGTTGCACAACGAGAATATAATGTGGGCACGTGCCGCATGGGCTGGTTCCCAGCGTTATCCATTGCATTGGGGCGGTGATGCTGCAACTACGAACACGGGTCTGCTGGGTACGCTTCGTGCAGGCTTGTCCTTCGGCTTGTCCGGTTTCTCCTTCTGGAGCCATGATATGGGCGGCTTTGTAAAATCCACTCCGGAGGACTTGTATTGCCGCTGGATACCGTTCGGTTTTCTTACTTCCCATACCCGCGCGCATGGGGCACCTCCGACAGAGCCGTGGTTGTACGACAGCAAGCGTGTGCAGGATGTCTTCCGCAAGAGTGCGGAGATGAAGTACCGTCTGATGCCTTATGTGTATGCTCAGGCTAAGGAATGTACAGAAAAGGGCTTACCGATGCTAAGAGCCTTGTTTGTAGAATTCCCCGATGATCCGGGAGCATGGAAAGTGGATGACGAGTATCTCTTCGGTTCGCAGATTCTGGTTGCCCCCTTGCTTGAATCCGGTATGACGGGCCGCACAGTTTACCTTCCCGAAGGAAAATGGATAGACTACCAGACAGAGAAAGTCTACGAAGGCGGATGGCACCGGATTGAAGCAGGCAGTCTGCCGATAATCATGCTGGTACGTGACGGTTCGGTACTTCCTCATCTGAAGTTGGCGCAGTCCACTGCTGAGATGGATTGGAGTAAAATGAGCCTGAAGGTATACAGTGCTGACAAGAAGCAGGCAGAAGGATTGGTTTGTCTACCTGCCGACAACCGTATTCAGGTTGTGAAAGTGGATTGTGGAAAGGCCAAACCGCAACTGTTGAACCAGGTTGAAGGCACTTCCCTGAGTTTCTGAACTTAATCTTTGAAAATCTATATTGAATTCACCCCTGTCGGTATGGAAGAGAAAGGGATATAGTTACCGAAATCTGTGCCACTATGGTGGCACAGATGTGCCTTCCCAATGGCACGGCAGTGCCTCTATAGTGGCACAAAATTGTGTCGCATATCTTTTTCCCGATGTGCTTATGACCGGGGTATTTGTTAAACCTAAGTATTTAGTATTTATGAGAAATGTGATGAAGTATTTGGGTATCATGTCAGTATCGCTGGCATGTGCCGGACCTCTCTTTGCAACAAGCGTACAGCCGTTTGCAGGTGTCACTGTCGTACAGCAGAGTGTAGTTACTGTGAAGGGCCAAGTGGTGGATGAGAAAGGCGAGCCCATCATCGGTGCCAATGTCATTGTGGAAGGTACGACAAACGGTATGATTACCGATTTGGACGGTAACTTCTCCTTGCAGTGTCCCGTAGGTTCTACGCTGAAGACCAGTTACATCGGTTATCTGGCGCGAACGGTCAAAGTAACCGGGAATATGAATGCTCTGAAAATTACTTTAAAGGAGGATACCGAAACCTTGGATGAGGTAGTTGTTGTGGGCTACGGTACGATGAAGAAATCCGACCTCACCGGTTCTGTGGCTTCCGTGAATGCGGAGGAAATGATGAAGCGGAATCCGGTGAACTTGGGACAAGGTTTGCAGGGAGCTGCGGCAGGTGTATCTGTCATCCGTTCTTCCGGTGACCCGGAAGGAGGTTTCTCCATCCGTATCCGCGGTGTGGCAACCGTGAATGGTTCTGCCGACCCACTCTATGTAGTGGACGGTGTGCAGGTAGGAACTTCCATCGATTTCTTGAATCCTAATGATGTAGAGTCCATCGAAATTCTGAAGGATGCTTCGGCTACGGCAATCTATGGTACTCGCGGTGCCAATGGCGTCATTATGATTACTACCAAGAACGGTGGTAAGGGGAAGGCAAAGGTGAACTTTTCGGCCAACTATGCCCTCCAGTTCAATTCGAATAAGATTGATGTGGCTGATGCGGGCTTGTTTGCAAGTGCTGTACGTTCCGCCGTCAAGAATGACGGTATTGCCATGACCAATCTGGCATATGGCGAGGATTACATAGGCAGACTGAACAGCATTGACTGGCAGGATGAAATGTCACGCACGGCATTACAGCAGAACTATAACCTTTCTGCTTCGGGAGGCAGCGAAAATACCCAAGCCAACTTATCTCTGGGTTATTTGAACAACCAGGGTATCGTGATTGAGTCGAATTTTAAACGCTTGACGGCACGCGCTAATATCACTCACAAAGTGAAAGACTTTCTGCATGTAGGCTTGAACTTGAACTATGCACATTCGGAAAAGATGGGAGGAGGCAACCTGAGAAACTATGCACAAGCCATTCCAACCATGGATTATGTAGAGGACGGTGTTTTCTATTCCATGCCTATTGTGTTGCCCGACGGTACTTGGGGACATTACAAGAAAGAAGGTAATGGGGATGTGAACAAGGGAGCTGACAATCTGGTTGCTGCTGCCAAGACTGCCGACAGCATCAATAAATGGGACCGTCTGCTCGCCAGTGCTTTCCTACAACTCGATTTGTACAAAGGGTTGACCTTCAAAACTATTGCCAGTTATAATTATTATACAAAAGGTTATAATGGCTATACAGCCTATAATGATAGAACCTTTGGAACTCAAGACCGTAAGGACTCGTTCTCGCTGAACCAGAGCCAGTCCACTTCACTCGGTCTGGAAGCGTTCTTGAACTATGACTGGTCCAATGAGCATCACCGCGTAAGTGCAATGGCCGGTTTCTCTACCAGCGATACGAACGGTGCCTGGCTGAATTCCAGTGCCAACGATTTCCCGGCAGACAACATCCGCAAAATTTCATTGACCAATGACCCATCGTCTAAGCAAACGGATGGTGGGCTGGATTTGAAGACAAGATTCCTTTCTTACTTCGGCCGTCTGACTTATACTTTGAACGACCGCTATATTGTGACTGCAACGGTACGCCGCGACGGTTCTTCGAACTTTGGTGCCGGCAATCGTTATGGTACATTCCCTTCCGCTTCTGTAGCTTGGCGTCTTTCCGAGGAAAAGTTCATTAAGGATTTAGAACTGTTCAGTAACTTGAAGTTGCGTGCCGGATGGGGACAGACCGGTAATGCGGGCAATGGTACCAACTTGTCCATAGCACAGTTGTCTTCGGCAAATGCAATGTACTGGTTCTTTAATGGTTCGAGTGTGATTAACGGTGCCGGTATTGCCCAGCAGAAAGAAATTGATACCAACCTGAAATGGGAAACCAATGAGCAGACAAATATCGGTATTGATTTTGCCTTTATGAACAATGAGCTTTCTTTCTCTGCCGATTACTTTATCCGTGACGCAAAGGATCTGCTTCTGTATCGCCAGATTCGTCCTTCTACCGGTTTCTCCAATGTCTATACTAACGCGGGACATATCCGTAACTCAGGTTTCGAGTTTACTGCTGCGTGGAACAAGAGCTTCAGCGATTGGAATATCGGCATAAGGCTGAATGGGTCTACCCTGAAGAACGAGGCTATTGAAGTCGGCGATCCGATATTCAGCAAGTCAGGGTCAGCACAAGATGGCGACAACTGGGACAACCACTCCATTACACAGAACGGCTATCCTGTAGGTTCCTACTATGGCTGGAAGGTAGAAGGCATTTTCAGAACCCAGGCCGAAATTGATGAAATGAATAGGCTGGCGGTTGAAAAGGGAGTTGAAAGTGGTGTATATCAGGACAAGACTACCCAGCCCGGCGACTATAAGTTTGTTGATTTGAATGGTGACGGGCAGATTACCGATGCCGACCGTACTGTTATAGGCAATGGATATCCCAAGTTCACTTACGGAATGAACCTTACCGCTTCCTGGAAAAACTTTGATTTCTCGATGAACTTGTACGGTGTAGCCGGTATGGATATCCTTTCTTATTCTTCGGCCCGCTTGACCTCAGTCTATGCACCCGACGGCGGTTATCAGAATGTACTGAAGGAATATATCAATAATGCATGGTCATCTTCGAATACCGGCGCCAAATATCCGCGTATCACCAAGACAGACTATAATAAGAACATGCGTGTGTCCGACGCCTACATCCAGAAGGGGGATTATCTGAAGATTTCAAATATTCAGATAGGATATACATTCCCGAAGAATGTGCTGAAACCGGTGAAAATGGAAAATGCACGCGTATTTGCCAGTGTCGACAATGTATGTACCATCTCTTCGTACAATAAGTTCGGCGATCCGGAAGTTGGTGACTCCAATGTATTGTATTCGGGATTTGACGGAGGACGTTATCCGTTCCCGATGTCGGTTACTTTCGGTCTGAGTGTACAGTTCTAATACTAACGGATAAAAAATATGATTATGAAAAACTTATATAAACTGTTGATCGGTGTGCTGGCCTTAAGCACCGTAACGTCTTGTGACGATTATTTGGAAGTGGATCATTACGATATTCTTCCGGCGGATTTCATGTTTAAAACGGAGGAGAATGTCCTTTCCGGATTGAACGGACTTTATGATACCTTTTATACGGACCAGCACGGTTCCGGTGATGACGAAACATGGGGATTCAAGCCTCAGGTATTTGCTGCCAACCATTCTACGATGGACTGTCAGGCTTCCGGTTGGGATGCGGAATGGCAGCGTCATGCCTGGAAACCCGATAAGGGTTCCCTGGAGACTGCATGGCGGATGAGTTATCGTGCAGTGGACCGTGCAAACCGTTTCCTGGCTGGCCTGGAGACGGCGGATGCCTCTATATTTGCGGACAGCAATTCCAAGACCGTTTATGAAGCGCAAGCACGTGCCATCCGCGGTTATAACTACCTTTACCTGACGAAACTTTTCGGAAGGGTACCGATGTTGCTTACCGGTGAAACCTATACTACTTCGGTAGGAAAGGCACGTCCGGAATCCGTGGATGAGACTTATGCGGCTATCGAGGAAGATTTGTCTTTTGGACGCGACCATCTGGACTGGTTACCCATGAATGGTGAATACGGACGTATAACCAAGGGGTTCTGCAAAGCTTATTTGGCCGAGCTGTATATGTTGAAGAAAGACTTTACGAAAGCCAAGACGGAACTAAAGGATATAGTGGACAGTGGAACCTATTCATTGGAGCCCTGCTTCGGTAACCTGCATGCCTGGGATACACATTGGACCAAAGAATCTGTATTTGAGGTGATGTATCATGAACAAGGATATATGGGCTGGGGAGCCGATTCGTCTTCAGATGCCATGATGTGGTACGGATATATGTGTGCGGCACCCGAATGGGGAGGCTGGGGGTCTCTCTGTCTTTCTTGGGAGTTTGTACGTTCCTTTGAACCGGGTGACAAACGCCGCCAATACTCTGCTGTTGCCAAAGGGGATACGCATCCCATTACCGGGCAGACTGTAGGGGTGACAAGTGGTTTTGACGGTCTTTTCCAAGGTTCCGAAAATATGCCTACTGTTTATTCCTTGAAATACTGGAGATGCAAGCCAGGTGAGAACAACAAAGTATTCAATCCTATTTCGTTGACTTTGAAGCGTTATGCAGGCATCATGCTCGACTATGCAGAATGTTGTTTCGAGACAGGTGACAACGCTACCGGATGGAACATGATACGTCAGATACGTAACCGTGCTTGGGGTAATTTGGAGATGGGAGCGACGATGATTGACCTACCCGCCGACATGTTGAATACCCAGACGGTGGAAGTGCCGGATGCAGAGACCTATTATACAAGCTATAAAGCAGCCAAAGGCTATACTTCTCCGGTATGGAAGGTGGCGCTGATTATAGAGCGTCGCCATGAATTCAATGCCGAGTTCTCGCTTTACCATGATTTGTGCCGTATGGGTATGTGCAAAGAATGGTTTGCCGCCGAATATCCGAAAACAGTAGCCAACTCTTCACAAGAGGCTTGTCTGCAGACTGGTGACTCATTCCGTTTCTTTGAGCACGAGGCTTATCAGGAAATCTTCCCGATTCCGACGAATGAGATTCTGACCAACCCGCTCATCAATCAGGCTGACCAGAATCCGGGATATTGATAAATTATAAATAAACACTTAATAATAAAATATTTGTGAGTGAAATGTCAGGCACCAGTAGTTGTTGTGATAGACGTCAGGGTCTGTCGTGATGAAAGCCGGTGTCTGACATGACAAACACCAGTACTTGAGACGACGAACACCAGTTTCTGATAAACGGGGAATTATACAAGGAAAAGTTTGATGGTTTTAGAGAATAATTATGGAAAGGAAGATGTTTTATTGGATAGCACTGCTGGTTGCGTCTTGTCTGGCAGGCTGCCGGTCGCATTCAGGGGAGACAGATATGCAGACACGCATGCGTACAGAGATTGTCACGAATGTCAGAGACAGCGTGTTGCCGTTTTGGATGGATTATGCAGTGGCTCCCGACGGCGGTTTTTATGGAACTGTATTGCGGAATGGTACTCCGGTAGTGGATGCTCCGAGAGGAGGGGTTCTGAATGCCCGGATTCTGTGGAGTTTTTCTGCCGCATACCGTACGTTTAAGGATGAGGCTTATCTGAAGCTTGCGGATAAATCGCAACGCTACTTCATTGATACATTTATAGACAAGGAACATGGTGGGGTATATTGGCTGGTCAATCCTGACGGTGAGGTGCTGAATGCTTCCAAATATACGTATGCCATGACCTACGCCATCTATGGGCTGGCTGAACACTATCTGGCAACAGGTAACAGCGAGAGTCTGGATATGGCTGTCGGTTTATATCATACCTTGGAGGAGAAAGGCCGCGAACCGCAATATGACGGTTATGTGGAATCTTTTACTGAAGATTGGAAACAACTGGATAATTATGATAACAATGCACCCAAGACTATGAATGCGCATTTGCACGTGCTGGAGGCTTATACCCTTTTATATCAGTGCTGGAAAGACGACGGACTGAGGAAAAGACTCGAATTCTGCACCGAGTTGTTTATGGACCGCATTTATGACTCTTCAAAGAGACATTTTAATTTGTTCTTTGATAATGCATGGAACAGTCTGGTTGAGATGGACTCTTATGGACATGATGTAGAGGCGGGATGGCTGCTTTGTGAGGCTGCCCGTGTGTTAGAAGACCGGCAACTGATGGATAGGGCGAATCGGCTTGCGCTGGATGTGACGGATGCTTGCTTGGCGGAAGGACTGAGTGACAAAGGGTATATGATGTATGAAAAGAAGGGCGGAAGAACAACCGGGCATGCCTCATGGTGGGGCCAGATTGAAACGATGATAGCTTGTGTCAATGCCTGGCAAATCAGCGGGAATGACGTTTATCTGCAATCGGCCGATACGGTTTGGACTTTCGTAAAGGACTGTATGATAGACCGGGAATACGGTGAATGGTACAGTGATTGTTTTGATGGAGAACCCAAGAAGGATACTCCCAAAGTGAGTATGTGGCGTTGCCCATATCATACGGTACGCTTGGGAGTAGAAATACATAATCGTTTAAAATAGTATTTATGAAAAAATTTATAGCAGGTGCAGCATCACTGATGCTTTGTATGGGGCTGCACGCCCAGGATTTCAGAATCAATCCATCGGGATATTTTGAGAATGGCGGGGCCAATGTGATGGTGTTCAGTGACGTCTACCCTGAAGGACACCAGGGAGGACTGACCCTTGTTTTGAATGGAGACCGCAGGGCTGCCAATGGAGATGTGCGCTTTGAAATCTCGCAAGGGCAGTGGCAGGGATTGCCCAAGATGAGAAGCCGGGTGGTGGATGAGGCTGACAATGAAATCCGTGTCACATTGAGTTATCCGGATTCGGCCAAACACATGGCAGGCTTTAATCCGATGCTTTATCCGGATTTTGTTTTTGGCTATACCATTAAGGTCAAAGGCGAGAAGGATTATCTGGTATTGACCGTTGATTTGGACCAACCAGTGCCCGAGCGGTTTGCCGGCAAGTTGGGCTTTAATCTGGAATTGGTACCTTCCACTTTGCTGGGCAAGCCGTGGATTATGGACAACCGGACGGGAGTCTTTCCCCACCAGGCGATGGGGCCCACCATGAAACAGTCTTCCAATATGGAGCATATCGGAGATTTCAATCCTGACGGGAAAGCTGATTTGGACCAGTTGCTGTTGGATAGAAAGACTTATAACCCGATGATTGCCGATGATATCGTCTCTGCTCCTTTGGCCGCAGGGAAAAAGTTTGTACTCAATCCTCAGGATGATTTGGCAAAGATTACGATTGAAAGTGAGAAAGGAGACTTGTTGCTGTATGATGGAAGGATAAATCATAACAACGGTTGGTTTGTGCTCCGTTCGGAGTTCCCGGCAGGGACAAAGGAAGGTGCGGTGAAATGGATAATCCGTCCGACAGTCACTAAAGACTGGCGTTATGCACCGGTGGTGCAAGCCTCTCAAGTAGGTTACCATCCTGGACAGAAGAAAGTGGCTGTCATAGAGTTGGATAAACGGGATACAGACTTCAAGCAACCTGCCCTTTATCGCATTGCTGCCGATGGCAGGAAACTGGTAAAGCAGCAGGCTGCCAAGGATTGGGGAGATTTCCAACGCTACCACTATCTGCAGTTCGATTTCACGGAAGTGACGGAAGAAGGGCTCTATCAGGTAATGTACGGCGATGCTGCTTCTCCGGTGTTCCGCATTGCCAAAGATGTGTGGGACAAGGGTATCTGGCAGGCAGAGGTGGAATACTTTTTGCCGGTACAGATGTGCCACATGCGTGTGAACGAAAAATACCGTGTATGGCATGACTTCTGTCATCATGACGATGCACGTATGGCCAAAACCGATATCAACCATATAGACGGATATACTCAGGGAACCTCTACTCTTTGTAAGTACCAGCCGGGTGATTTGGTTCCAGGGCTGAATGTGGGTGGATGGCACGATGCGGGGGACTATGACCTGCGTGTGGAATCCCAGGCAGGCGAGGCCTATATACTTGCCATGGCTTGTGAGAACTTTGGTACCTATTGGGACGAGACTTCCATAGATTTTGAAAAGAAGATAGTCGAGATTCACCAGCCGGATGGAAAGAATGACTTGTTGCAGCAGGTGGAAAACGGTGCTTTGACGATAGTGGCGGGTTGGAAGGCTCTGGGGCGTCTCTACAGAGGGATTCTGTGTCCTACCGTACGCCAGTATGCACACTTGGGTGATGCGTCGGCCCATACAGACCATGTCAGTGGGACTGCCGACGACCGCTGGGTGTTTACGGAAGACAACCCTGGTAGGGAACTTCAGGTAGCCGCTTGGCTGGCAGGTATTTCACGTGTCTTGAAGGGACATAACGATGCATTGGGAGCGGATTGTCTGGAGATAGCCCGTGAATTGTTCAGGATTACCCGCTGCGACAACAACCGGGTGCTGACAGCCAAGGTACATGCTGCCGTAGAACTTTATCTGGCGACAAAGGAAGTGGAGTACCGTGATTTCGTTTTGCAGCAGCAGGATTTCATCTGCAAGAATATCCGTCAGACGGGTTGGTTCATCGGACGTTTCGACAAAGCTGTGGGAAATGCACGTTTCAGCAAGGCTGTTCGCAAAGCACTGCCGGAGTTGCAGGCTATGTATCAGGAGTATAGCAGTAAAACTCCGTATGGAGTGCCGCATGACAGAGGTAACCGTTCTTCCGGTTCATGGGAACCCCAGCATCTGGGCTACAATTACTGTTACCTGCATGCTGCCTATCCTGACTTGTTTGCACCGGACTATATTTTCAATGCTGTCCAATACCTGCTCGGTATGCATCCGGGACGTAATCAGGCAGCGTTTGTAACGGGAGTCGGTGCCGAAACGATGAAAGCCGCCTATGGTGTCAACCGTGCCGACTGGTCTTATATTCCGGGTGGAGTGTCTCCGGGTACAAATCTGATTCGTCCCGACTTGCCCGAATTACTTCATTTCCCGTTCTTATGGCAGGAAGGTGAGTACTGTTTGGGCGGACATGCTACGTGGTTTATGTATATGGTATTGGCATCTCAGAAAATATTGAATGGTAATGAACAGTAAAATAAAGGTAGATAAGTTTGTAATTGTAGCTTTTCTGCTCTGCATGGTCTGCACTATGGCCATGCAGGCAAAAGCTTATGACAATTTTAAGGTATCGGTCTATGTACGTGCCTACGAGGTAGACAAGATGAAGGACATCCATTGGCTGGATTCGACTTGGAATGTGATTTCACAACAGTTGGAAGTGGACAAGATTTATTTGGAAACACATCGTGATTTACTGATTGTGGATGACGCCACCCTGGAGCAAGCTAAGAAATTTTTCCATGACCGGGGAATAGAGACTGCCGGAGGAATTACCTACACCATCAACGAGGCGAACAGTTTCGAGACGTTCTGCTATTCCAATCCCGAGCATCGTGAGATGGTGCGAAAGATTGCAGAACATACGGCAAAGCACTTTGACGAGTTTATTCTGGATGACTTTTTCTTCACCAGTTGCAAGTCGGACATAGAGATAAAAGCCAAAGGTACGCAGAGCTGGACGGAATACCGTTTGAAGCTGATGACTGAAGCCGGGCGCGACCTTGTGCTGAAACCTGCCAAGAAGGTGAATCCTCGTGTAAAGGTAATCATCAAGTATCCCAACTGGTACGACCATTTCCAAGGTTTGGGCTTTAATCTGGAGGAAGGTCCCCAACTCTTTGACGGTGTCTGGACGGGTACCGAAACAAGGGACCCTGCCGGCAACCAGCATCTGCAGAATTATCTAAGCTATAATATTATCCGTTATTTTGATAATCTGCGTCCGGGCTACAATGGTGGAGGATGGGTGGACTCCGGTGGACTGAATCTGGGTATGGACCGCTATGCTGAGCAGCTGCATCTGACCATGCTTGCCAAGGCTCCCGAAATCATTCTCTTTGCCTATAACCAGCTTCTGGGCGTGAAGTTGTCTCCCAGGTTCCGTACCCCTTGGCAGGGCATGGGCACCAGCTTTAATTATGATGAGATGACTGCCCCTATCCGGCAGAAGAACGGAACTTCCATAGAGCCTACCACCATGGCACGCATTGCGGATGTTGTATTGAAACAGACTGATAAACTGGTAGGTAAGTTGGGTAACCCCATTGGCATCAAGTCCTACAAGCCTTTTCATGTGGCGGGTGATGATTTCTTGCAGAATTATCTGGGCATGATAGGTTTGCCGATGGATATACGTCCCGTTTTTCCGAAAGACCAACAAGTGGTGCTGCTGACTGCCCAGGCGGCTCAAGCTCCGGAGCTCATGACCGACATTAGGAAGCAATTGCAAAGCGGACGGGATGTGGTGATTACAAGCGGCTTGCTGAAAGCCATTCCTGAAAAAATTGCCGAAATAGTAGAGTTGCGTTGTACCGATTTGAAAGCTCTTGTCAATGATTTTGGCCGATATGGACAAGCCGGACGCGATTTATTGATACCGCAGGTTCAGTATTATACGAATGATGCTTGGGAAGTAGTCAGTGCGGGCCGTCCGTTGACGGGAGGAGTATCGGGGTATCCTATTTTGTTGAGAGCTCCCTATGCCGCCGGCAATCTATATGTATTGACCATTCCCGATGATATGGGAAATTTATATGATTTTCCGGCAAAAGCCTTGAATGAGATTCGCCGCATTATGAGTAGGGATATGGATATCTATCTGGAGGCTCCCTCCAAAGTCGGATTGTTTGTGTATGACAATAAAACACTGGTGGTGGAGAACTTCAATGATGAACCGGTGGAAGTGCGTATTGTTACCGATGATGAGGTGACGAGGTTGGAAAATCTGGAGAATGGAGATATTCTGGCTCCCCTTCCTGCCGAACCCGTACAGAGCAGGCGTCCGGTGACACCAAAGAACTCTTTCCGTTTGTCATTACTACCCCATTCGTATAAGGCTTTCCAATATAAATGACGGGTAAGAAGATTGTCGGATAGTTATTCGGAAGGGTAACGGGAGGTCGGTTCTACAATGGGTCGGCCTCCTTTGCTTCCAGTCATCCGTGAGAATGCTTGTGTTCTTTCAATATCCTGTGCGGCAGTGTCCCGTGCCCCAGCAACTCTATCGGGCAGTTGAAGTTGCGTTCCAGCCATTCTTCCGTAACGCCGGTATCGGGATGGTAGTCCAGGGTTTCGTTGACGCAGGCAATGGACTTGACTTGCTGCAACACCGTGCCGATGTCGTGGCTGACGAGAATAATGGCGCAATCCTTGTTTATCTCTGCCAGCAGTTCGTAGAGGCGGGCTTCGAAACGCTTGTCGATGTATGTGCTGGGTTCGTCGAGAATCACCACCTGCGGGTCGGAGATGATGGCACGGCCCAGGAGGGCACGTTGCAACTGTCCGCCGCTCAAAGCGCCGATGGCACGCTGCTCCATGCCTTCCAGCCCCATGCGGGCTATCACGGCAGAGGCTTTCTCGCGGTGTCGGGCGGTGAAGCGTGAAGCCAGCGGCTTCTTGCTGCTGAGTCCTGAAAGGATGACCTCCTCTACGGTGATGGGAAATTTCCGGTCGATGCTGCTGTACTGGGGCAAGTAACCCATGGATAATTGACAATTGACAGTTGATAATTGACAATTGGCAATTTCGGAGGGGGATGGAGGGCAGGAGTGATATAGAATCTCCCCGGTAGTGGGTTTCAGCAGTCCCAGTATACATTTGATAAGGGTAGTCTTTCCACCACCGTTGGGACCGATGATACCCAGAAAATCACGTTCGTAGATAGTCAGGTTTATATCATGCAGTACGGTCCGGTTATCGTATCCGGCGCTGAGGTTCTTTATCTCTATAATGGGGGATGCAGGCATAGCTTCTTCTTCGTTAAATGGACAGAATCATCGTTTACTCTTTTACAAGCGCTCTGGCCGTATTCATCATCTCCTCCTCCCAGTCGTATGAGAGGGGATTGATAGCCACTACCCGGGTTCCGGTCTGCTGGGCGATAAGGTCGGCATTGCGGCGGTCGAATTCCGGCTGTACAAAGATGATGCGTACCTTCTCCTTCTTGCAGGAGTTTATCAGGCTCTTCAGATGGGCGGGGGAGGGCTCCTTTCCACCTGCCTCGATAGGAATCTGGTTCAGGTTGTAGTCGCGGGCAAAGTAGGAAAGTGCCGGATGATAAATCATGAAGGCACGGTCGGCATTCGGGCTGGAAAGCATCTGGCAGATGAGGCTGTCTGTATGCTCTATCTGCCGGATGAGTACGTTGTAACGTTCCATGTAGACGCTTTCATTGGCTTTGTCTATGGCGCAGAGTGCATTCAGAATGTTTCCGGCAATGATTTGGGCGTTGATGGTGGAATTCCAGATGTGGGGTTCCACACCACCGGCGTGCGTATGGCCTTCGTGTACATGCCCGTCTTTATGATGATGTGCATGGGTATCGTCCAGAATGAGTTCCACATTCTCGGACATATCGAAGAATTGCAGGTGGGGAGCATTGTCCGTCAGTTTTTCCGTCCATGTCTGCTCGAAACCGATGTAGCCGATGCGGAAATAGGCCTTGCTTTGGGCAAGGTCGACAAGCTGCTGGGGCGTGGGGTCGTAGGTTTCCGGACTTGAACCTTTGGGCACCATGCTGACGACGGTGAATTCATCGCCGGCAATGGCTTCGGTGAAATACCGCAGCGGCTCGATGGTGACGGTAATCACGGGTTTATCGTCATTCTTCTTGTTCTGTTGGCCTCCTTGCTTGCACGAGAAGAGCAAGGTGGCTATGAGGAGTAAAAAACAAAACTTTTTCATTTACAATTTACTATTTACAATTTACAATTTGGCTGCGCTGTGGCAGGGGGCATCAACTATCCATTATCAACTATTCCTTATCCATTATCACTTCCTCTTTCCTTCCCCTCAGTATCTCCCGTTTCCCTCCGGGGGGACCTGGGAGACGCTCTACCTTGAATCCTACGGCTTGCAGCATGCGGCGTATTACTCCTTTGGCGCAGTAGGTGGTCAGCACGCCATCGGTGCTCATGGCGGCATGGATATTCCGGAAGACTTTTTCCTCCCACATTCCCGGTTGCTTTTCGGGTGCAAAGGCATCGAAGTAGACAACATCGAACGGAGATTTATTAATCATTAACAAACTGTCAATGCTTATTGTTTCGACATCTGCCCGCACTTTTCTCAGTGTGAAATAAGGAGTTATGGCAACTTCTTCTTCCCACGCAGCCCGATGCAGTTCCTCGAACAGAGGATTGTCGCTATATTTTAGCGCATCCACCTCCGGCCATGCAAGCGGATAGAGTTCGATACCGGTATAGTGCACTGGTCTCTTTCCCTTTTCGGCAGTTTCCAGTGTAAGCAGGGCATTCAGCCCGGTGCCGAAACCGATTTCAAGGATATGCGGGCGGGCAGTAGCGGATACTTTCAGTCCCATGTCGATGAAGATGTGCTGTGACTCTGTACGTGCCCCTTTTACCGAATGATAATGTTCATTCAGTTCCGGTACAAACAGTGTCGCACTTCCGTCTTCCGTCTTCTCTATGATTCGTTGCATCACTTCTGCTTTTGTTGAATGTTTTTATTTTATTTAATTCTCTGTGGTTCAGTGTGCTGTTGCGTCTATATATCCAGCGTGCTGCATCTATACATCCAGCACGTTGCATCTATACATCCAACGCGTTGCATCTATACATCCATTGCTCAAACCCACTACATGTCAATAATTCATCATCGAAATGGCTCCTTGCAGTGCCCACAGCATAGCTATGTAGCGCACCAGCTTCCCTGCAAACATGGAAGTGGTGGTCAGCATCAGATTACTGCGCATGAAGCCCAGTGCAATGGCTATGGCCTCTCCCACAAAAGGCAGAAAGGCGAAGGAAGCCATCAGTGCCCCTTTCCCTTGGAGGAAATGCTGCATCCGTTCTATCTTTTCCCTTTTTACCTTGAAATATTTCTCAATCCAGTCTATACGTCCCAGACGTCCCATGTAGTAGCACGTCATGCCTCCCAGCGTATTTCCCAAGGTGGCAGAGAGTACGCACAGTGCCGGGCTCAGACCGACCTTGACCAGTGCTACCATCACTATCTCGGAACTGAACGGAATGATGCTTCCTGCCAATAGGGCAGAGATGAACAGACCGACATATCCCCAGTCAATCAGCAGCTGTACGAGTGTATCTACAAAAGCGTCCATATGTTGAATCCTAATAGAATGAATAATCCGATAAATGCACAAATGAAGAATATATTGGAACTGCGGCTATTTGTCAGTACAAACAAGTGTCCCGCCAGGATGCTGACACCGATGAGCAGGAAGGACATCAGGTGGACACTCAATACCGGTTGCAGTCCGATATAGACAAAGATGCAGAAATTCAGCAGGATGAGGAAGTGTAGATAGCTTCGGGTGCGTATCTTGTCTTCATAGCCGGCAATGAGACAGTGTGCCGCGCTGACGATGAACAGAACAAGGAGATACCCGAGGGTGGCGAGTTCCCACGGCTGATAGTCGAACCGGGTGGGAGCGAAGGTCACCAGCTCGCGGAAGGGTTGGCAGAAGAGTTCCATTTGCCCGTAGTAGAGGGCGTGTCCCAGCAACAGCCAGTAGGGTACGCTCCATCCTACCAAGGAAGCGAAGAAACTTTTGGGTTGGAGAGACTGGAAGTTGTAGGCACCTATCCAGAAGATGGGGACAAACAGCATGAGCTGCGGAAAAAGCAGGCTGCCCAGTCCGATGAAGACAAAGGCGTGGAAGAGACTGCCTGTGGGCCGTGCCTGCTGGTAGCTCTTGAAGAGGAAAAACAGTGCCACCAGGAAGGAGGCGGCTGCCAAGTCTCCCGCATACAGCATGTGCAGGCTGGGGCAGACGGATATCAGCAGGAAGTAGACAGAAGTCTGTACCGATGCCCGCATCCGGATGATGGCGAACGTATTGTTGAGCTGTATTAGGAAGTACCCGATGACGGCATACAGAATAAAGCTGAAGAGACGGTTTGCCCAGGTGGGGATGCAGAAGTCGCAGAATGTTTCCCAAAGGGAATATCCGCTTTGCTGTGTCTCCGTCTCGGGCAACAGAACAGCGGTCAGTATCCAGCAGGATACTGAAATCAGGATAGCGGTGGGTAGTGTGAACCGCCCTGCCGTTATCCGGTTCTGGAATCTCTTCGTTCTCATTTATAAGTCAAATCCGATGTCGCGACGGAAATATTTCTTCTCGAAGTTTATCATGTCGGCCACGCGGTAGCTCTTCTGCAAGGCTTCTTCCTTCGTTTCACCATAGGAGCAGACGGCGATGACACGGCCACCGGAGGTTACGGTCTGTCCGTCTTTGGTGGCTGTTCCGGCATGGAAGAGGATGCTGTCTGTTTCGGCAGCCTTCTCGAATCCGGTCATCACCTTGCCCTTTTCGTAGGCTTCCGGATATCCTCCGCTCACCAGCATGACGCAAGCGGCTGTGCGTGGGTCGAATTCCAGTGTACGCTGGTCGAGGTCGCCCTGGGCAACGCCTTCGAGTAGGTCTACCAGGTCGCTCTTGATACGCAGCATTACACTTTCGGTTTCGGGGTCGCCCATGCGGACGTTGTATTCAATCACCATCGGTTCGCCCTTCACGTTGATAAGTCCCAGGAAGATGAAGCCTTGGTAGCCGATTTCTTCTTCCAGCAGACCGTTTACGGTAGGTTCGATGATGCGGGTGCGTACTTTTTCCATAAATGTTTCGTCGGCAAAAGGTACGGGAGTAACGCTGCCCATACCGCCGGTGTTGAGGCCTTTGTCGCCTTCGCCGATACGCTTGTAATCTTTGGCTACGGGCAATACCTTATAGTGGCGGCCGTCTGTCATCACGAATACGGAGCATTCGATGCCGCTGAGGAACTCTTCAATGACTACCGTGGCGCTGGCATCGCCGAACATGCCGCCCAGCATTTCCTTCAGCTCTTTCTGAGCTTCTTCCAGTGTGGGGAGAATCAGCACGCCCTTGCCTGCACACAGTCCGTCGGCCTTCAGTACGTAAGGCGCTTCGAGGGAAGCGAGGAAGTCGAGTCCCTCCTGCAAGTTGTCGGCGGTGATGCTCTTGTAGCGGGCAGTGGGGATGTTGTGGCGCATCATGAAGCCTTTGGCAAATTCCTTGCTACCTTCCAGTGTGGCACCTTTGGCGGTGGGGCCGATGATGTCGATATGGCAGGTGGCAGGGTCTTCCTTGAAGCTGTCGAAGATGCCTTGTACCAACGGGTCTTCGGGACCCACAACAATCATGTCGATTTCTTTCTCAAGGGCAAAGGCCTTGAGTGCGGGAAAGTCTGTCGCCTTCAGGTTCACATTCTCGCCTGCTTCGCTTGTACCTGCATTGCCGGGCGCAATATATAGTTTCTCTACTTTCGGGCTTTGGGCAATCTTCCATGCCAGAGCGTGTTCGCGGCCACCGGAGCCTAATAATAATACTTTCATGGGTTCATTTACAATTTACAATGTACAATTTGTCTGTGCTGTGGGGCATCAGGTAAGTTGTACAGATTGTTATACTTAATGATTTATTCTCTCTTTTATTCTCTTCTTTCTTCTACCATCTACTCCCTATTTGCACGCCCGCACTGCATAGCAAATTGTACGGTACATTGTACATTAAAGATATTCTTCAAAATATCTTGTTATCTTCTCGTGCAGATGCACACGGTCGCGTCCCAGGACGTTGTGCTTGTGCGTGGGATAGATAAACAAATCGGGATAGGTACGGGCATCCACGCACGCCTTCATGAATGAAAGGGTGTGCTGCGGCACGCAGGTGTCGTCGTGGTCGTCGTGTATGATGAGCAGATGTCCTTTCAAGTTACCGGCAAGGTTTTTCAGATTTGTCTGCTTGTAGCCTTCCGGGTTCGCTTGCGGAGTGTCCATATAGCGCTCACCGTACATTATCTCGTAGTATCCCCAGTCGATAACCGGTCCGCCGGCAACGCCTACCTTGAAAATTTCGGGATAGCGCAGCATCAGCGCCGTAGTCATGTGTCCTCCGAAGCTCCAGCCGTGCACGCCGATACGCTCTCCGTCCACATAAGGCTGGCTTTTCAGGAATTCTACGCCCTTCACCTGGTCTTTGCCCTCTTCGATGCCCAGCTGGCGGAAGGTGGCGTTTTCAAACTCCAGTCCACGGTTGCTGCTGCCACGGTTGTCGAGGCTGAACATGATGTAGCCTTTGTTTGCCATGTAGATGTCCCAGCCGCGGGCATCGTTCATCCAGCCGTTCGTTATCATCTGGGCGTGCGGGCCGCCGTATACGTAGACGATGGCGGGATACTTCTTTGCCGGGTCGAAGTCGGTAGGCTTTATCAGGCGGTAGTATAAGTCTGTCTTGCCGTCGGCGGCTTTGATGGTGCCTACTTCTATGCTGGGCATTTCAAAGCCTTCGTAGGGGTTCTTGGCTGTCAGCAGTGTGTGTTCCCGTTGTTTTTTCGGGTTGGTGGACATCAGTTTTATGATACGGGGGCAAGTGGGCGAAGAGGCATTGTCGATGAGGTAAGTTCCCATGAAACCGGAAATTTGTGCCGAGTGCATGCCGGTTGGGTCTCCTATCAAGCTGCGTTTGCCATTCTTCAGGTTGACAGCGTAAAGGTTGCTCTGCAAAGGAGAGATTTCCGTACTCTTGATGATGAGCTCTTTCGTGTTCCGGTTAAAACCTACGATGTCTTGTACAAGCCAGGGGCCGGAGGTGAGTTGCTTCAGCAGTTCCCCTTCCGTATTGTATAGGTACAGATGGTTGAAGCCGTCACGCTGGCTTTGATAGATGAACTTGTGGCTGTCCCATGGCAGGAATAGAATGGGAGATTGCGGCTCCACATATTTGGGATGTCTCTCTTCGATGAGCACTTGTTGCAGCTTTCCGCTTTCAGCATCGTACCGGCACAGTTCGGAGTGGTTTTGGTCTCGGTTTAGCTCTATCAGATAGAGGCTTTTGCCATCCGGTGCCCAGGTGATGTTGGTGAAGTAGCGGTCTTTTGGGTCGCCCATGTCTAGGTAGATGGTCTTTTGAGTAGCCGGATTGTAGATACCTGCCTTTACCTGATGGCTGAGCATGCCGGCCATGGGGTAGCGTATTTTATCCACCAGTGCTATTCTTGTCGTGATGTCAACCAATGGATAGGGGGTGACCATGCTTTCGTTCATTCGATAAAAGGCCAGCAGGTCCCCGGCAGGATTCCAGAAAGTGCCTTTTGAAATGCCGAATTCATTGCGGTGCACACTTTGTCCGCAGACGATACCTTCCGGTTCGTTGGTGACTTTCAGGGTTTGCCCGTCACTGGTCATCACATAGAGATTATTGCCGATAGTATAAGCCAAATGGCGGCTTACCTCGTTCCAATCCTCATTTGCGGCTTGGGCGGGGCAAGGCTGGCTCCAGATGACTTTTTTCTTCTTCCAGTCGACGAGGGCACGGTACTTGCCGGTGTTCAGCAGCAGGAGTGGGTCTATTTGGACTTGAATACCCAGATTGACGCCTCGGGGTACGTTGACAGCCTTTGCAGCATGGAAATGACTCAGTTTTCCAAGTCCTTTTTCTTCCAGCAGCGCGTTGGCTTCTTCCAATGTGATGGCAGTGAATTTCTCTCCGGGCTTGGCACCTAATCCTTTGACAGCCCATGTACCTTCTATATTGTCGATGCCAAGTTCCAGACAAGCGGCATCGCCCCACCACTGGTACGATTTGTTTTCCGGTTTGTGGTAGGTCTCACCTCCGGGGATCAGATCTTCCAGGGTCGGCTTTTTTAGTTCTTGTGCCATAGCGTTTGTTGCAAGCAGAGCAGGTACTGTTATCAGCAGTGCAAGAATGCTCTTACTTATTTTCTTTGCATTCATTCTCCTTGTCATTGTTCGTGTTATTCTTCTTCCTTCTTTCCCGCCTCTCTTCTTTTGCTTTCCGGGTAAGACTCACCCGACCTTGTTCTGCGTTCTCCACCGAATTCACGTCTTTCCCTCGGTCTGAACTCCCGTCTTTCCCCATCCTTGAACTCTCTTCTTTCACGCGGACGGAATTCGCGCTTTTCGCCGTCCTTGAATTCTCTTGGTCTGCGTTCGCCGTTGAACTCGCGTCTTTCGCTACCGAATTCACGTCTCTCTCCACTGAATCGGGGACGGAATTCGCGTCTTTCTCCGGGTTTGAACTCTTTCCGTTCCCCAGAAGCCGGACGAAATTCTTTGCGCTCCTTGCTCAACTCCTCGCCTTCGGCACGAAATTCCTTGTACTTTCCATCGAAGATTTCGTACTGGCGGAATTCGCATTCCAGCGCACCATTGAATAAAGGTATCTTGGAGGTGGCTTTTAGCCCGATTTGGTCGAAGCACTCTTCCCGGTAAGAAAGAATCCATGCGGTGTTGCCCGTAAAGGCATGTTTCAGACGCTCGCCAATCATGGAGTAAAGGCCCAGCAGGTCGTTGGTAGAGATACGCTCACCGTAGGGAGGATTGGTGATGATGATGGATTTCTCCGCAGGTTGCTCGAATTGCTGGAAAGGTTGCAGCTTCAATACCACGTCCTTGCTTACGCCGGCAGCCTTTATATTGTGTGTGGCAATTTCGTTTGCCTTCGGGCTGTTGTCGTAACCGTATATCTTATGCGTAAATTCACGTTCCTGGCTGTCGTCATTGTATATCGTGTCGAACAGCTCCTGGTCAAAATCCACCCACTTCTCGAAAGCGAACTCCTTGCGGAATACGCCCGGAGCGATGTTGCGTGCAATCAGCGCCGCTTCGATGGGAATGGTTCCCGAACCACACATCGGGTCTATCAGGTCGCATTCGCCACGCCAGCCGGTCATCAATATCATGCCGGCGGCCAGCACCTCATTCAGCGGGGCCTCTACTGCTTCCTGGCGATAACCGCGGCGGTGCAGCGATTCGCCGCTGGAGTCGAGAGACAGCGTACATTTGGTTTCGGCAATGTGTATGTTCAGCAGCACGTCCGGTTTGTTGACACGCACGCCGGGACGTTCGCCGGTCTTCTCGCGGAAATAGTCCACGATGGCATCCTTCACCTTGTAGGAAACGAACTTGGAATGACGGAACTCTTCACTGAATACAACCGCGTCCACGGCAAAGGTCTTGTCCGTATCCAGATAGTCTTCCCATCGGATGGCTTTAATCTGTTCGTAAACCTCGTCGGCATCTTTGGCTGTGAAGTGTTTGATGGGTTTCAGTATCCGGATGGCTGTACGCAGGCAGAAGTTTGCCTTGTACATCATTTCCTTATCACCACTGAAAGATACCATGCGGCGGCCTATTTCTATTTCGTTGGCGCCCAGTGCAGTCAGCTCTTGTGCCAGTACCTCTTCCAGTCCTTGGAAGGTTTTGGCAATCATTTCAAAAGATTGTTCGCTCATCTATGCATTTACTTTATGTGAATCGGCAATCTGGGTAGTTGTCACTCGTTTCTCTCATTAGTGGCTGATAACCATTTAACTACTTGAACTGCTGATTTGAGTTATTTACGATTTTAATTGTTTATTGGTTGTTTGTGACTTACTTCTTGGCCTTTGTCTGTACAATCCTTGCTCCTGCGGGAACATCTTCTGTCACCCAGATATTGCCGCCTACGGTGGCTCCTTGTCCGATGGTGATGCGTCCCAATATGGTGGCGTTGGAATAGACTATCACATTGTCTTCCAGAATGGGATGGCGGGGAATACCCTTGATGGGCTTGCCGTCTTCGTCTAGCGGGAAGCTCTTGGCACCGAGGGTCACACCCTGGTACAGCTTCACGTTGTTGCCGATGATGCAGGTCTCGCCGATTACCACACCCGTACCGTGGTCGATGGTAAAATAACCACCTATTTCCGCTCCTGGATGGATATCGATTCCCGTTTCACTGTGCGCCATCTCGGTGATGATGCGGGGAATGAGGGGAACACCCAACTTGAGCAACTCGTGTGCGATGCGGTAGTTGCTGATGGCGCGGATGGCCGGATAGCAGCTGATGACTTCGCCGAACGACTGTGCGGCGGGGTCACCGTTGTAGGCGGCTTCCACATCTGTGGCGAGTGTACGTCTCATTGCCGGCAGGTTGCTGATGAACTTGGCAGCCAATAAGGCGGCTTCTTCCCGTTGGAGCTCGGTACAACAGTTGCATTCGCCGTCGCCTGCAAAGCAGAGGCCGGCAAGGATTTGCTCGGTCAGCAGGTCGAACAAGCGTTCGACATTGACACCGATATGGTAAGTCACCGTACGGCTGTTGACCGTAGAATTTCCGAAATATCCGGGGAAGATGATGGCTCGCGCCAGTTCGATGATGTCGCGCAGCACTTTTGCCGAAGGCAGCGGGTTGCCGTCCGTATGCTGGTGAAACAGTCCTTTGTATGATTCGCTTTCCGATAGCTCATCGACTGCTTGTGTCAAAATGTGGGTAAAGTTGAGTGGACTCATTATGATATCCTTAAGTTTAAAAGTGGCAACAAAGATAGGAAATACTCGTCAAATATCCTACATATCCCTCATTTATAGTACGTATTTACCATATTTGTGGTATTTTCTACGAACCAATTTTGCGCTACTTTTGTCTTGTAAGAAATAACATACCTCGTTCCACTCCGGATTGTTAGTCTTTTCCCTTAGGGGAATGAGGAATTTAAAAACAGTTGGATTATGAAGAAGATAGCAGAACGCCTTACCGACCTGGTAGGCAACACTCCCTTGCTGGAGTTGAATAATTATAACAAGAATAAGCGTCTGAAAGCCCGTGTTATCGCCAAATTGGAATATTTTAACCCCGCCGGCAGTGTGAAGGACCGCGTGGCGCTTGCCATGATAGAAGATGCCGAGGCAAAAGGACTGTTGAAGCCCGGTGCTACCATCATCGAACCTACCAGTGGGAATACGGGCGTAGGGCTGGCTTTTGTGGCCGCTGCCAAAGGTTACAAGCTGATACTGACAATGCCCGACACAATGAGCTTGGAACGCCGCAACCTCTTGAAAGCCCTCGGTGCGGAATTGGTACTGACTCCGGGTGCCGACGGTATGAAAGGCGCCATAGCCCGTGCCGAAGAACTGAAAGCCGCCAACCCCGGCTCGCTGATTCTACAGCAATTTGACAACCCTGCCAATCCGGCAATGCACGAGCGTACTACCGGACAAGAAATCTGGCGTGATACAGACGGCCGGGTGGATATTTTCGTGGCCGGTGTAGGTACGGGAGGCACAGTGAGTGGTGTGGGTGCAGCCTTGAAAGCCAATAACCCGAAGGTAAAGATTGTGGCTGTGGAGCCCGAAGATTCTCCCGTGCTTTCCGGTGGGAAGCCCAGTCCCCATAAAATACAAGGTATCGGTGCCGGATTTGTGCCAAAGAACTATAACAGTGCCGTAATAGACGAAGTTCTGCAGGTATCCAATGATGACGCCATACGTACGGGCCGCGAACTGGCGAAGTATGAGGGATTGTTGGTCGGCATCTCTTCGGGAGCTGCCGTTGCTGCAGCTACCCGCTTGGCACGGTTGCCCGAGAATGAAGGAAAGACGATTGTAGCGCTGCTACCCGATACGGGAGAACGGTATCTTTCGACGCTGTTGTATGCATTTGAGGAATATCCGTTGTAAAAGTAAATATTTCTGCCGGTTATCCGCTCCATCAATGTGGAGCAGGTGACCGGCAGATGGTATTTATAGTTCGCTTGGTCTTAACCCGAATGACCGGCAGCTTATTTTCTCTACTTTCACTTCCCATATCTTGACATTGCGTACGGCGGGTTCGGCATATTTGCATTCATTTTCCGTATATTGCTTCATCAGCATGTCGAGTACGCGTCGCTTCTCTTCCATGTCTTCCACGAAGTGTACTTTCCCACGACAGATAACACTGCGCGACTTCATGCTGTAGCTGCATGCCACTTGCCGGTGCATATAAACCAGCTCGTGTCCTTCGCAGAAGGTGATGCAAACTTGCGGGTGCTTTGTTACCATCTCCACTTTACTGCCTTCCGGGCCGGAATGCAAGTATATTACCCCGTCTTGATAGGCAAAGTTCATGGGAACCGCATATGGGTTTCCTTCAAGGTCTGTGATGCCCACTATGCAGTATGGGCATTTACGGATAATTTCCTCAATCTGTGTAGGGTCTGTAATAGTAATTGTCTTCATGTGCAAAGCCTCACCCCCGGCCCCTCTCCGAAAGAGAGGGGAGTGGGGAAGTGGGGATATTTAATATTGTAGGGTTATTCTTTATTTCACTTCACTCAAGTTTCGCAAGTTTTCAATTCATTGCTCTCCTCTCCCCTCTCTTTCGGAGAGGGGTCGGGGGTGAGGTTACACCAGTGCAAAGTCCAGCTGCTTCTTTTCCAAGTTAGCGCGTGCCACCTTAATGGTAATGGCATCTCCCAGACTATAAATTTTATTTTTGCGGCGTCCGCGCAGGCAGTAGTTCTTTTCATCGAATTCGTAATAGTCATCGTCGAGGTCGCGGATGGGAATCATGCCTTCGCACTTGTTCTCATTCAGCTCCACGTAGAGTCCCCATTCCGTTACGCCGGAGATGACGCCGTCGAAGGTCTGTCCCAGGCGTTCGGTCATGAATTCTACTTGCTTGTACTTGATGGAGGCGCGTTCCGCGTTGGAGGCTATCTGCTCCATGCTGCTGCTGTGTTCGCAGAGGGCTTCGTATTTCTGTTCGGACACGGTGCGGCCTCCCTGGTCCAAGTACTTGGTGAGCAGACGGTGTACCATCATATCCGGATAGCGGCGGATGGGCGAGGTGAAATGGGTATAGTAATCGAAAGCCAAACCATAGTGCCCCACGTTATGCACGGAGTAGCGTGCCTTCTGCATGGCGCGGATGGAGACGGTTTCAATCAAGTTCTCCTCCTTCTTGCCCTGGATGTCGTCCAGCAGGTGGTTGATGGACTTGGAGATGTCGGTCTTTGTACCGCTGGTACGCAGCTTGTAGCCGAAACGGGCGATGAACTGTGCCAGGTTGTCCAGCTTCTCCGGGTCGGGGAGGTCGTGAATACGGTATGGCAACACTTTGGCTTTCTTGCCTTTGGGCACGCGGCCTATCTTTTCGGCTACGGTGCGGTTGGCAAGCAGCATGAACTCCTCTATCAGCTTGTTGGCATCTTTCGACTCCTTGAAGTAGACGCTGACGGGTTTGCCCTTCTCGTCAATTTCGAACTTCACTTCGTAGCGGTCGAAGTTGATGGCTCCTGCCTTAAAGCGGTTCTCACGCAGTATTTTGGCAAGCTTATCCAGTTGGAGCACCTCTTCCTGGAAGTCTCCTTTGCCGGTTTCTATAATCTCCTGGGCTTCTTCGTAGGTGAAGCGGCGGTCGCTCTTGATGACGGTATGTACCACGCGTGAGTTCTTCACTTCGCCTTTTTCCGTCATTTCAAAGATGACGGAGTAGGCAAGCTTCTCTTCGTCGGGGCGGAGTGAACAGATGAAATTACACAACCGTTCGGGGAGCATTGGGATGGTGCGGTCTACGAGGTAGACGGATGTGGCACGCTTCTCGGCTTCCTTGTCTATGATGCCGCCCTCTTTCACGTAGTGGGTCACGTCGGCAATGTGTACGCCTACTTCCCAAAGTCCCCCTTTCAGTTTGCGGATGGAGAGGGCGTCGTCGAAGTCCTTGGCATCCTTGGGGTCGATGGTGAAGGTGGTCACACCCCGGAAGTCCTCACGTCGGGCTATTTCCTCGGCGGAGATTTCGGCGGGTATCTTGTCGGCAGCTTTCTCTACGGCAGCGGGGTAGACATAGGGCAGGCCGAATTCCGCCAGGATGGCGTGCATCTCGGTGGTATTGTCTCCTGCGCGCCCCAGGATGTCGATTACCTGGCCGATGGGGTTCTTGGCTTTGTCGGGCCATTCCACCACCTTTACGATGGCTTTGTCGCCCGTCTTGCCGCCTTTCAACTTTTCTTTGGGGATGAAGATGTCGTTGGCAAGCGTACGGTTTTCCGTTACAAGGAAAGCGTATGACTTGGCAACTTCCAGGGTACCCACGAAGGTGTCGTTGGCACGTTCCAGTATCTCGATGACTTCTCCTTCGGCTTCGCGTCCGCGACGCTTGGCATAGAAGGCGATACGCACTTTATCATTGTTCATGGCGTGTGCCGAGTTGCGTTCGGCCACGAATATCGGTTCGCCTCCACCTTCCGGTATAAAGGAATTCTTGCCGTTGCTCTTGCGCTGGAAGGTTCCGGTCATTTCCACGCCGTGGTTGTTCAGCTTGTATTTGTGCTTGTCCACTTCTGTGATGTAGTCGTCCATCGACAGTTCGGACAAGATGTCCATGCACAGCATCTTCAGCGGATGTGTGGTGAGGTGGAGTTGTTCAAAGATGTATTTCAGGGATAATACTTCGTCTTGCTTTGTGTGGAAGAATTCCAGCAGTACTTTGACGAGCTCTTTCTTCTTCATGCGTTTGCCGGCTTTCTTTTCTTTCTTTTTGGCCATAATGTTATGATGTATTTTATGTATAAATAGAGATTCTGTGTCAATCTGTGTAATCTGTGGTGATTACCTCTTGCAAAGTAAACAAATAAATACGTTCCTTCGTTCACTCAGACTTCAAAATATTATCATTCTATTGAAAATAATGAAGGAACGACAGATTGTAATGGATTTATGTACTATATTTGCACACAAAGTGAAGATAGGCTGTACCTTAGACGAAAAGCAGATGGAAATGCAAACTCTGAACAAAAAAGCAGATGCCACACGGGAAAAAGACATTTACCGGGTGACGGTTGTGGGAAGTGTGGTAAACTTTCTCTTGCTTGTCTTCAAATTCTTTGCAGGTATTGTAGGTCACAGTGCCGCCATGCTGGCGGATGCGGTACATTCTTTGTCGGATTTTATTACAGATATTATTGTCATTGTTTTTGTGCGCATTTCGGCAAAGCCCGAAGATGAAGGACACGATTACGGTCATGGCAAGTACGAGACGCTGGCAACTGCCATTATCGGTATTTTTCTGTTGTTTGTGGGATTCGGCATTTTCTGGAACGGGGCTTCCTCCATTTACCGCTTCCTGCAAGGCGGCTCTCTGCAGGAACCCGGTATACTGGCACTGGTGGCTGCATTGGTATCCATCGTTTTCAAGGAAGTGCTTTATCAATATACCGTATTCAAGGGCAGGAAGTTGAATTCGCAGGCGGTTGTTGCCAATGCCTGGCATCACCGGAGTGACGCGTTTTCGTCCATAGGCACGGCAGCGGGTATAGGTGGCGCCATTCTTTTGGGTGACCATTGGCGGGTGCTGGACCCGGTGGCAGCGGTTATTGTCAGCTTCTTCATTATGAAGGTGGCTGTGCAGTTGTTGATACCGTGTGTGGACGAACTGTTGGAGAAATCATTGCCTGCCGAGGTGGAGGATGAGATACTGAAGACGATTCTCTCTTTTCCCGGTATCAGCTCGCCGCATCACCTTCGTACGCGCCGCATCGGCAGTTATTGTGCCATCGAGGTGCATGTGCGTATGGATGGCAGCATCTCGCTGGAGGAAGCCCACGAGACGGCAACGGCGGTGGAGAACAAGTTGAAAAGGCAGTTCGGCAAAGGAACACTGGTCAGCATCCATGTGGAGCCGGTGAAGAAGAGTAACGAGGCGACAGAGTAACACAAGGAGCGTCAAGGTGACGGACCGGATGAAAAGTAATTAGTAATTTGTAACTGAAGAAGTGGAATCGATTTTAATTACAGGAGCAAGCGGATTTATCGGAAGTTTCATCGTGGAGGAGGCGTTGAAGCGCAAGTTCGGTGTGTGGGCGGGTGTACGTTCGTCCAGCAGCCGCGAGTATCTGCGTGACCGCAAGATACATTTCCTCGAACTGGACTTTGCGCACCCCAATGAACTGAGGGCACAACTCTCGGGACATAAAGGGACCTACAATAAGTTTGATTATATTGTCCATTGTGCCGGTGTGACGAAGTGTGTGGACAAGAACGAATTCGATTTGGTGAATTATCTGCAGACCAAATACTTCATCGATACGCTGAGGGAGCTGAACATGATTCCCAAGCAGTTTATCTTCATCAGTACGCTGAGTGTGTTCGGCCCGGTACGCGAGAGGACCTACGACCCGATTATGGAGAGTGACCCCCCTTCACCCAATACCGCCTACGGACTCAGTAAACTGAAAACAGAACTTTATTTGCAGAGTATTCCGGGTTTCCCCTACGTCATCTACCGGCCGACGGGTGTATACGGGCCGCGTGAGAAGGATTATTATCTTATGGCAAAGTCCATCCGGCAGCATACGGACTTTTCTGTAGGCTTCTGCCGCCAGGACTTGACGTTTGTATATGTAAAGGATATCGTGCAAGCCGTCTTCCTCGGGATAGAGAAGCAGGTGTCCCGCCGCGCCTATTTCCTGGCTGACGGGAAGGTGTATAGCAGCCGTGCTTTTTCCGATTTGATAAGGAAAGAATTGGGCAATCCGTTTGTTATTCGCTTGAGATGTCCGTTAATTGTATTGAAAGTCGTATCTTTGCTCGCTGAATTTTGGGCGAAGCGGCAGAACAAGACCAGTACGCTCAATTCGGACAAGTATAGAATAATGAAACAACGCAACTGGCAGTGTGACATCACACCGGCCGTCGAGGAACTGGGCTTCAGTCCTGAGTACGACCTGGAACGGGGTGTAAAGGAAACCATTGCCTGGTATAAGGATAAGGGATGGCTTTAGATTTATTTAAAAGGGTAGAAACCCGTAAGGGGCTTTTTGCGGTAGAGAAGATTACGCTGATATACAATTTGCTGACTTCCATTCTCATTCTGTTTCTTTTTCAGGAAATGGATCATCCGGTGCAGATGCTTGCAGACCGTGTTGTCATTGCGGGTATGACGTTCCTGCTGATGTATCTTTACCGGCTGGCACCCTGCAAGTTCTCTGCCTTTGTGCGCATAGCCATCCAGATGTCACTGCTTTCCTATTGGTATCCCGACACCTTTGAGTTCAACCGGATATTCCCCAATCTCGACCACGTGTTCGCGTCGGTGGAGCAGTGGATGTTTGGCGGACAGCCTGCTGTATGGTTCTGTGAAAGGTTTCCGCAGATGTGGGTGAGCGAGCCGTTCAATATGGGATACTTCTTCTATTATCCGATGATTCTGCTGGTGGTGGTGTGGTATTTCCTTTATCGTTTCGACCTTTTCGAGAAGGTTTCGTTCGTCATCGTCACCGCTTTCTTCATCTATTACCTTATTTATATCTTCGTCCCCGTTGCCGGGCCGCAGTTCTACTTCCCCGCCATTGGAAGCGACCATGTGGCGCAAGGTATCTTCCCGTCCATCGGTGACTATTTCCATCACCATCAGGAACTTCTTCCCGGTCCGGGCTATGAGCACGGCTTCTTCTACAACCTGGTGGAGAGTTCCCAGCAGGTGGGTGAGCGCCCCACGGCTGCTTTTCCCAGTTCGCACGTCGGAATGTCTACGGTACTGATGATTATGGCATGGCGTGGCAGCAAGCGTCTGTTTGCCTGCTTGTTTCCTTTCTATCTGCTGTTGTGCGGGGCTACGGTCTATATCCAGGCACATTACCTGATAGACTCTATCGTGGGTTTCGTATCGGCTTTCGGCATTTATATCCTGGCCACGTGGATGTTCAAGCGATGGTTTGCGCAGCCGATGTTCCGCTAGTCGGGCACGGTGATTATCTTTCCACTGTCTGTGGGCAATACCAATGTACGCGGATAAACTTCTGCCGGAAGTGAATGCTGGAAGTTTACGATGAGCTGTTTGAGCAGTTTTTTCTTTTTCATAAAGACATATTTATGGGATTCTTTCTTTCTTGGGAAGACGAATATAGGGACTTGTTTCTTTCTGCCAAAGAAACAATGTTTTTTTTCTTGCCTCCTTGTTGGCAAGGTTTTGCCTTCCCATTGGCAAGGCTTTGCCACCGCGTTGGCAAAACTTTGCCATAGGCATGGCAAAAGTTTGCCAAGGGCAAGGCAAGTGGTTGGCAAAATTTCTTGCTGACAGACAGTGAGTTATGCGGATGGCAACAAAGCGTGTCATCTGCGTCTGAATAGCCCCCCTCTCAGAAGCTATTCAAGAAGGGGCGTGAGGATGATTGCTCAAGTATCGGACTCGATGGTAAAAATCGTATGCGGTTTTCTCCTATGGCAGCAACGGCTCTATCTCTTCGAAGATGCGGTACAGTTCCTCCTTCGTCTCTGCCCGCAGCATGGCTATCCGGGTGTCGCGGAAATTGGGAATCCCTTTGAAGAGCGGGCTTGCTGCCAGGTGGCGGCGCACGTGCAGTATGCCCCGTCGTTCATCCAGCAGGTTGACGCTGTCTTCCACTTCCTGGCGGAGTACGTTCAGCCGCCATTCGGAACTCAGCGGAGGGAGTTCTTCGCCCGTCTCCAAATAATGCTTCACTTCCTTAAAGAACCACGGGCGACCGAAGCTGGCACGGCCTATCATGATGGCGTCCACACCGTAGAGGTCGAAGCATTCTTTGGCCCGTTGGGGAGTGGTGATATCACCGTTGCCGATGATGGGAATGTGCATGCGTGGGTTCTTTTTCACCTCGCCGATAAGTGTCCAGTCCGCCTCGCCGGTATACATCTGGGCGCGGGTACGGCCGTGGATGGTGAGGGCGGCAATGCCGCAGTCCTGCAACTGCTCGGCAAGGTCTACGATGATTTTACTGTTGGCATCCCAGCCCAGGCGGGTCTTCACGGTGACGGGAATCTTCACGGCATCTACCACGGCACGAGTGATTTCCAGCATCAGCGGAATGTTCTGTAGCATACCGGCACCGGCACCCTTGCCGGCAACGCGCTTCACGGGGCAGCCGAAGTTGATGTCCAGCGTGTCCGGATGTGCCTGCTCCACAATGCGGGCGGCTTCTACCATGGTGGCGGTGTCCCGTCCGTATATCTGTATGGCTACGGGCCGCTCTTCATCGCTGATGTTCAGTTTCTGCTGGGTCTTGCCTACGGAGCGTATCAAGGCATCGGCAGAAACGAACTCGGTATATACCATGTCTGCTCCGAAGTGCTTGCACATCAGGCGGAAAGCAGGGTCGGTGACGTCCTCCATCGGGGCGAGGAATACGGGGCGTGGGCCCAGGTCTATATCTTTAATCTTCATAATCTAAGCGGATTTGTCCGCAAAAGTACAGAAAAAAGCCTACCTTTGCATACTCTAATTCAAAAAGAAATGATGAAACACTCAATCAGTGACTTCGAAATCATGGCACCGGTAGGCTCGCGCGAATCTCTCGCAGCAGCCATACAAGCAGGTGCCGACTCCATCTATTTCGGTATCGAGAACCTGAACATGCGTGCCCGTTCGGCAAATACCTTCACTATCGACGATTTGCGGGAAATAGCCCGGACGTGCGACGAACATGGCATGAAGAGCTACCTCACCGTCAATACCATTATATACGACCATGACATTCCGCTGATGCGTACCATTGTAGATGCGGCAAAGGCGGCAGGCATCTCGGCAGTCATTGCCGCTGATGTGGCAGTGATGAGTTATGCCCGGCAGATAGGGCAGGAGGTACACCTCAGCACACAGCTCAACATCAGCAACGTGGAAGCCCTGCGCTTCTATGCGCAGTTTGCCGATGTGGTGGTGCTGGCGCGTGAGTTGAATCTGGAGCAAGTGGCAGAAATCTACCGCCATATCCGTGAGGAGAATATCTGTGGACCCAGCGGAGAGCAGATACGTATAGAGATGTTCTGCCACGGTGCCCTTTGCATGGCAGTCAGCGGAAAGTGTTATCTCTCATTGCATGAGATGAACCAATCTGCCAACCGTGGTGCTTGCATGCAGGTATGCCGCCGTAGTTATACGGTGCGCGACAAGGAGACGGATGTGGAATTGGAGGTGGACAACCAATACATCATGTCCCCCAAAGACTTAAAAACTATCCACTTCATGAACAAGATGCTGGATGCAGGTGTTCGTGTTTTCAAAATAGAAGGACGTGCCCGCGGACCCGAGTACGTGCGCACGGTAGTGGAGTGTTACAAAGAAGCCATCCGTTCCTATCTGGACGATACATTCACCGATGAGAAGATTGCCCGGTGGGACGAACGTTTGAAGACGGTCTTCAATCGTGGTTTCTGGGACGGCTACTACCTGGGACAACGCTTGGGCGAATGGACCAAGAACTACGGCTCTGCCGCTACGGAACGTAAAATCTATGTGGGTAAGGGCATCCGCTACTTCTCAAACATCGGTGTGGCAGAGTTCCTGGTAGAAGCAGCCGAAGTGAGCGTAGGCGACAAGTTGCTGATTACGGGTCCCACAACGGGTGCCGAATTCGTCACTTTGGACGAGGCACGCGTCGATTTGAAACCCGTGCAGACTGTAAAGAAAGGCCAGCATTTCTCGATGAAATCGGTGAAAATACGTCCCAGTGACAAACTCTACAAGCTGGTCAGCGTAGAGGAACTGAAGAAGTTCAAAGGCTTGGATGTGGAGAAACAACGTGGCTAAGTATCAAATAGTAAATAGTCCAATAGTAAATATGAATTATATCTATGAACTTCCCATGAAGGTGCGCGACTATGAATGCGACCTGCAAGGCATCGTCAATAATGCCAATTATCAGCATTATCTGGAGCATACGCGCCATGAGTTTCTGTTGAGTGCCGGCGTCAGCTTTGCCGGACTGCACGAGCAGGGGGTAGACCCGGTAGTGGCACGTATCAATATGGCTTTCAAGACTCCCCTGAGGAGTGGTGACGAGTTTGTCTCCAAACTCTACATGAAGAAGGAGGGTATCAAGTACGTCTTTTACCAAGATATCTTCCGTGCTTCCGACGGCAAAGTCTGTCTCAAAGGCATAGTTGAAACCGTATGTGTGGTGAACGGACGGTTAAGCGATAGCGAACTGTTCGACCGTCTCTTTGCCCCTTATCTCAATCCGTGTGAATCTGTGTAATCTGTGGTGGAATGAACAGTGACGAACGGATTTGCAGCATAGCTCTCACACTTTGCCCCGGTATAGGACATATCGGGGCAAAGCGTTTAATAGAGGGTATGGGCAGTGCTGCCGAAGTATTCAGTCGGCGGAAGGAGCTCCCCGAAATCATGCCCGGTGTGAATCCGGGGGTAGTGACGGCCCTTGATTGTCCCGCTGCCTTTCTGCGTGCCGAGCAGGAGATGGAGTTTGTAGAGAAGAACCGCCTTTCCTGCCTGACGTTGAAGGATGAGGCTTACCCTTCCCGCCTGCGTGAATGTGAAGATGCGCCGATTGTACTTTTCTTTAAAGGAAACACCGATTTCAACCGTCTGCATGTCATCGATATGGTAGGTACACGTCGTGCCACCGATTACGGCAAGCAATTCTGTGCCGACTTCCTGCGCGATTTGGCCGTTCTTTGTCCCGATGTGCTGGTAGTAAGCGGACTGGCCTACGGGATAGATATCCATGCCCATCGGGTCGCTTTGGCAAATCATCTCCCTACCATTGCTGTCCTTGCTCACGGACTGGACCGCATTTATCCGTATGTCCACCGGAAAACAGCCATCGACATGCTGGCACAAGGTGGACTGCTGACCGAATTCCTTACCGGGACGAATCCGGACAAGCATAACTTTGTTAGCCGTAACCGTATTGTGGCGGGTATGAGTGATGCTACCATTGTGGTGGAGTCTGCCGCAAAGGGAGGTTCCCTTATCACTGCAGAGTTGGCGGAGGGATACCATCGTGACTGTTTTGCCGTTCCGGGACGTGTTACGGACGAATCTTCCATCGGTTGCAACCGGTTGATACGCGACAACAAGGCCGCCCTTATCCAGAGTGCGGAAGAGTTTGTGCAGATTATGGGCTGGGCCGTAGCGGAGCAGCCTGCCCGGACAGAAGGTATCCAGCGTAATCTCTTCCCGGAACTGACGGAAGAGGAGGAGCTCGTTGTGCGTATTCTTATGCGGCAGGGAGACCTCCATATCAATGCGATGATGGTGGAAGCGGACATACCCGTCAACCGGATGAGTGCCTTGCTTTTTGAATTGGAGATGAAGGGAGTGGTCAAGGCAATGGTGGGTGGTGTCTATCACTTGCTGACTTGAGCGCGGCAGGTCTCTTGCCTTATATGGACGGTTTCCCGTATTTCATGATGAACTTTTCCGGGTGGTCCGTCGCTATGATGTCTACCCCCAGGTCGACTGCCTTCTGGTTCTCTTCCGTCTTGTCGTCCAGCCCCAGGACGAGTGCCAGTACCTGCAGGTTGTGCTCACGGCATTTCTTTACGAATTGCGGGGTAAGGGAGTCAATCCAGACGACAGCGATGTCGGGATGCAGTTCCTTTACGACATGCTCTATGTCCTTTTCACTTTTGATGTAGGCTTGCAGGGTTCTTACCTCGGGTGCCATCTTTCTGAAGCATTTGGCATGATACTCCTTGCTGAAGGTGAAGTTGCAGTTTTCCAGCATGCCTTCGTCCTTTATCAAGTTCAGTAATTGGTGCAGACCGCCGTTGCGGTAGTCGATGGTGATTCTTAAACCGTGCTCTTTGGCCTTGCGTAGCAGGTCGGTAAGGCGTAGTACCCGTTGTCCGGCAAATCGGGGCGCAAACCAAGAGCCGGCATCCAGTGTGTCGATGTCGGTGGACAGCCATTGGGAGATGGCGCCGGTACCGTTGGTGGTACGGTCGAGGGTGGAATCGTGCAGTACGTAGAAGACACTGTCCTTACTGATGCAGACATCGCATTCTATATTGCCTACACCGTATTTGATGCACGAATCTACGGATGCCATTGTGTTTTCGGGAGCGATGGTGGCGGCACCACGGTGTGCGCTGGTCAGGGGTATCTTGGTGGTGGCGGCAGGCCGTTGGGAACATCCTGCGGTAAGTAGGATTATGGAAAGCAATGCGAGTACCGGTTTTTTCATAATGGGCTCAAGTGGTGATGTTTTCTTCTTTAACAGTTATAAAAGCCATCGAAGATAGCTATTTTTTGTCATTCGGAGAAACGTATGGGCATAAAAAAAGGAGTACCGCTGTACTCCAACCTTTGTTAACCTTAAATCTAATACTATGAAAAAAATCACATTACAAATGTAAGGTTCCCGTTGTTATCTTCCAAATTTCAGAATGTTCCTGCTACTTCTTTTGTATTTCTTTCACTGAATTTTACTGTTTTCGCACACGGATTGACTTTTTGAGAGAGAAGAATCTATTCACAGCGTCCCGGATAAGGCAGAAGTTGCAAATCTGTTTCAATCGTTTCACAGAACCTTTCAGCCTTTGAAAAGAGTGATGGAAAGTGATTTTTATTCGGTAATTATCTTCTACTTTTGTTTATATACAACGCGAAATTATGGGAAAACGCATTTTTATATATGTCCTTTGGCTACTCCTTTTTTGTATGATGTCGGGGCAGGTAATAGGGCAGAATAAGTCGGCAGAATCCCATAGCCATACTTGTAAAACGGTGCTGGCGTTAAAAAATAATTTGCTTTACGACCTGGCCTTGGCTCCGAACATAGAAGTGGAGCTGCCATTGGGAAAGAGGTGGTCTTTGAATGTTGAGTACAAATGCCCTTGGTGGTCTGACAGCGGATGTAATTTCTGCTATCAGCTCCTTTCGGGAGGGACAGAGGCGCGTTACTGGTTGGGAAACCGCCATACGCGCGGAAGATTGTCCGGACACTTCCTGGGAGCATATGCCGAAGGAGGTACCTATGATTTTCAGTTGAAAAAGGAGAAGGGATACCGGGGGAAGTATTACGCAGCTGCAGGAATAACTTATGGATACGTGCGTCCACTGGCTCGGCATCTGGCGATTGAATTCAGTGTGGGCATTGGATACTTGGATACGGAGTACAGGAAATATACTTCTTATGGAAATGACTTGGTTTGGGTCAGTAGTGGAAAGTATCACTTTATCGGGCCGACAAAAGCAAAAATTTCTTTGGTATGGCTTCTAACGTCGGGGAGATGAGTGGTATGAAAGATGCACGGCATATGATTCTCTGGCTGTTCTTCGGACTGTTGCCAATGCTGGGAAGCTGTGACTTCCGCGATATGCTGGATGATTATCCCGTTAGCGGAGTACAGATTAAACTGGATTGGAAAGGGGTGACGGATAAGCTGCCGCAGACCATGCGGATTATCTTCTATCCGAAAGATACTCAGGGGAGAAAGGTTGAAAGTTATCTGCCTGCCGGAGGGGGTGAGGTGAAGGTACCGCCGGGGAAGTATGCGGTGGTGGCCTATAACTTCAATACGGAGAGTATACAGATACGGGGCGACGAGAGTTATGAGACGATTGAGGCTTTTACGGGACACTGTACGGGGCTGGATGTACACGAAAATATGGTTTGGTCGCCCGACCCTTTGTATGTGGTGGCTTTGGACGAGGTGGAAATAGGGCAGAGTGATGTGGCGCTTCCGTTGGACTGGAAGCCGGAAGCGGTAGTGGACCATTATTCCTTTGATATAAAGGTGGAAGGATGGGATAGAATATCGAGCATCATCTGCCATGTGGACGGCTTGAACGGAAGTTACTTTATAGGCAACCGTGCTTGCCATTTGAGCGAGGTACCTATATGTGTGGATACAAAGCGTGAAAACGGGCTTTTATGGGGGTATTTCTCCAGTTTTGTATTACTGAAAGATACCAAGACCCGTGCGGATAGTCCTATGTTGCTGACACTGAAGATTGTGAAACGAGATAAAACGGTTCAAGAGGTGAAGGTAGACATCACGGAAGTGATTGAAACAGCTCCTCCCTCGGGAGGAGGCGAAGAAGAACCTGATGTGGGCGTTCCTGGGTCGGAAATCCATATCGAAGTTCCCGTACCGGAGGACAAGGTTGTGGTGGATGATTTGGAACCGGGAACCGATGAAGGAGATGGAGGGATTGGTGGCGATGTGGACGATTGGGATGATGAGACGGATGTGGAGCTACCAGTGAATTGATAGCAAACAGACAAATAAATATATTAACTTTAATAACAGACAATTATGAAGAAGGTTTTATTTTTGGCTTTGGCTGCAGCAGCAGTAATGAGTTGCTCGGAAAGTGAGGAGATAGAGAATGCCGGACAAAAGGCAGAGATTAAATTGGGAACAGTAGTGGGTAACACTACGAGAGCCACAGTGACTGATTTGCCGGAATTGCAGAAGGTAGGGTTCACTGTGTATGCTTATAATACGGGAGCGACAGCAATGGCCTCCGTTGCGACTTTTGATGCGATGAAGGAATTCATGACAGATGTTAAAGTAACCTATAGTGCTCCCAACTGGAGTTTGACTGGGGGAACATATTATTGGCCAATGACGGATAACTTGCAGTTCTTTGCTTACGGGAATCCGGGTACCGGAGCCTTGACGTACAATCAACCGGCTGCTGGTGCTATATATCCTTCCATTACTTATACGGTAGCAGATGTAGCTGCCCAAACGGACTTGGTAGCCGCGAAAGTGACGGATGCAACCAAGGCATCAAATGCCAGTGGGGTATCTTTGAAATTCGGCCATATACTGACCCAAATAAATTTCACTGTCAAGGCAGCCGACGCTTTGACTTATAAACTGAAAACACTTACAATATCCGGCGTGCACAATAAGGGAACTTATGGTTTTGATGATTCAACATGGAAGTCACAAGAAGGAACAGCCACTTATGCGCATACGATTGCCGGCAGTGCATTGGAAGTGAATACAACGGGTGTGGAAATGAATGCAGCCTGGATGTTGATGCCCCAGACGTTGGATACGAATGCCAAAATCAATGTTGTCTATGACATCTATGAGAAAGACGTTCTTCTTGATACTGTAACTTCCGCCATTGACTTGAATGATACACAAGCCTGGGGTGAAGGCAAAAAGATACGTTATACGCTGACGCTGGCCAATAAGGCGGCAAAAGTAACCTTTGTACCTGAAGTTGGTCCATGGAGTACGGCTGATGATACGAACGTGGAAAAATAAAACGGCACTGTCCGCAATAAAAAACTGAATTACTTCTATTTTATTCATTCCCCGAAACTTCTTTATGAAAGTTTTCGGGGAATGTTTCTTTTATGAGTATTATTTATCTATTTTTGTCACTGCAACAAACAAACAAATCTACTTGCCGATGCCCAACTCTTCTGCTTGCAGAGGTAAAAAACAATGCGCTCAATGTCCCAAGGCTGTGGACAATGCAATAATATATGCTTCCCACCCCAGAGGATTCCATCTGCCGGCGCGAAAGTGTGAGGAAAATATTATAATTTTCCTGCTGAAAGGAGAAGTGCTTGTCAACAGTAAGGAGTATGCGGGAACTGTGTTGCATGCAGGTGAGTTCATCCTTCAAGCTATTGGTTCCAAGTACGAAATACTTGCCATGACGGATGTGGAATGCGTTTGTTACCGGTTCAGTAAGCCTGAATTCTTCTGTGAGGACCGGTATAACCATATTATGAAAGAGGTTACCCCTCCATTGATATTCTATCCTTTGACCATTACTCCCGAGTTGCAGCTCTTTCTGGAAAGTTCCAAGGCCTATTTGTCCGAGGAGAAGATTTGCCGGGAAATACTTTGTTTCAAACGGAAAGAACTTGCTTTCATTCTTGGAAATTACTACTCCGACTATGAGCTTTCCATGCTGATACATCCTCTTGCCCAGTATACTAATTCCTTCCACTACTTTGTCTTGCAGAATCATGCCAAAGTCAAGACGGTAGAGGAACTTGCCCAGTTGGGAGGATATACAGTAGCTACTTTCCGGCGTATATTCAATTCTGTTTTTCATCAACCGGTGTACGAGTGGATGATGGAACGGAGGAAGGAAAGCGTGGTTTATGAACTTCGTTATACGGATGCTTCTATATCAGAGATTTGCTATAAATATGGCTTTGAATCGCTGCCTCATTTTTCCAATTTCTGCAAAAAGAATTTCGGGGCTTCTCCCCGTAGCTTGCGTGCCGGCAATTTATCTGAAGTAAACGGCATGTCATAAAAAAACTCCTCCGGCGGTTTCCCGGCAGAGGAGTCTCTTGTGATATTAATCAAATATAGTGAAAGCTGAGTGATAAATCTGAGCTTGCTCAAAAGGTTTATCCGAAGCGCATCCTATATTATTTGCAGAAAGACCGGATTAGTCTTTCAGTTTCGCAATGATAAAGTCGCGGTTCAGGCGAGCAATGTTGCTGATGGAAACATTCTTCGGGCATTCAGCTTCGCACGCACGAGTGTTTGTACAGTTACCGAAACCGAGTTCGTCCATCTTGCTCAACATAGCCTTGGCACGGCGCAATGCTTCCGGTTTGCCTTGGGGCAACAGGTTCAGCTGGCTCACCTTGGCAGAAACGAACAGCATAGCAGAACCGTTCTTACAAGCAGCCACACAAGCACCACAACCGATACAGCTGGCAGCATCCATAGCCTCGTCAGCGATGGGCTTCGGAATCAGGATAGCGTTGGCATCCTGGGGAGCACCGGTACGTACGCTGACGTAGCCGCCTGCCTGCATAATCTTGTCGTAGGCCGTACGGTCGACCATCAAGTCCTTGATAACCGGGAAACCGGCAGAGCGCCACGGTTCAACAGTGATGGTATCGCCGTCGTTGAAACGACGCATATAAATCTGGCAAGTCGTAGCGCCGGTTGCAGGACCGTGGGGATGTCCGTTGATGTAGAGCGAACACATACCGCAGATACCTTCGCGGCAGTCGTGGTCGAATACAACCGGTTCTTTACCTTCAGAAATCAGCTGTTCGTTCAAGATATCCAGCATTTCGAGGAATGAAGTATCGCCCGGGATATCTTTCATTTGGTATGTTTCAAAAGCGCCTTTTGCTTTCGGACCCTTCTGGCGCCATACCTTGAGCGTAAATGATATATTTTTATCCATTTTCTTTAATTCTTTAAATGTTCAACTTCCCGATTAGCTCTTGTAGTTACGAGTCTGTACCTTGATTGCTTCGTAAACCAGCGGCTCTTTCAGCAATACCGGTTCCTTTTCGTCAGAACCCTGATATTCCCAGCAAGCCACGTAGAAGTAGTTTTCATCGTCACGCTTGGCTTCGCCTTCTTCAGTCTGATATTCTTCACGGAAGTGACCGCCGCAGCTTTCGTTACGGTTCAGTGCATCGTAAGCAACCAGCTCGCCCATAGTGATGAAGTCGTACAGACGGATAGCCTTGTCGAGTTCTACATTCATACCTTCCTTGTCACCCGGGATGAACAGTTCTTTCTCGAACTCCTTGCGGACTTCTTTCAGCTTCTTCAGACCTTCCTTCAAGCCTTCGGCCGTACGTCCCATACCTACATATTCCCACATAATGTGGCCCAGTTCCTTGTGGATAGAGTCTACAGACTTCTTACCCTTGATGTTCATCATCCAGTCAATCTTCTCCTGAACGGCCTTTTCTGCAGCTGCAAATTCGGGCAGGTCGGTAGAGAAACGGGGAACTGTAATCTGGTCGGCCAGATAGTTCTGGATAGTGTAAGGCAATACGAAGTAACCATCGGCCAGACCTTGCATCAGGGCGGAAGCACCGAGGCGGTTTGCACCGTGGTCGGAGAAGTTACATTCACCGATGGCGAACAGTCCCTTGATGGAGGTCATCAGTTCGTAGTCAACCCAGATACCACCCATGGTATAGTGGATAGCCGGATAAATCATCATCGGGTTTTCGTATGGGCTGACATCAGTGATTTCTTCATACATATCGAAGAGGTTGCCGTAACGTTGTGCAACGACATCTTTACCCAGACGGTTGATAGCTTCGGAGAAGTCAAGGAATACGGCAAGACCGGTGTTGTTCACGCCGAAGCCCTTGTCGCAGCGTTCTTTGGCAGCGCGGCTGGCAACGTCACGCGGAACGAGGTTACCGAATGCCGGATAACGGCGTTCCAGGTAGTAGTCGCGGTCTTCCTCGGGAATATCTTTTCCTTGCAGTGTACCTTCCTGCAGTTTCTTGGCATCTTCCAGCTTCTTCGGAACCCAGATACGACCATCGTTACGCAGAGATTCGGACATCAAAGTCAGCTTAGACTGCTTGTCACCGTGAACCGGGATACAAGTGGGGTGAATCTGTACGTAAGCAGGGTTGGCAAACCAGGCACCTTTACGGTAGCAAGCCATTGCTGCAGAGCAGTTACATGCCATTGCATTGGTAGAAAGGAAGTAGGCATTGCCGTAACCACCGGTAGCGATTACCACAGCGTGGGCGGCAAAACGTTCCAATTTACCGGTAACGAGGTTCTTTGCAATGATACCGCGGGCACGTCCGTCAATGAGGACAACGTCTTCCATTTCGTAGCGGGTATACAGTTTCACAGTGCCTACGTTCACCTGGCGGCTCAATGCAGAGTATGCACCCAGCAACAGCTGCTGTCCGGTCTGACCCTTGGCATAGAAAGTACGGGATACCTGAGCACCACCGAAAGAACGGTTGTCCAGTGTACCGCCGTATTCGCGGGCGAAAGGAACACCTTGTGCAACGCATTGGTCGATAATATTGTTGGATACTTCAGCCAGACGGTAAACGTTGGCTTCGCGGGCACGGTAGTCGCCACCCTTTACTGTATCGTAGAACAGACGGTATACAGAGTCACCGTCGTTTTGGTAATTCTTAGCAGCATTGATACCACCTTGTGCAGCGATGGAGTGTGCACGGCGCGGAGAGTCCTGGATGCAGAAGTTGAATACTCTGAAACCCATTTCGCCCAGAGAGGCGGCAGCACTGGCACCGGCAAGTCCGGTTCCTACTACGATGATGTCCAGACGACGTTTGTTGGCAGGGTTTACTAATTTTTGGTGAGCCTTATAATTGGTCCATTTCTCAGCCACCGGTCCTTCCGGTATTTTAGAATCTATCTTAGTCATAATGCAATTTACAATTTAGTCATTTACAATTTGAATTTAGCAAGCGCCGCACAATGATTTTGCAAAGAATACGACAACTACCAGAGCGAAGCAGAGGACAACGATAGTAGAATAGATGTTGGAGATACATTTCCAACGGTTAATCCATACTTTGTTGTTCCAGCCCAAAGACTGCATGGAGCTCCAGAAACCGTGAGTGAGGTGGAACCACAATGCGCCCAGCCAAACAAGGTAAAGCACTACGAATACCGGATTGCTGAAGGTGTTCTGAATGTGATAGACACCGTTGGCTGCATATGCCAGCGTGAGGGTGTCAGCATGCATGCCCATGTTGTGCATCAACTCGGGAAGCTGCATTTTAGCCCAGAAGTTTACCAGGTGCAGGCCCAAACCCACGATTACGATGATACCCAGTACGAGCATGTTTTGAGAAGCCCATTCCACAGTCTTGGGCTTTTCCGTAACGGCATAGCGTTCGCTACCACGTGCCTTACGGTTCTGCATAGTCAGCCAGAAAGCGTAGATGATGTGGATGATGAATAAGGCAGCCAGACCTACCGTAGCCACCAATGCGTACCAGTTTGCTCCCAGGAACTCACAAACCATGTTGTAGCCATTAGCCGAGACTAATGCAACCAGGTTCATCGCCATGTGAAATGTCAGAAACAGGACAAGGGCGATACCGGTAACGCTCATCACCACTTTCCTTCCTACAGATGAATTACTTAACCACATAAATGATTGAATTTAAGTTATTTAATAGTTTGAAAATTTGTTCTATCAGGATACTTCTGTAAATGTTTCGCAAAAATAGGAGAAATCCAGCGATAAAGCAAGCGATTAAAGAAATAATTCCGTAATCCGGCAGAATGCGAAGTTTACGGACAAGTAAAAGGTTTACTCGTCCTCCTGGTCTTTGCCTTGCTCTTTGCAGATAATGGAAATCTTTTCTCCGTTTGCTGAACGTTTTCTCAGGGCGCGGGGCGTGTCTCCGAAAGAGTCTTTGCAGAAGTGGGCAAAGTGGGATAGGGAATCAAAGCCATAGCGGGCGCTGATGACTGAAATGCGTTGTTTGGTGTATTGCAGGTCGTTCAGAATTCCTTCACGTTTCTTGTCCAGAATCCATTCATAGACCGGGACCCCATACATATTTTTAAACAGACGGCGGAATGTGGTGGTGGTATATCCACCGAGGTGGGCAAACTCTTCCACATTCTTCACCTTGTCGTAGTTCTGCATGACGAAATATTGGAAGCTTTCCGTATAAGTGCTGATGGGGTAGAAGAATGTACTGATTTGGTGTAGCGGATAGTAGCATGTCAATATGTATACCAATTCCTGGCATTTCATTTCAATGTATTTGCTGCACGCATAGGGTTGCTCGTTGAGGTAGCAGGCAAGGCTTTTCAGGAGCCCTTCGAGCATGGAAATCGCGGTAAGCGGGGTATAAGTCAAGGGGGCTTCCGAGCGTTTCAGTATCTCCTTGTAGCGCTCTTCGCAAATCAGAGGAAGCTCGGTGAACCAATACACAATATATTCCACTTCGGTCAAAGCCAGGAGTTCTACTTTGGAGCCGATGGCTTGCAAGATGAGCTGGCGGCTTTGGAGAGTGGTGCCCGGATATTCGTCACTGTTTACAAGTAATTCACCTTTCAGCATAAATATCATGCAGTTCTGTGTGCACTTTTCAGCAGAGAAATGTTGTCCCTTGGGGTAGTGGCGGTAAACCAATACTCCTTCTGATTTTTGGGGACATACCATACAATCAATCTGTCGGTTGCAGCAAGTTTCCAGTCTCATGAAATGATTAGCGAATTATTATAAATGTGGCAACAAAGATAGAATTTTTTTGTGAAAACTCTATCTATTTGTCCTATCTTTGCGTCAAACTAATATAAAGGACTTATGAAAAAGGCTATTTTTTTTGTATATTTTATCTGCCTTGTTGTATCCGGTCTTTCGGCACAGAATTGGGATATTAACACTTTGCACCGGGTTAACAGTTGGGATGGCAAGTTTGTCCGTAACTATAATAAGATAATTTCACGTTCGGAGCCCTATGTTGCTGTCGGTGTTCCGGTGGCGATGGCGGTTGCCGCTTGGATAAAACATGATAAGGGTTTGCTGAAAGATGCGGTCTACGTAGGTACAAGTGTAGCGGGGGCTTTTGTTGTGACTTATGGAATGAAATATCTGGTGGACCGTGAGCGTCCTTATGATAAATATCCCGACAGAGTGCATGCATATAGCCATGAAGGCAGCCCGTCTTTTCCTTCTGGACATACGGCGACGGCTTTTGCCCTTGCCACCTCGCTCAGTGTAAAGTATCCTAAATGGTATGTGATAGCTCCGTCTGCCCTGTGGGCTTGTTCCGTGGGAGTTTCCCGTATGAACGAGGGAGTGCATTATCCGTCGGATGTGTTGGCGGGGGCTGCAATCGGTGCTGGATGTGCTGTGGTCAACATCTACGTCAACAAGTGGCTGAATAAGTGTCTGTTCGGAGAATGATTTTAGGCGCGAATTACGCGGAATACGCGGAGTTAGATAAACTAAATCCGCATAATCCGCGCCTAAGTTTGTTTCAAGTCGGCTATTGGATAATAGTGCTGTAGATGCCTTCGTTCAGCACTTTTAGAGCTTGCTGCACGCTCTGGTTCGTGCTGTTCATCACCTGGAAGTATTCGTTCATGTCCCATAGGTCACGGGCTATCAAGGCTTTAAGTTGTGTCTTGATGAGCGGTAGGGATTGGTTGTACTGTTTCTCGTCAAACTTGATTTTCTCTTTGTCGGCAAGCGTACGTATTTCGGCAAGGAAGTTATCGTCTATCTCGAACTTCTCGTTGAAGGCTTCGAATTTCTTGTATTTGTTCTGCAACTCCTTCCGGTGCTTCTCGATGTAGCCGGTAGTGGCTTTGATAACCACGCCTTTGGCTACGAGGTTGCGGTGATAGTCTGTGTACTGGGTAGTGTCGATGGGGACGAAGAAGTCGGGCATGATACCTCCACCTCCGTAAACGGTACGTCCCATACGCTTGGTCTGTGCTTTCAGGGAGTCGGCAAAATGGATACTGTCCGCATGAATCATTTCTCCATGATTGAAGCGGTCTATCAGTTCCTGGTTATACTTATCCTGACTGTTCTCGCCGGTTAGGCGGCCGTCGAGGTTGGCGGTGCTGTCGTAAGGCTTCTGGATACAACGGCCCGAAGGAGTATAGTAGCGGGCGATAGTGAGGCGAATCATGGAACCGTCCGGCAGGTCGATAGGACGCTGTACTAATCCCTTGCCGAAGGTGCGGCGTCCTACTACCACGCCTCTGTCCCAGTCCTGGATGGCTCCGGTCACGATTTCACTGGCAGAAGCGGAGTACTCGTCCACCAATATGATGAGACGGCCGTTCTTGAAGTTGCCCGTACCTTTGGCAAAGAAATCACTGCGGCGTGCGGCTCTTCCTTCGGTGTAGACGATGAGTTCTTTTTGCTTCAGAAATTCGTTGGCAAGGTCGATGGCGGCATTCAGATACCCTCCTCCATTTCCTTGCAGGTCGAGGATGAGGTCTTTCATTCCTTTCTTTTGCAGGCTTTTCAGGGCTTCTGCAAACTCTTCGGCGGTGGTTGCCCCGAAGCGGTTGATACGGATATAGCCGGTTTTGGGTTGTATCATGTAAGATGCGTCCAGGCTGAGGATGGGAATTTTGTCACGCTTCACGGTGAAGTACAGCTGGTCGTCCACGCCACGGCGCACGATGGTGAGTTTCACTTCCGAGTCTTTCGGTCCGCGCAGGCGGCTCATAATATCTTCCGTGCTCATTTTTACTCCGGCAATGGCGCTGTCATTGACGGCTACGATACGGTCGCCGGCAAGGATGCCCACCTTCTCGGAAGGTCCGTTGCTCACGGGTTGTATCACAAGCAGGGTATCTTCTATCATCTGAAACTGTACGCCGATGCCCTCGAAATTGCCTTGCAACGGCTCGTTCATCTTCTTCACTTCTTCGGCGTTGTTGTAGGTGGAGTGCGGGTCGAGTTGTGCCAGCATCTTGATGATGGCTTCTTCCACCAGCTTGTCTTCATCCACCTTGTCCACATAAAGGTTGGTGATGGCAAACTCTGCCATTTGCAGTTTGCGCAGGGCTTCATTGTTCGGCTTTTGCGCTTGCGCCGTCACCGCGCATATACATATTATAATAGTAAATAGTTTTTTCATCATTTCCATTTTAATCCCTAATCCTTTATCCTTAATCCCTAATCTCCATTCCCTCCGGTATGAACATGCTTATGTCCTTGCCGTATTGCAGCAGTTCGCGCACGGTGGTGGAACTGACGCAGGTAAGTTCCGGCTCGGTGAAGAGCAGGATGGTTTCTATGCCGGTCAGTTTGCGGTTGATGTCGGCAATGGTTTCCTCGTATTCGAAATCCTTCACGGTGCGTATGCCGCGTATTATCAGACTGGCATCTACCTGCCGGGCAAAGTCGATAGTCAGGCAGTCATAGGACTGCACAATGATGCGCGGCTCGTTCCGGTAGTAGTCTCGTATCATTTGTTCGCGCTTTTCCAAGGGGAAATACGTATTCTTATTTTCATTGATGCCGATGCCTATGACGATTTCGTCTATAAAAGTCAGTGCACGGCTCACTACCGAAGAGTGTCCGATAGTAAACGGGTCGAATGTTCCCGGAAAGATAGCTCTTCTCATGATGCCAAATCTTCTTCTATAACCAAGTTGTTGATAATAAAGTTTTGTCGTTCCATGGTATTCTTACCCATGTAGAATTCCAGCAGCTCTTTTACGAGGTCTGTCTTGCGCAGGGACACTTGTTCCAGACGCATATCCTTGCCGATAAAATGCTTGAACTCGTCGGGCGAGATTTCTCCCAGACCTTTGAATCGGGTGATTTCGGGGTTGGGACCCAGTTCTTCAATGGCTTTCACACGTTCCTCCTCTGTATAGCAATAACTTGTCTTCTTTTTGTTGCGCACGCGGAAGAGAGGGGTTTGCAGGATATATACATGCCCTTTCTTTATCAGGTCGGGGAAGAACTGCAGGAAGAAGGTGATGATGAGCAGGCGGATGTGCATGCCGTCCACATCGGCATCGGTAGCTACGATGACTTTGTTGTAGCGCAGTGTCTCTATGCCGTCTTCTATATTCAAGGCTGCTTGAAGCAAGTTGAATTCTTCGTTTTCATAAACTACTTTCTTGGTGAGTCCGTAGGAATTTAGCGGTTTACCACGCAGGCTGAATACTGCTTGGGTATTCACGTCGCGGCTCTTGGTGATGGAACCGCTGGCGGAGTCTCCCTCGGTAATGAAGATGCAGGATTCGGTTTCCTGGTCTTTGCCTTTACCGTCACTCAAGTGGTAGCGGCAGTCGCGCAGCTTGCGGTTGTGCAGGTTGGCTTTCTTGGCGCGTTCGCGTGCCAGCTTGGTGACGCCGGCAATGGCTTTGCGCTCTTTCTCGGAGTCTTGTATCTTTTGCAGCATCACTTCGGCCACAAGCGGGTTCTTGTGGAGGTAGTTGTCCACTTCCGTCTTGATGAAGTCTCCTACGTATTTGTTCACCGTGGGGCCGGCGGGCTTGTGTTCCTGCGGCGCGGCAGGCCACATGTTGTTGCTGCCCAGTTTCGTTTTGGTCTGGCTCTCGAACATGGGTTCCTCCACGTCGATGGCAATGGCGGCTACCAGTCCGTTGCGGATGTCGGCATATTCCTGGTTCTTGTTGTAGAACTCCTTGATGGTACGGGCAATGTGTTCCTTCAAGGCAGTCTGGTGTGTGCCGCCTTGGGTGGTGTGTTGCCCGTTGACAAAGGAGTAGTACTCTTCGCCGTATTGGTTGGTGTGTGTGAAGGCAATCTCGATGTCCTCTCCTTTCAGGTGGATGATGTCGTAAAGGCCTTCGCTGGTCATGTTGTCTTTCAGCAAGTCCTCCAGCCCGTGGCGGGAAACGATGCGCTGGCCGTTGTAAATGAAGGTGAGGCCCGTATTCAGGTAGGTGTAGTTGCGCAACAGGGTTTCTACGAACTGGTTCTGGAAGGAATAGTTCAGGAAGAGTGTGGCGTCCGGTTCGAAGAAGATATAGGTTCCGCTTTCTTCTGTCGAGTCTTCGGTCACATCACTCAACAGCGTTCCTTTCTCGAAGATGGCGGTACGTACTTTGCCGTCGCGGTAACTGCGTACCTCGAAACGGCTACTCAGCGCATTGACCGCCTTGATGCCCACGCCGTTCAGTCCGACACTTTTCTTGAAAGCCTTTGAATCATATTTACCCCCGGTATTCAGTTTGCTGACCGCCTCTACCAGTTTGCCTTGCGGAATGCCTCGTCCATAGTCGCGTACGCTGACACGCAGACTGTCTTCTATAGTCACTTCTATACGCTTTCCGGCACCCATCTTGAACTCGTCGATGCTGTTGTCCATCACTTCTTTCAGCAACACATAGATACCGTCATCGTTCTGTGAGCCGTCGCCCAGACGGCCTATGTACATACCGGAACGGACACGGATATGCTCCATGTCGTCGAGGTGGCGGATGTTGTCGTCGGTATATTCCACGCTGGAAACGGGGCTCTCTGTGATATTGTTGTCTGCTTCTTCCAGTGGCAGGGTCATATTGTTGTTATCTTCCATAAGTACGTTATTCCTTCATATTGCGCATTGCGACAAAGGTAATGAGAAATTCGGGGGTTCGCAAAAAAATAATGTCTTTTATGGACTTCTGACAAGCTTATATTCTGGATTTAGAACTTATTTTATTCCTTTCACAAAGCATCTTCTCCGTTTATGCTGTTCCGTCTTGAAGTACTCCCACTGCGCTTGCACCTTGCCGTTCAGCTCCAGCTCCGGATTACTCTCGGCATACTCGAAACCAAGTTGCTGATAGACGGGGATAAGGTCGGAGAACAACAATGCATTTACCCCCTTGTTCTGATACTCCGGTTTCACGGCAACCAGCAGCAAATCGAGCATCTTGGGATATTTCTTCAAGAAGATGGTCTTGGCCAGGTGATACCAACCCATAGGAAGCAGGCGCCCGTGGGCTTTTTGCAACGCTTCGGCGAGTGACGGCATGGAAATGCCTACGGCAAGCAGCTGGTCATCGGCATCGGTAATCAATGTCACCATGCGTAGGTCGAGGATGGGCAGGTACATCTTGACGTATTGGTCAATCTGCCGTTGGCTCAGTGCAGAATAGCCATAGAGTGGCTGATAGGCTTCGTTCATCAGTTCGAAGATGGCCTGACCGTAGTCTTGGGCAATCTTCTTGGCAGATGTGTATTTCTTTACCTTGAGGTTATACTTGCGCTGGATGAGGTCGGAGATGCGCTTGTGCTTGTCGGGTATGGCGTCGGGAATGTAGATTTTGTATTCCACCCAATCGGCATCCTTCTCAAAGCCCATGCGTTCCAGATGTTGCGGATAGTAGGGATAGTTATAAATGGTGGCCATGGTGCTGAGCTGGTCGAATCCTTCGATGAGCATACCTTCGGCATCGAAATCTGTGAATCCCAGCGGGCCTTGTATATGTGTCATTCCCCGTTCTTTTCCCCATTCTTCCACGGTGCGAATCAGGGCATCGGAGACTTCCGCATCATCGATGAAGTCTATCCAGCCGAAGCGGACTTCCTTTTTGTTCCAGGTTTGGTTTGCCTTGTGGTTGATGATGGCAGCTACACGTCCTACGATTTTACCTTCCCGATAAGCCAGGAAATAGTCGGCTTCACAAAATTCGAATGCAGCGTTTTTCTTCTTGTTGAAGGTGTTGAGCATGTCATCGAAAAGGTCGGGGACGGAATAAGGGTTGTTTTTGTATAGCAGGTAGTTGAAACGGATAAAGCGCTCCAGTTCCCGTCTTGTGGTTACTTTCTTGATTGTAATTGCCATAGTTGTTCAATATTGAGACCACAAAGGTAATGCAAACTGAGAGCAGAACAAAATAAGCTTGCTTATTTTTTATGCCGAGGTACAGCTTGCCTTATTTAAAAATACGTGATAATCTTTAAAATACCGCGTAGGGTGTTTGTAAATTTGCTGTTAGAGGTTGTATATCAGTACCGCTGTGTAGGCAATGTAGCAGAGAATCAGAATGCTTCCTTCCACCCGGGTGATGATGCGTTTCCCGAAAAAGATACCGAACAGCCAAAGCAGGATGCTGGACCCTACGAGTACCCACAAATCGAAATTGGTGATGCCCGTCAGACGCAGTGGAGTGATGGAGGCCGAACAACCCAGTACGAAGAATATATTGAAGAGATTACTTCCGATGACGTTTCCGATGGCTATTTCGGGGTTTTTCTTCAAGGCGGCTACGATGGAGGTGGCGAGTTCGGGCAGTGAAGTGCCGCCTGCTACGAGCGTCAGCCCGATGATGGATTCGCTGACACCCAATCCGCGGGCTATGCCGCTGGCACCGTCTACAAAGAAATTACCTCCGATGATGAGGCCGGCAAGTCCGCCGAGAATGTATAGGGCGGACTTCCACGCGGGTAACAGCCTGATTTCGTCTTCTTCCTGTAAGTGCTCCTTTTCCGGTTCCTTCATACTTCCATCCCTTTTTGCAATGGCAAAAGTATAACTCAGGAAAATGGTAAAGAAGCATAGCAGCAATAGGCCGTCGGTGATGCTGAGTATGTTCTCCCCACTGCTGTCCAGTAAGACGTCGTTGGCACAAATCAGCAGGGCGAAGGATGAAAGGATGCAAAGGGGGATTTCGCGTTTCAGTGTGTTACGGGTAATGGCTATCGGGGCAAAAAGGGCCGTACAACCCACAATCATCAGGGTATTGAACGTATTGCTTCCCACCACATTGCCAATGGCAATGTCTGCACTGCCTTTGAGAGCAGAGGATATGCTGACGGTGAGTTCCGGTGCGGAAGTGCCGAAGGCAACAATGGTAAGCCCGATGACGATGGACGGTATATGGAAACGTTTGGCAACGGATGCGGCACCGTCTGTCAAGCCATTGGCACCCAGAAGAATGAGGAGCAGTCCTCCGACAAGAAACAATATATCCATAGGTATGTCAATTTTGAGTACAAAGATAGTGCAAACCGGATACAGAACTTTCATGTTTGCATGAAAAAGTTATGTCGATTAGAGTAGGAAGTTAAAAACATTCCGTATGTTTGAAGCATTTATTGGGTATATTTGCATAATTAAAGAATCAAATCAAGAAGTTTATATATGAAGGTTATCCGTGCTTTCTGTCTTTGTTGGCTGTTGATGCTGGCAGACGGAGTGTCAGCTCAGTTGGTAGATAAAGTGCTCAGTGTTTTAGGTGAGGATAGTGTGGGGAGTGTCACAGTGGCAAGGACTGACTCCGATTCGATTCAGTTGTCGCTTGTCCGGCAGGAGTTGGAAACAGCCCGGCTGAATGAGGCGAACCTGCGGATGGAAATGGAGCAGATGAAGTTGGCGGGCTATGCGGCCGATTCGGTGAAGCTGGCATTGCAGAAACAACGCATTGATTCGTTGCGGACGGTGACACCGGGTATTCCGGTGGTGGTGGAGAAGGACACTTTGTTCTATCTGTATGCCAAGCGTGGAGGGCATACGCCCCAACAGCGAGCCAAAGATGTAAGCAACGTCATCGAAGCATTGGGCACGCGTTTCAATCTGCGTCCGGACTCTGTTTATTTAGAGAGTACGGATATTGTTACAGACTTGATGTATGGCGAAAAGGTCATCATTTCCTTTACCGATCAGGATGCTTTGTGGGAAAACTGTACCCGCGACCAGCTGGCCGCCAACAAGAGGCATGTCGTGGTGGACAAACTGAAAGCCATGCAGAAGGAGCATAGCTTGTGGCAGTTGGGTAAGCGTATCTTGTACTTTATCCTGGTGCTTGTGGGACAGTTCTTCTTGTTCAAGTTTACCAACTGGCTGTTCAGAAAACTCAAACTACGCATTCAGAAGCTGAAGGATACCAAGCTGAAACCGATCTCTATTCAGGATTATGAATTGCTGGATACGCAGAAGCAGGTCAACCTGCTGGTGTTTGTTGCCAACCTGGTGCGTTATGTAGTCATGCTGTTGCAGTTGCTGCTGACGGTTCCGTTATTATTCTCCATTTTCCCTCAGACCAAGAGCTTGGCTTATACATTATTCTCCTACATCTGGAATCCTATAAAGGTCATCTTGAATGGAATAGCCGACTATATACCCAATCTGTTCACTATCTTTGTGATATGCTATGCGGTGAAGTATCTGGTCAGACTGGTGCGTTATCTTGCCAATGAGGTGCAGGCTGAACGGCTGAAGATAAACGGCTTCTATCCGGATTGGGCCATTCCTACCTATCATATTGTGCGCTTCTTGCTTTATGCGTTTATGATTGCCATGATTTACCCTTATCTGCCGGGTTCCAAGTCGGGAGTCTTCCAGGGAATCTCCGTGTTTGTCGGCTTGATTGTTTCGCTCGGTTCCAGTACGGTTATCGGCAATATCATTGCAGGACTGGTCATAACCTACATGCGGCCTTTCAAGCTGGGTGACCGCATCAAGCTGAACGATACTACGGGCAACATCATTGAGAAAACACCGCTCGTCACCCGCATCCGTACTCCGAAGAATGAGGTGGTGACCATTCCGAACTCTTTCATCATGTCTTCCCATACGGTCAATTACAGCCAGTCTGCCCGTGAGTATGGATTGATTATCCATTCGGAGGTCAGTATTGGCTACGATGTTCCGTGGCGGAAGACACATCAGCTGTTGATAGAGGCTGCATTGAATACTCCTGGAGTGATAGATGATCCCCGTCCGTTTGTATTGGAGACTTCCCTTCAGGATTATTATCCGGTTTATCAAGTGAATGCCTATATCAGGGATGCCAACAGCCTTAGCCAGATTTACTCTGATTTGCATCAGAATATCCAGGATGCCTTCAACGAAGCAGGCATCGAAATCATGTCTCCTCACTACATAGCTACGCGTGACGGCAGTGAGACGACCATACCCAAGGATGACTTGCGGGAGAAAAAGCAGTAAGGGAGCCGGTTATCGTGCCAGTAAAATCTCTGCAAACGGTACGTAGAACATAAACATCCTCCATTTCTTTGTCTGGAAATCATAAGTTTCGATGAAGTCGCCTTCACGATAGCCTGCAAACTGCACGTAGAGTTTCCTTGTCTGCCCGTCCTTGGAGTAGTACATGGCAGCGGAGCGTACGGCGTTGGGGTAGGTGGCGAAAGGCTCTTTCAAGTTTCCGGCAGTAGTATCCCATAAGCAGAATTGCGTATCTCCACCATTGGCACGGGAAACGATATAGCCTCCTTTGCATCGCAGGCTGTTTGGGTTTTCGGGGGATGGTTCCATAATCCGGAAAGGTATCAAGGCTTCGGCCTTGATGGGGTCGTAGCAATGCATCTTTTCTTTGGCGATGTCTATCACGACGGGCGAGAAGGTGCCGTCGCCGTTGTTGGCCGAGAGCAGCATGTGGGCGTCGGCTATCACGCCCGGATAGCGTGAGAGGGATTCGGGCTTCAGTCCATCCGGTAATGGTATTTCGGGAGTATGTATCGGTGGCATATTCAACCGGGTATATACCGGATAAGAGATGCTACAGTAGGTGAGGAGCTTATCTCCGGCCATTTCCAGGGAAACAGTGTTGTTGAAGTCCGAGCAGATGGTAATTGCGTTACGTTCTACCGGGTTACACCAATAGTGCATGCAGAGGTCGTATCCGTCGATGAAACTACTGCCGTCTTTCTCCCGTATCCCGCAGAGGATGTTGGTGCCGGGGATGTTGGCGGCAAGGTGGAAATCTTCGTCGTCATGGAACTGGATTACTTCCGATATTTCTTGTGTTACCAGGTCGATACGGGTGATGCCGCGGGGAACGGTCGGTGTGTAAATGGCGTGGGAGTTGGTGATACCGTAGAGATATGGTTCTTCGGGGGATTGTCCGTCGGCTACCGAAATCTGGCCGAGAGGCTGAAGCTGTCCTGCCCGTTCCAGGAACATTTCTACCCGTGAGGCGGGCCAGTGTCCGGGGGCAAGGAAAGTAATGCTGTTGGTGGTTTGCTCCGTGGTAACGGCGCGTGTGTAGCGTGAATACCCTTCGGGAAAGAGAGGATTGTCGGCTATCGGCCAGTAGATGTCCAATATGATTTGGTCGCCGCTCTGCAAGCCGTCGGCTTTGACGGTCACGGCATCACCGGGATTGAAGGTCTTTCCGGCATCGGATATGGTGATATTGGTCACAAAAGCGGGTTGTTTCTCTTTGTCGTCATCACTGCAAGCGGCAAGTAGCAGGCTGATTAGTAGCAGGAAGTGTATCTTCTTCATCATAGTTATGTATTGACAAATGCAAATATAGGGCTTTTTCTTGTATTCCTGCGGATAGGCTTTGTTTTTGTCGTATGAGATGGAAAAATCCTCCTACGAAACATGGTCTTTTGCTTCGTGGGAGGAAAGTGGTTGTTCGGCAGGGCTTCGGGGGAATGCGCCTGCTTGCGTGCCGGCTTGGATTATTTGCTGCGCGTCACCGTGTGCAATACATTCCCTTTCTTGTCAATCATGCGCAGTTCCAGTGTCTTTTTGCTGGCCGATACAATGGAGAAACCCGGTTCGGGGCTGCAGAATACGGTCCCTTCGATGGGCTTCACCTTGCGGGCGAGCGAACCGGCAGAATTGGTGATATAGTCGATGTCGCTGCCTGCCACGCGTACGTGCTGGAAGTTGTGGATGTGCCCGCAGATGTACATATCCACCTTGTGCTTGCGCAGGATGGGATCGAGACGTGCCTGCATATCCGCGCGTTCGCTCTCGTCCTTCGGGGTTTCGGCATAGATGGGATGGTGTCCGGCAACGATAACCCAGTCCTCTTTGGCGGCAGTCAGTACGGAATCTATCCAGGAAAGTTGTTGCTGGTAATCCTGCTTGCAGGCATCGGGATAGGTCTCGCTTTCGTTGCGGTATTTGTCAATCATCGGGGCGGTGTCTACCCAAAGGATGCGGATGGTAGCGCCGTTGTCCTCGAACGTCTTGGTATAATAACGGGCGGGCATGGTCCAGCGGCGGCTGATATTACTGTAGTCGAGCACAGCCTGCGTATTACCGCGGTATTCGTGGTTGCCCAGCAGGGGAAACCAGTCTATCATCAGCTCCGGGTGGCTGTAAATAAGTTCGTAGTTGGTCATCCAAAGCGGATCGTTCACGCTACGTACGCCTTCAAAGTGGTGTACATCGCCGGTGGCAAGAACGAATTCGGGGCCTACTTCTTCTGCCATTTGTCCCATCAGTTCGGCGATGGGCTTTTGGTCGTAGTAGCCGTTACGGCCGAGGTCGTTGGCTACGTAGAAGTTGAACTTCTTGTCGAAGATGGAGTAATCGGTGATTTGGGCAATGGCTGCGTTGCCGAGTAGGGCAATAAACAGTAAAAGGAATATTTTCTTCATTGTCATTATTAAATTGTTGAGTAGTTAATGTTGATAACTTGTTGAGATAGAATTCGCTGTTTAAAAATTAATCTTCACTCCCGCATTCACTTTCACGCCGTAGTATTCTGCCTGCATGGTACGGTCTTTTGTGCCCTGGTAGTAGCGTAGCGGCTGGTTCAGCAGGTTGTTGGCTTCGGCGTAGAAGGTAGTCTTGAACTTCTTTCCGAAGGTATAGCTGGCGTTTACGTCCATATAGTTCACCTTGTCGTAGTAGCGGTCGTAGAAGGTGCTTTCTCCCATTTCGTCGATGAAATCGGAAGCGAAGTTATAGCTCAGGCGCAGATTCAGACCGCCTTTCTCAAAGTATAGGGAAGCATTTGCGGTATGCTCCGGAGAGCCTGGCATGCTCAAGTCTTTCTCATTCTCGCGACCTTCGAAGTTGAAGTCTTCCACACGGGAGTGGGTGTAGGTGTACGTTCCGTAGAAACCTACACATTTCAGAGCGGGAGCAATGAAGCTGAAGTCGCGCTGGTAGGATAACTCTACCCCTACCAGGTTGGCGTTGCCCGCATTCTTGGGTTGGGTGAAGCGGGTGTAGGTGTTACCCTGGTATTCGTAGTTGGTGCTCACCTGGTCTACGATGAAGTCGTCTATCTTCTTGTAGAAGATGCCGGCGCTTATCAGACCGATGCTGCGGAAGTAGTAGTCGGCACTCAAGTCGAAGTTGTAGGAGACGGTAGGTTTCAGCTCCGGGTTTCCGATGGTGATTTCGTTGTCGGAACGCTTGATGTTCACACTGGGCACGAGGGCCGAGTATTTGGGGCGTGACAAGGTTTGGGTAAACGAACCGCGCACTTTGAAGTCATCGTTTACATTCCACTTTACGAGCAGCGACGGCAGGAAGTTGATGTAGCTGTTGCGCTGACGGTCGGTCTTGCTGGTGAGGTCTTCGTCGGCATCGTAGGTGCGTCCCGTATAGGCAAGGTTGGTGTTCTCTATGCGAAGTCCGGTCATCAGTTCCACGTCTTTTGTCAGTTTTTGGTCGAAGCGGAGGTAGCCGGAAGTCACGGTTTCGCGGGCGTTGAAGTTTCCGGCAAGTTCTTCCTGCACCTGCTCTTTCTCGAAGAGGGAAGCGTTGTTCAAGTCTAAAGAGCCGGTGTATTCCTTGCTGGCGTAGATGCCTGCCTGGTATTTGTTGTTGGGCATGAAGTTCTTGTTGGTCTGGTCCACTGTATTTGCCAGGCTGTTCGTCATGAAGGCGTCCTCGTCCAGAGGAGAGTATTCGTAGAAGTCCACTTCTTTATCCTTGGTCTTGCGCACTACCTTTGCGCCGAACTTCAGCTTGTTGCCGTTCTTGAAGGGAAGTTTGAAGTTGGCGGAGAACTTCAGGTCCTGCTCCTTGATGTCTTCCTGCTGTTCCGTCAGCTCTTTCAGGCTGAATTCATCGTTCAATGTCATGGTAGAGCCTGTTTTGGGGCTGGCAAAGGGTTGGCGTTCGTCGCTCAGGTCCATGTCGAACTTCTGTTTCTTCAGTTGGAAGTCGATGTAGCGTTCGTTGGGACGTTCTTCGCTGGCTTTGGCATAGCTGGCGTGCCAGTCCATGGAGAGGGCGCCGAAGAGGTGTTCGCCGCCGAGGGCAAAGTCCATGGTGCGCTGGCGTTCCAGGCGGGCGTTACGGTTGTCCGGCGTACCGGCTTTGGTCTGTATGCGTACGGTGGCGTTGCCGTCGGGGTCAAGGTCTTTCAGCGTGGTACGGTAGCGGTTCTCCCAGTCGTTGCGGTTGTTGAAGATGCCTTTGAAGGTCAGTTTGTGGTTGGCATTGATGTCCCAGTCCAGTGCGGCGGAGTAGCTTTGGCGTTCGCGGGTGACGTAGTATTGGCGGATTTGGTAGTCGTTGACGTACGTCTTGCCGTTGTCATCCTGCTCCCACACGAATTCGGTGTCGTAGGAACCGGAAGGTGAGTTCTGATAGGAGGCCGATACAATCAAGCCGAGTTTGTCGTTGAAGAAGCGGTCGCCGTAGGTGAAGCCAAGGTTCAGTTGCGCCTTTTCGCTCACCCAGTTGTAGCCGGTTCCGGCGGTGGCGGCAATGGTACGCTTGTAGGGGGAGTTCTTGGTGACGAGGTTGATGCTGCCGCCGATGGCGTCGCCGTCCATATCGGCGGTTACTACCTTGTTCACTTCGATGGTCTGAATCATGTCTGCCGGAATGAGGTCGAGCTGTACGTTGCGCGTATCGCCTTCGGCAGAGGGAACGCGGTTGCCGTTGATGGTGACGGAGCTGAGGTCGGCACTCGTGCCCCGCACTTGCCCGAAGCGTGCCTCGCCTTGGTCGTACTGCACGTTGATGCCGGAGATGCGTTTAAGGGCGTCACCGATGTTGGAGTCGGGGAACTTGCCTACCTGGTCGGCAGAGACTACATTCGTAATCCCCATGTTGTTTTTCTGTGAGTTGATGGCACGGCGCTGTCCCTGGAAGGCGCCGCCTACCACCACTTCCTGCAACTCCACGCCTTCGTTCAGTACGACGTCTTTTTCCAGTGTACGGCCTGCGGGGATGGTGATTTTCAGTTCTACGGGAGAGTAGCCCACGTAGCTCACCTTTACTGTATAGGTTCCCGGGTCAAGGTTAGAGAAAGTGTAGAAGCCGTTGACGTCGCTCGTCACGCCAGTGTGTAGTTTCTCGATGTAGATGGATGCGCCCGGGAGAGTTTGTTTAGTGGCGTCGATGATGCGTCCACGTACAGTTCCTTGTTTCGTGACATTTGCTTTTTCGTCGGCAATGGCCGTATTGACGGTGGCGGTGAATAGGAGTAAGAATAAGAATGCTCTCAAAATCTGTTTCATACTTGTTATTATCTGTTAATAATCTGCCGCAAAAGTAGAGGGTTACCGTTACGTGGAGGTTGCGGAGCGTTGAAGAACAGATAACGATTCAGTTACAATGAGGTTACATAAATTCTTGGAGGTAGTACCCTTTCGGCGGTATCTCCCTTTGCCGTCATCTGGCAGACTGATGCTAAAGATGCACGAGATGTACATCTCGGACTGTATGAGATGTACATCTCGAGCAACATGAGATGTACATCTCGTGCAGGGGAAGGTATAGGGGTTGGTGTCTTATCCCGTAGCCTGGCAGCGGATAAGTACCTTCTTCTCGTCTGCCAGAGTAGTGGCAAAGAGATAAGTGCCTCCCCCTTCGGCCAATTTCAGTCGTTTGCGCAGTTCGGCCACGGTGGCGGGGAAGTTGCGCACGGTGAGGTTCGCCTTTTTCTCGGCAGCCAGCATCTCTTTCACTTCTTTCTTGCCGAAGCCGCAGGAGGAGGTAATCCGGAACTTGCGGCCGGGGAAGTCCGGCAGGAAGTGGTCCGAGGTGTAGAGGTGGCTGTTGGGATGCAGTTTTTCCACCTTATACAATGAGGAGAGGCTGCGGAATGCACCGGCTTTCAGCACGGAGGCATTCGGTTCGTAGAGGTATGATTTCAGTTGAGGGGTGTAGGGGCATGCACGCTCCTTCTCCTGCCGGCGGGTGAAGACGAGGGCTTGGGGAGCCGGTACACCGGTGAAGTTGACGCAATGGATGGGGATGTCGTCTGCCGGCACTCCTTCGCCTTGTCCCAGCAAGAGCAACAGTTCCTTGCATTCGTTGCCCACGGAGACGATGTGTGCCTGGTGGACATGCTTCAAATCGTTCAGGGCAAGGGTGAGGTCGAGCATGGGGGAGAGTTTTACCAGTACGTGTCTTGCCTTGCGCAGCAGCAGTTCTTCGAGGGCGGCTATATCGGGTTCGCAGTCGCCGATGGCTACGGTCTTTCCGCCGTGTCCGTCGCGGCGGGCAGGGTCTATGAATATACAGTCCACGGGTTCCATCTCTTGCAGATGGCGGACGCTGTCTGCGTGGCAGACGGAGATGTGGTTCAGGCCGAGGACAGGGAAGTTGTGTGCGGCTATCTGGCAGAGGGTTTCCTGGCGCTCGACGTAAGTGGCATGCCCGAAGCGGGAGGAGAGATAGGCGCAGTCGATGCCGAAACCTCCGGTGAGGTCGGTAAAGGTGCCGGCTGATGCGGGGGTACTGTCCTGCGCGGGATGTTCTTGTTCTGTATGTAGCAGGTTAGTTATAATCTCCGCTTTATACTGTGCCGTTGCTTGGGAGGAGCATTGTTCCAGAGAAAGGTGGGCGGGGTAGAGTATATGCTCGTTCTCGGCCCATGTGGGTATCTTCTCTTTGGCAATCTGCCAGCCGGAAATCTGTGTGATGGCGGCGGGCATGTCTACCGAAGGGTAGCGGCGTGCCTGCAAGGCAAGGCTGCGCACGTCGTCGCGGCGATGCTCGCGGATGAAGCGGAGGGTGTCTTGGGATAAAGGCATGGCTTGGCTTATTTATTCTGATGCAAAGTTATCTCAAAAAGGACAAAGTGGGGCATAAATTCGCAGCTTTCTATCTGATTATTTTTCAGACACAGATGACGCTGATAATACAGATTAAGAATATTAAAAATCCGCGTCATCTGCGTCATTCGCGTCAAAGCGATAGCAAATTTAAGTTTCCGGACAAGCTGGGGGTGAGAGTTAAGGGATGACCCGGTATCGCTCCTTTGCCGTCTGCCTGCTGACGCGGTTGAAGTGCCACCATTCGCTGGGTAGCGGGTGGAATCCGGCTTCTTTCATTACCTGCCGGAGCAGCAGCCGGTTTTCACGTTCTTGTTCTGTCAGCTTGCCTTGTGCCACGAGCACGGCTTCTTCTGTGATGTGGGCTTCCCTGCCCAGATGGTCTACCGGGGTGCCCATGGGCAGAGGAGTTCCTTTATCGTCGAGTATGCTGATGTCCACCGCCAATCCGTAGTTGTGCAGGCCGCCGCCGCGTGAGGGGTTGGAGACATAGATGTATTTGGAGGTTCCTTTCACTACGTTCCACATCTTCTGCTGTACGGACAAGGGGCGCGCTGCGTCGTAGACGATGAGGCTGTAGCCGGGGTACTGTTCTTTCAGTAGGCGTTGTGCCCGCTTCAGGCTTTTCATGGCATCGGGGTGCAGGTAGGCTTCTTTCAGGTCTTCGTACAATAGGGACTGTCGTTAAATTCCGTCATTATGAGTCAATCGGCAGACTGTCCCGGTAAT
>NZ_QTMD01000026.1:77909-78190 GCF_003602995.1 Bacteroides sp. AF25-38AC | reverse complement strand
TTTAATACATTATAGGTAATTGTACTAATTCCCTTGTTTAAATCTTTAGTTAAATTTCCGTTGGAATCGTAGGTGTATTCGTTCGCCTGCTTCACGCCGTCCTTGAACTCGAAGCCGCCACCGTAGGCGGAAGCCGCTGCCGCATCGTCCACGCGGTTCAACAGATTGCTGGCGAGGGTGAAAGTCAGGTTGTCAATCAGTCCGTAACCGGAAGCAGCGGTCTGACCGTAGCGTTGCAGGGTCTTGATGTTGCCGTTCTTGTCATAGGCGGTTACATTCTC
>NZ_QTMD01000026.1:0-77899 GCF_003602995.1 Bacteroides sp. AF25-38AC | reverse complement strand
GTTGCCGTTCTTGTCATAGGCGGTTACATTCTCACTGAAACGGTCGGTGTTCGCGTTGATGCCGGCTGTTTCGCCGTAGGTCGCGTTCAGCAGCCTGTCCAGCCCGTCGTAGGTGAACTTGTAGCCGCGGACGGTGCTTTCATTCCCTGCCTTCCAGGTCATGCTGCTGATGCTGCCGTTGTACCTGGCAGTGCCGTTACCGGTATTGTAGTACAGGTTCTGTGTGAACTTCGTTCCACTGATACCCGTCAGCCAGCCACGGACATTATAGGCATACGTCAGCTTGTTGGTGGCACTTCCGTGCAGGGACTTTGATTGCAGTCTGCCCAAGTTGTCATACGCATAGTCGGCAAGGGTTATCTTGGTGCCGCCTAATGTATGCTCTACTTTCAAGAGTCTGTCCGCATGGTTGTAGCTGTAAGTATACACTTCCGTGCGGGTTGTTTTTCCGCTTGCCGTGTGGGTATGGGTCACTGTAGCAGGCTTGTTTGTAAAAGTATAGACGGTAGCTGCTACATCATAACCACCCAAAGGATTACTTTGCACAGTCTTCACCACACGTCCCTTGATGTCGTAGTAGTGTGCCGTATAAATCTTGTTGCTGCTACCGAGTACCGTTGCCACACTTGCCGTCAGTGCCCCTTTCCCGTTGCCCGAAGCATCATCAGGGAAATTGCTGTTATTGAAACCTGCTTGCGCACGGAAAGCGTAGTTGTCATAGTAATTCCTGATGTGCACAGTGGTGCCCGAAGTAGTCACTTTGTTGGTGCATACACCTTGCTCCGTCAGACGGTTCAAGCCGTCGTACTTGTAGTACGTCCAGTTACCGGATGTAAGGGCACGCTGGTTGCCGTCCTGCGAGAATACCAGACGGTCGGCATTGTCATACACCATTTCCATATATCCCGCACCGGGAAGCTTCTTCCAGATACAACGGTTACGTCCGTCGTATTTGTACTGGAAGGCATACTGGTCGAGATTGGCCGAGCTCTGGTACATAGGCTGGAGCACGAAACAAAGATTGCTTTTGTCGTCATACACATAGTAAGTGTCGTGCGTTTCGCTGCCCTTCATCTGACGGGACAATACAACATGTCCCATCTTGTCGGTGAAGGTGTAGCTCACGTTCAGGTCTTCATCGGTGGTCTTGACGACCGAAAGCTGGCCGGAAGCATAGCTGCCGTTGCTCGTCAGTGCGCCTGCACTGCTTACGCTATAGTTGATGCAGTTCAACTGCGCGTTAGCCGTACTGTTGGCCAGATAGTCCGTATTGACGGAATGCCCGCCATGCCATGCGGCTCCCGGTCCGTATTCCTTGACGGTACGGTTCAGCGGAGAAGCCTCGTACACCGGCTGGCCGTAAGGACGCGAGTCGTTGCCATAGTTGCCGGGCGCACTGCTCTTGAAAGAAGCAGGCGCCACATACTCGGCAGACGAGACTATCGGCAGCCAGGAATTCGCGGCACGTCCTGCAACGTCATACTCCTGCAACGTCACCAGATTGCTGCTGCTTGCCGTCACCTTCTTCAATACCGTCTGGAACGGACGTCCCAGGCCATCAAAATACTCCACCTTGTCCAGATATTTACCTCCCGTTTCATCCAGCATGCTACGGGTACGCACATAATTATGGCTGGCATCCTGCGCCGCTGTTGTCAATGCATAACACAACAACGCCATAAACATATATTTTCGTTTCATACAGTTCTTTCGTTTCATTGGGGTTTGTAATTATACTGATATTCATTCACTACCTTTCCATTATGCTCCTTAACCTGGAACAAGCGGTTGAAGTCATCATAGGTAAAGGTCGCTTTCTCTTTATTCGGTTCTACAATTTCCGTAACACCCACAAGCGGGCGATAGAGATAGGTAGTAACCAAAGCATTGTCGTTGGCAAGCCCGTTTCGCACTGTGTTCAGGACAGCTGTAATAGACGCAGTATTCGCATTGGCCGGCAGTTGGCTGATGCTCGCCGACGAGATTTTCTCTACAGCCTCATACGTCTTTCCTTCTATCTTGGCCACCGGATAAAGATTGTTATAGGCCCATAGGAAGCTCACCGGCAAATTGTTGCGTATATAACCCAGCAGCCGGCCTCTCGAAGTGTACTTGCCAAACCAAATATCCTGCACATAGGCTCCCGCATAATCGGCCAGCGTCTTGGGAGTAGTAGAGTTGAATCTCAACGTACGTTTGGGCAATATCATATTAAGCGTATCTTTATATTCCGTCTTCGACGCATTCACCACTTTGCCGGCAGAGAGTTCGACATGTTCTATAGGCATACCCACCATATATTTCCCTTTCATCTTGACGGAAACGGCATCTGTAAAGCTGTTTGCATATTTAAACTGCTTTTCTTTCTCCACCCCATGCTTGTTACTCTTTAAAGAAGAAAGTACCCCATAATCAGTATAGGCATATCTCTCTTCGTCCACTATATTGCCTTCAGCGCGATAGTCGGTAGTCACTTTCTTGCTGAGATAGTACGATTGTGCCCACAGATTGTAAGGCTGCATGGTACGGGTAGGATGGGAATAATCCGGATTGAAATAATAGTTGCGTATTTTCGGTGCCCAAACCTCTTCCGAAGAAGAAGGTGAGTAGGTGTACTCCTCTCTCTTCAGCAGTTTATGATTTTTATCCCTATATTCTACCGACGAAAGTTTACCGTTCTCATAGTCAGGCACCGTAGGAATACCGGCCAGGTATATATCAGTAACCTCATCCGGAACGTTATGGTATCTGTAAGTGGTATATCCCTGAGTATCCATGTCGCCATATGATTCACTGACCGCCGTATATCCCACAAGGTTTCCTCTGGAAAGATTCGTCAAAGGGATATAAGGAGCAGATTGAATCAGTTCATAGTAAGCATTCATCCAGTTTCCTGCCCAACTTTGCATTTGTTCTACATAGACCGGTGCGTTGAATACCGGCTTCACCATCAGCTTTGCATCCTGATATTCAAACTTACGCCAACTCTGGTTACCGTTGCCGTCCGTATTCGTGATGGACTTGATGCGCAGCCCGGCACCCAGGTAATCCTTATCCAAGGGAGCATTCGTTTTGCCTACTATCTCTACCGAAATATTGATAGGATACTCCAACCTTACATTCTGCACTGCCAATGTCACACGATACGTACCTCTGTCCAGTTGCTTTTCAGTGTCATCAGGCCAGGGCTCCATCACATCATAATCGGGAGAAGAGAACAAGGTTCTATAACCATTACCCTCTTTCTTTTCGAGTTGTGTTGTGTAAGTAAGCGACGAAGCAAGATGTTCACTGGGATGAGGTTCGTCATGTCTTCTGCGGATGATAATCTTGGGATTGGCATCGTCCACTTCAAAAGGCTCGCCAATATACATAAGGACAGGAGCTCCGGGTGCCACGGGCGGCATACCGTTGTCTACCAGGTTAAGGGTTCCTTCGCGCAAGGGGGGCATCATAGGCAAAGTTTCAAAACGATGTCCTTCATACTCAAAGGTAGTTGTGCCACCCGTAGGATAGGTGATAGTGCGCAGCGTCCCTATCTTGCACAACGCCTCATTGAATGAACGGTCCATACCTTCTTTAAACAAGCTCGTCTTACTGCTCGGCTTTATCGACTCCGACCAATAAATGCTGGGGCTAATCTTTAAAGAAGCAGTCATTGGTGACGCACCGTTGTAGAATCCCCAGGCATCTACAGACAGAGAGCGTTTGGGCGGCAATTTCCCCATATTGTAATCCATGGTATATACATTGTTCTTCTTCGAACCAGCCACATCATATACCTTCGACAATAACAAACGGTCATCATAACCATTGGTAGTGGCAGCCATTCCGCTAAGCAGATATTTATACTCCAGCATGGTGGTCTTGATAAGGTTACCGGCAGTATCACTCACCTTGATACTCGACAGCTTCTGTACCTTTTTTCCGGTTTCCGCACTCTCTATATCCTCACGATCAGTTGTACCGAATTCTACTTTACCCCCTTCAAAAGTAATAGCCGACAATGTCCATTGCTCTATCTTGGAGTATGAGTAATTGTAGTTGAACTTATTGGTGAAATACTGCGGAGATTGTGAAGACAATTGGCCATTCACTATTTTAGACAAAGATATAACGTCTTCTGTAGTAGAAATGGGAGTAAAAATACTTTCTTTTTTGTAACTAAACGTAATCTTTCCACCGTTGGGAGATGTCACAGAGTCAAGCATCCAGGCTGTTACAATCTGCGGTTCGTTATAGTATGGAAATATATGACTTCTAGTTATATCTGTTTGAAAAAAATCAATGGTATTTAAGAAATAGTATGTGATTTCTTTTGTCGAGAAGGAATAGACATATCCTTCCAAGTCCGTCATGGTCCATGTTTTGTTACTTGTATTGTATACCATCTTTACCACTTTTTCTTGTGTTTGGATGGTAGGGACGGCATTCAGTTGTCGGTTGTTCTTCAATACGTCGAAATACATGGAGCCCGAATGTCCGCCTGCATTGAAGTAAAACATATCAGGTTCGGCATCATAGTCACCTTTGAAATAACCCATATACTTCTCCAAATTCTGGTCGGTCACTTCAAATCTGGGATTGGTCAGCCACGGAGCATCAGTAAGGTTATAGCACCCACGTGCTGCAAAGTCGTCCGTACCCTGCACTTGTCTGACGACGCACCCTCCTGCCTGGAGGGTCCATCCAAGGCCGATCCAAGTAGCTTCTTGTGCAACACGTGTTCCGTCCGTATGGTACGATAGTGCAATGGGGAACTTCTTTCCGTCAAGGTCAATCTCGTAGATCGGGATAGTCAGATTGGCTTGCCCCACATAATTGTCGGTAGGTATCATGCCGAAAGTTCCCAATGAAGCTGCATTGGGAGATACCGGAACAATCCGGAAGTTGGTTTCAGGATGGCCATCCTGCGAATACATAACCGTTGCCTTCAGTAAAAGGAACAGTAATAAAAACAAGGATATTCTTTTCATGATAAATCGTTGTTATTAGAAAAATTATTCAATATGTTTTGCGGGATAAGGGATGGGGGAGCTGTTTTCCAAGCCTCTCCCATTCCCTTGCTGGCTTTTCAGCCTCCTACAGTGGCATCGCCTGCACGCCCAGCACACTGGCTATGGTGGCAATGATGGTGCCCACAATTTTCAAGATATCTTTCCAGGTTTCTTTGCTTATTTTCATAATTCCATGTTTTAAGGATGATTGTTTTAAAATTCTTTACTTACCTCGAAGCACGGACACTGCTTCACCCACTCCCACGGCTCCACCGTCCCATCTCCGTCCAAATCGGGACTGAGGTCGCGGTGGCCGCATACACGGGCGTTCCGGAACTGTTGTAGCAGCTGGTACACCAGCAGGTGCAGGGCCGAACGCTGCTCCGGCGTACGGGTATCCTTCGGATTTCCCCGGGCATCCAGCCCGCCTTCGTAGCAGATACCTATCGAATACTTGTTGTGACCGCGGCAATGCGCACCGGGCAGTTCCAAGGAACGGGTTCCGAGCACAGTACCGTCTCTCCGGATATAGTAGTGATAGCCCGTCGTGCGGAAGCCACGGCGGCGGTGCTCTGCCTCCAGAACCTCGGAAGTAAGCGTACAGCCCTCCCGCGTGGCGCTGCAATGCACCACGATGTAGTTGATTTTTCGCATAAGATTAGTTAGTGATTAATGATTGAAGATTAGTAATTTATGATTTGACGATTTACGATGTACGATTACTTTTCGTATCATAAATGCCTGCATAGGCGCGGTTATTTAGCAGTACGAATTTCAATCGTACATCGTAAATCGTCAAATCGTAAATGGCCTTATCCCAACGGATTTTCACCTTGGTCACCGTCGTTACCGCCCGAGCCACCGTCGTTGCCGCCCGAACCTGCCGTGTCCTGAAGGTCGAAGCGCACGCACTTCACCCCGGTCACCAGCGAACGGGTAGACACCGTATGGTCCAGATTACGCTTGGAGGTGGGCAGAAAACGCACTCGTAGTGTGGACTGGGTAGCCGACACCTTCAGAGGGTCTTCCACACCGTTCATGGTGGACTTCATCGTAAGGCGGAAAGTACCCAGACCGTCCAGCGTCACGCTCTCGGAAGACTGCAGGTGGCGAGTCATCACGGTCACCAGGTTGTCGATGACATTCTTCGAGTCACCCGTAGAGAGGGAAGACAACTCCGCAATCTCCTTAGCCACCTGCTCGGTGTCCACATTCCCCGTCAGCACCACGCGGGGATAGAAAAGCTTCTTGCCCTCTTTGTTGGCAAGAACCGACTGAAATGATTTGTAAATTACTGGCATAGTAGTTTTGTTTTAAAAATTAATAGTTTGTCTTGAAATTCAAGGATTCGTTTTTTTCAAATGAAACAACATTGTTTTATTTTCGTGTATTAAGCTTAACCACATTGCAAAGATAACGCTATCCGGAAAAGTGTGCAAATTAAAAAAACCGTTTTTCTTCATGAAATTATTCACAAATCGAAAACTTTACTTACAGCACAGGCTCAGCAGGTATCGTCCCGGTTGCCGTATCTTGCCATGACTCTCGCGCAAGGCATAGAAGCCCTTCCACAAAGGGTGGCCGATAGCACCGAAATTACTTTTGAGGATAATGGCATACTGCTCTTGCGGAGGAATATGGAACTGCTTCAGATTGAAAAGCAACCCGTCCAGGTTGCGGTCCGTGCCATCCTGCGGCGGTTGCAGTTGCTCTATTTTCCGAAGATATTCCCCCTCCGCGGATGGCACATCCGCGCCCTCAGTGCCCCCGGTTCCGGGGGAACTATGGAGGAGGGGATTTTCTTTGCTGTGTTGTGATGTGCTATGCTCTGCTGTGCTATATGTACCCGATGTCGCATTTTCGGGCTTAAATGCTGCACTTTCGGCAGCGGACGGCACGCTTCCATTGGCAGACGGCACTCTCCCGGCGGCAGTCGGCGCGGCCTCGTCATCGCTCTGAGAATCATCCACCAGACAATAACGTGTGTCTATGGCGGAAGATTTCCGGCGCTTGGTACTGAACAGATACTGCCGCTGTATCTCAGCAGAAGTCAAGATGGCGTATTTGCCGAAAAGGGCGGCATTGAAAATGCCGTACTCCACAGCCAGGGCAAGAATGCGCTTCACGTCGGCAGCCGTCTTTTCATAGAGGCAGGCGGAAAGGTCTTCGTAGAAAAGCTCGTCGGCACACACGTAATAGCCTTCGTCGGCATAAATGCAGGAGAGGGCGCCCAGCAGAATGGCAAAGGAGCCGTCACCCTCACGTTTCATGATGCGGCGCACCAGACGGTCGTGCATGAAGTCTGTGTTCAAGGGGAAATAGTCAAGTCCCCGTTTTTTGATTCTGGACATGGTTTGATGATTAGGGGTTAGTGATTAGGGGGAGAGAGCGGCTTGTATCATTCTATATCACCTGCTTCGCATAGGCGTTTCCGCTTGCGGAGCACGCTTTCGCGCACTACCTTCAAAGCATTCAGAATAAGATACATACGAAGAGTACAGTCCGAAATTTCAGTGATGACCGGATAACGGAGGGGATTGCTTGCTGGAAGTGAGCGACGGTAGCGGGCGTTGCTCATCGCCCTACGGCATTCCTTGCAATAATTGTCGGGGGCAAGCGTACGCTTGTCTACATAAAAAGAATCAACGGGCAGTTCTCTGTGGCAACATCCACAGAAACGAACATTTTTTTCAATAATCTGTTCCATAACCATTTTTTGTTAAGAATTAGTACAATAATATTTTTTCGGCACGCCCCTGCCAAAGATGCTTGTAGGGGCTGTTTGCTGGAAGTATATATCCAGCGTATTCTATCTATACATCCAGCGCGTTGCATCTATACTTCCAACGCACCTCATCTATACATCCGGCAAGGCGGATGCCCATTTTTTCAAATTCGTAAGTATTTTTGCTAAATTCGGATGCTTCCGGATAAAAGACCAGATGTGTATTTTCCATAAATCCCTCCCTTTTATTTGCATTTATAAAACATGATATGTATTTTTGTCCCAACAAAGATAATGCTGTTTTCATTTATAAAACAAACAAATCGGGAATTAAATTCTTAAATAAGACGTAAGACAGTATAAATGAGGAGATAATAGTTTCTGAATAATTTACACGTAAAAACTGAAGAATATGGCGAATGACAAAGACCCGGTATTTTGTGCGGCAGACATCATAAAACGTGCCAAACTGGCGAAAGAATTCAAGACAGACAGCGAACTTGCCGCCTTTCTGGGTATATCACGCTCCACACTGAGCAACTGGAACGCCCGCAACAGCATCGACTTCCCCCTGCTGCTGGGCAGCCTGGACGACGTGGACTACAACTGGCTGCTGACGGGAAAGGGCTCGCCTGCACATCATTCAAAATTCTGTGACAATGACTTGGTACAAGGTGAAGTGGAAATACTTCACACACCGAAAACAGCCGACCCTATGGACGACCGTAGCGTGACCCTCTATGACATCTCTGCCGCCGCCAACCTGAAGACACTGCTGGCTGACCGCCCGCAGTACGCCTTGGGGCGGATTGTAATTCCCAATATCCCTGTGTGCGACGGTGCCGTCTACGTCTCGGGCGACTCGATGTATCCCATCCTCAAGTCCGGTGACATCGTAGGCTTTAAGTCCATCCGCGACTTCACCGACGTCATCTACGGTGAAATGTATCTCGTCTCCTTCGAACGGGGCGGCGACGAATACCTGGCAGTGAAATACGTCAACCACTCGGAACGGCCGGACTGCATCCGTCTGGTGAGCTACAACAACCACCACGACCCCATGGACCTGCCGCTGGCGGCAGTCAATGCAATGGCCATCGTGAAGTTCTCGATAAGGAAGAATATGATGATGTAGAGGGCGGCATTATCACCGGAAATTTCGTAAGAAAGCTCCTGGCAAGGATCATTCAACAAGCAAACAGAGAAATTATACAAAAAAAGCTTGTAATTTATTCTTTTATCTTATTTTTGCGATGCCATAGGCATAATAATAAGTATCCGGAAAAAAACATGCTTATTCCATCCAATAGAACAAAGAGGGAGTGCATTCTTTCAAGGTTATGTTTTCTAGTGCTTTCAGTATGGGTGTTCCTACCTTCCGCAGCACAGAACAATCCCTACAAGATAGACGATGCACTCTACCCCATCTACCAGCGGGCTTCCAAGCAGGCACGCCAGCAGGAGGGGTTGCTGGTGGCCGACACTTTGTATCAACAGGCTCTGAAGCTCGGTGACAAAAAAGCACAATGCCTGGCATACATCATCCCCCTGCAGTTCTATATATCCCAAAAAGATGATAGCAAAATAGAAAAGGCATCCACTGACCTGAAAGAGATTTCACGTGCCAATAACTATCTGCAATATTATTATCACGCTTGGAGCAGCGAAATCATCTACTTCCTGAACCAACAACGCTCATTGCTCGCCTTGCAGAAAGCGGAAAAAATGAAAAAGCAAGCTTTTGCCGACAGATACCCTTACGGTATCTTCAGCTGTATCCGAACCATGGGCCATATCTACAAATCACGCGGAAACTTCGACCTCTCCGCCCAATACTATCAGGAAGCCTTGGACTATATGCTGAAGAATATGCCCGACCAAGATCCCAGCCAACTATACTCAAGCCTTGCCGAATATTACCGTAACACCCAAAAAGATTACGCCACCGCACTGGACTATTGCGAAAAAGCCTTGAAGAGCGCCAAAACAGAACGGAACATAGCCCAAGCCATGATAGAGAAATGCCTGGTACTATTCCGGCAGGGACGTATAGATGAATTCAACGACTGCTATAAAGAAGCCGTACAAATGGCGGACCGTTGCAAGCTCTCTGCCAGCGTTTCCCTACTGATAGCCCACATCAGCAAGAACATACTGGACAAACAGTATGAGCAGGCCCATGCCCACGCTGACCAATTGTCCGAGAAAGGCTTGCAACAACATGCCTACATTTACGAATGCGCCAAAGACTATCCCAATGCCATCAAATATCTGAAAAAATACCACCAGCAGTTGGATTCGACGAACAATCTCCTGCAACTGTCGGACATCGCCGAACTGAACACCCAGATAGGCGCCGAACGTCTGAAAATGGAAAACATACAGGCCACCTCGCGCTACCGCATCACTCTTTTCAGCATTGTCACCGGCTTTTTGCTGTTATCCCTGCTTTTCCTGATGCTCTACCTCCACCGCAAACGTAAAGTCAACCTCGAACTATGCCACAAGAACGAGGAACTTTCCGAAGCGCGCGACCAAGCCGAAGCAGCCAACAAGGCAAAGAGCATCTTCCTGCAGAACATGAGTCACGAAATACGGACACCGCTCAACTCTATCGTGGGCTTCTCACAACTCATCACTTCCCCCGACGCGAACCTTTCCCAAGAGGAAAGGCAGGATTTCTGCCATCTCATACAGCACAATTCCGACCTCCTCCTTACACTGGTGGGGGACATCCTCAGCGCAGCCGAGTTGGAAAGCAACAGATACACCATGAAGATAGCGCCGCACAGTTGCAACAAGCTCTGCCGGGAAGCCATAACCACCGTTGAACACCGCAAGCCCGAAGGCGTGAAGCTCTACTACACCTCCGAAGTGGACGACTGCTACGAACTGAGCACCGACGGGCAACGTGTGTGCCAGATACTCATCAACTTCCTTACCAATGCAGAGAAACACACCACACAAGGCGAAATCCGCCTGCACTGCTCCCTCACAGAGCATCCCGGATACGTCACCTTCTCCGTCACCGATACCGGTACCGGCATTCCCCCGGAATACTCGGAAACCATCTTCGAACGCTTTGAAAAGGCCGACAACTTCGGGCAAGGCACCGGTCTGGGACTCAATATCTGCCGCCTCATCGCCGAACGGCTGAAAGGGAAAGTGCTGCTGGACAAGGAGTACAAGGAGGGGGCAAGGTTCGTGTTTGTACTGCCGGTGAAAAAATCCATTTGAAGAGCAAGACCAAAACAACAAAGGCTGCCTCTTCTGCATCCTCCGAAACATCGGTATCTGCAGAAGGGCAGCCTTCTATATAAATAGCCGTAAAGCTATGCTGATTATAAACCGAATGCGGCTTTCACCTTGTCCACATAATCCAGCTTCTCCCAGGTGAAGAGTTCCACTTCAATGTCCTTGTTGCCTTCGTAGCGGCTCTTGAAATGCTTGACGATGGTCTGCGGCTCGCGGCCCATGTGTCCGTAGGCGGCAGTCTCCTGATAGATGGGGTTGCGCAGTTTCAGGCGGTCTTCTATTGCCTTGGGGCGAAGGTCGAACAGCTCGTCAATCTTACGGGCAATCTCACCGTCGCTCATATTGACGTGGCTGCGGCCATAAGTATCTACGAAAATATTGATGGGGCGTGCCACACCGATGGCGTAACTTACCTGCACCAGCATTTCGTCGGCAACGCCGGCAGCTACCAGATTCTTGGCAATGTGGCGGGCTGCATAAGCTGCGCTGCGGTCTACCTTAGAGGGGTCCTTTCCGGAGAAAGCGCCGCCGCCATGGGCACCCTTGCCGCCGTAGGTATCTACGATAATCTTGCGTCCCGTCAGCCCGGTGTCACCGTGAGGACCACCGATTACGAACTTGCCCGTGGGGTTGACGTGGTATGTGATACGGTCGTTGAACAGTGCCAGCACCTTTTCATGATGGATGGAAGCAATGACACGCGGCATCAGAATCTCGATTACATCCCGGCGGATTTGGGCGAGCATTTCCTCGTCGGCCTTCAGCTGGGCGGCATCGCTGTCGTCGGCAGGCTGTACGAAGTCGTCGTGCTGGGTGGAAACTACGATGGTATCGATGCGTACGGGTGTGCCGTTGTCATCATATTCGATGGTCACCTGGCTCTTGGCGTCGGGACGGAGGTAGGTCATCACCTTGCCTTCGCGACGGACATCTGCCAGCACTTGCAGGATGCGGTGTGCAAGGTCCAGTGAAAGCGGCATGTAATTCTCCGTTTCGTTGGTGGCGTAGCCGAACATCATCCCCTGGTCTCCGGCACCTTGTTCCATGGGGTCCTGTCGCTCCACGCCGCGGTTGATGTCGGGGCTCTGCTCGTGGATGGCGCTCAGCACGCCGCACGAATTGCTCTCGAACATATACTCGCCTTTGGTATAGCCGATTTTCTTGATTACTTCGCGTGCGATGAGAGGCATGTCAACGTACGCTTTGGTTTTCACTTCTCCAGCCAGCACTACCTGACCGGTAGTAACCAGAGTTTCGCAAGCTACTTTCGAACTGGGGTCGTAGGCCAACAGTTTGTCAAGCACAGCGTCCGATATTTGATCGGCCACTTTGTCGGGGTGTCCTTCAGACACCGATTCGGATGTGAATAAATATCCCATTTCAGTTGAGAATTGATAGTTGATAATTGATAATTCAACGAATGGCGGAAGGAGGTGTGTGGAGTAGATGCATCCGGCACACAAACGTGCCGTCAGAAAAGGATGTGTTTTAGCATTTTTTTCTGTGGTTGCAAGCTACTCAAATCTCTCCACATATCGTTTTTCGGGGGCAAAGATAGTGCAAACCGAACGCAGAACAAAATGAACTTGTTCATTTTTTATGCTGAGGTGCAGCCTATCTTCGCTTTCCGGAGGCAAAGATAAAAAAGAAATCTTGTATCTGCGCTACAGATAGCAGAGATTAACACTGATTTTGCAACAATTCCCCGATTGTCTTTCCCAATACCGGATGCACCACGCCTGAAGCAATCTCCGCCAACGGCTCCATCACGAAACGGCGTTCCTGCATCAGCGGATGAGGAAGTTTCAGTTCGGGAGTATCCAGCAAAACGGGAGTACCGTCATCGGCAAAACAGAGCAACAGGTCGATGTCTATCACACGGTCGCTATACACTGCATTGACAGACTTATGCGTACGCCCCATCTCCCGCTCGATTTCCTGCGTCGTTTGCAACACCTCCAAAGGTGCCAAAGCAGTGTCTACGCAGAGTGCGGCATTCAGAAAAGTATTATCGGAAGAAAAGCCCCACGGGGCAGTAGCATAAAAAGCAGATAGGGAAATCACTTCCCCTATCTGCTTTCTTATCTTTTGGACGGCCATGCGGAGATTCTGCTCCTTATCGCCGAGATTGGTACCAAGACTGAAATAAACAACCATAATTACCGGTCTGTAATCAGCATCGCATCTCCATACGTACCAAAGCGGTACTCTTCCTTCAATGCCACATTGTATGCCTCCATCACCTGCTCGTAACCGCCGAAAGCGGCAACAATCATCAGCAGGGTACTGAGCGGCATGTGGAAGTTGGATATCATGGCATTGGCCACGGTAAAGTCGTACGGCGGGAAGATGAACTTGTTGGTCCAACCCTCGTATTCCTTCAAATGTCCGTCGGTGCTGACGGTGCTCTCGATGGCACGCATCACGGTGGTACCTACGGCACAGACTTGGCGGTTCAGGTCTTTGGCATGGTTCACAATCCGTACGGCTTCCTCGTTCACAATCATCTGCTCGGAGTCTGTCTTGTGCTTGGTGAGGTCTTCCACATCAATGTCGCGGAAGTTACCCAAGCCGGCATGCAGGGTGATGTAGGCAAAGTCAATACCCTTGATTTCCATACGCTTCATCAGCTCGCGGCTGAAGTGCAGGCTGGCGGTAGGCGCTGTAACAGCTCCTTCGTTGCGTGCAAAAATAGACTGGAAACGTTCGGCATCGTCCGGCTCTACGGGACGGTTGATGATGCTGTGGGGCAGCGGCGTTTCGCCCAGCGCATAGAGCGCCTTCTTGAACTCATCGTGCGGACCGTCGTAAAGGAAACGAAGCGTACGCCCACGCGAAGTGGTGTTGTCGATAACCTCAGCCACCATAGAGTCGTCGTCACCGAAGTAGAGCTTATTGCCGATACGTATTTTACGGGCAGGATCCACCAGTACATCCCACAACCGGAGCTCTTCGTTCAACTCACGCAACAAGAACACTTCAATACGCGCACCGGTCTTTTCCTTGTTACCGTACAAGCGGGCAGGGAAAACCTTGGTGTCGTTGAAGATAAACACATCTTTGTCATCAAAATAGTCCAGAACATCCTTGAACATCTTGTGCTCAATCTCACCCGTCTTACGGTGCAACACCAACAGACGTGACTCGTCTCTGTACTTCGTGGGGTGCAAAGCTATCTTCTCTTCGGGAAGCTTGAATTTGAATTGCGACAGTTTCATAATTAGTTATGAGTTATAAGTTATTTATTATTTATATCAGTCTGTTTTAGTCATAAGAGGGTATGAGTTATCCGGCAGTATACTACACTTCATAGCAAATAACTCATAACTTATAACTAAATATCTATCTCCTGCGCCTCTATCCACTCTTTAAAATCGAGGGGATTGAGGCAGTCTGCCAGCCGGACGTCGCCTACGCGGGTACGCTCCAGGGCGGTGAGGTGAGCGCCGCTCTGCAGGGCTTCGCCGATGTCACGTGCCAGGGCGCGGATATAGGTTCCTTTGCTGCATACTACGCGTACCTTTATCCACGGTTCGGCAATATCCAGCCCGTCGTCCAGCAGCTCTATCTCGTCGATGACGAGCAACTTGGGTTTCAGCTCTACCTCCTCTCCCTTGCGGGCAAGGTCGTAGGCACGTTTCCCGTTCACCATACATGCCGAGAAGGCGGGAGGCACTTGCTGTATCTCGCCGATGAACTTCTTCAGCGTCTCCTCCACCAGTCCGCGGGTGATGTGCTCCGTGGGATAGGTGGCATCTATCTCATGTTCCAGGTCGTAAGAGGGAGTGGTGGCACCCAACCGGATGGTGGCAACGTACTCCTTCGTGTGATACTGGAATTCCTCAATCCGTTTCGTGGCCTTGCCCGTACAGACTATCATCACCCCCGTAGCAAGCGGGTCGAGGGTACCGGCATGGCCTACTTTCAACTTCTTCTCCTTTATCCGCCGGCAGATGTGGTAACGCGCATGTCCCACAACCTTGAACGATGTCCATCCCAGCGGTTTATTGAAATAGAGGACTTCTCCTTCTTTAAAATTCATTGGCCTCTCCCCTAACCCCTCCCCGGTAGGGAGGGGGATAAAATGGTACAACTTAATATTTTTCTCTTATTGATTTCCGGAGTAATCAGTCTTTCCCCCACACAAGGAGGGGACTTTAGCTTAATATGAGCGTTATGACACCGGCTATCGCGCAATAGATGGCAAAATAAATCAGCTTGCCCTTCTTCACAATATTTATCATCCACTTGCAGGCCAGGCAGCCCGAAACAAAAGCAGCCAGGAAACCTACCACCAGCGAAAGCGTCGGAATATCCCCTGCAACCGCCTCACCTTTCATCATCTTCATTCCATCCAGCAGTGCCTCGCCCAGGATGGGAGGCATCACCATCAGGAAAGAGAACTGTGCCAGCTTCGCCTTGTTGTCGCCCAGCAACAGACCGGTTGCAATGGTACTGCCCGAACGGGAAAGCCCCGGAAGCACCGCGCATGCTTGTGCCAGACCGATGATAAAGGCATCCTTCATGCTGATGTTCTCCTTCTGCTTCGGCTTATAATAATAGGAGAAAGACAGCAGCAGAGCTGTCAGCAGCAGGCAGCAGCCCACAACGACCAGTCCCGAACCGAAAATGGCCTCTACTTCGTCCTTGAAAAATACCCCCACAATGCCGATAGGTATCATGGATACCAGTATATTGATGACGTAACGTGTCTCCTCGTTCATCTGCCACTTGAACAGTCCCTTGAAAATCCAGTCAATCTCTTTCCAGAGTATCACCAGCGTACTGAACACCGTAGCCACATGTACCACTATCGTAAAAGCAAGATTCTCCTCTCCCTCAATACCGAACAATGCCGAACCTATGGCGAGGTGTCCGCTACTGCTCACCGGCAGATATTCGGTCAGTCCTTGAATAAGCCCAAGGATAAGCGCTTCAAACCATTCCAATTTGTTTAAGTTTTTAAGTTCTTGAGTTGCCGGAGGGGCTGTCCGGAAGCTCTGTTACTACTTTCTTTCTGATTATTTTTCAGACGCAGATAACGCAGATGACACGGATTTCTAATATTCCAATCTGCGTCATCTGTGTAATCCCCGTCTGAAAGTTTACTCCTCTGCACGACAGCTTTTAGGCTTGCGCAGCACGGCATATATCATGAACACAAACCCCAGCAGGCAAACTACCGGAGCCACCTTGATGCGTCTCACACTAAAAATGTCCGGCTCAAAGGTCGTCGGGGTAGACGCGGGACCGGTCATCAGAAGAAAACCAATGATAACCACCGCCATTCCGATGCCAAGCAGGATAAAATTGGTCTTATCAAAAGCGAATTTCTCTTTACTCATCTATACATTTACTATTTTACTATTTACAATTTACTATTTGGAGGCTGCGATAACAGTGCTTTCTCTCTATGCACTTCAAGGCGTTAAATATAATACAGTGTGCTTGCCTTCATCCTCAGATATTTGTTGATGGAAAGCAAAGCGCACAGCCACGTAATAAGTACACCGAACACCAGCACGGCACCCGACACCAGCACCATCACCTCGGGCGTAATCACCTTGACCAACTCCGGTTCGTAGGACACCAGCCAATAGGCGGCTCCCCACAGAATGCTGTCGGCTATGAAAGCGGCCAGCACACCTATCCAGAAATTGCGCCGCAGAAACGGACGACGGATGAATGCCCAGCTTGCTCCCACCAGCTTCATGGTGTGGATAAGGAAACGCTTGGAATATATAGCCAGACGGATGGTGTTGTTTATCAGCGCAAAGGAGATAAACGTCAGTATCACAGCCAGCCCCAGCAGCATCAAGCTGATATTCCTTATATTATCGTTCACGGCATCTATCAAGTCTTTCTGGTAGAGCACTTCCTGGATATTGGTATTCTTTTTAATCAGTTTCTCTATTTTGGCGATGCTGTCCGAATTGGCATAGTCGGAATGCAGCTTGATTTCGATGGAGGCAGTGAAAGGATTGTAGCCGAGGAACTCTTGCGGGTCCGTACCCATCGCCTCAGTCTGCTCGCGGAGTGCCTGCTTCTTGGAAATGTATTCCGTCTGCTTCACAAAAGCCTCCTTGTCCAGCCTCTTCTGAAGCTTCAGGATGTCGCTCTCCTTCATGTCGTCACTGACAAGCACGGAGAAACTGATGTTCTCCTTGACGTACACGGAAAGATTATGAGCCGCGAGCACAAAGAATACGACCAGCCCCAACAGCAGTAACACCAGCGTCGTACTGATGCTGGACGTAATGAACTGCATGTCAAAATAGGATACCGAGTTATTCTTTGCTTTCATTATACCAATTATAAGTTACGAGTTACAAGCTACAAGTTATGTAAATCAGTCGCTATTAATCATTAATCCCTAATCCCTTTTCTCACCCTTTCTTCCTGAACACGTAAATCATGGAACTGCTGCGTTCCTTCTTCACCAACGCGCTGAACCAGGCCAGTGTACCGGTCACCATTCCCCGCAGGAAAGTACACGAGTGCCTCATGTGCTTTTCTGTCAGCATGGAGACGTAGAAGGCATCGAACGGCATGGGATGCCGCTCTGCCATGATGAAGCCATGCTTGGAACCGAATTGCTGGATGGTGCCCGGTGTGAAGTGCCACAAATGGCGGGGCACATCGTAGGCAGCCCAGTAAGCCCCGTATTTCTTTGCGTCGAAGGAGGAACAGTTGGGCACAGCTACAATCAGCACCCCCTTTTCAGTCAGCAGGGAGTGCAAGGTTTCCCACGTTTCGTTGAGGGGTTCCAGATGTTCCATGACATGCCATAGGGTGATGACGTCGAAACTGCCCGGTGCAAAATCTTTCAATGCCGTATGGGGTTTCACATCCAGATTGAAGTGTTCTTTGGCAAAGGCACGCGCCTGCGCACTCTTTTCCACAGCTTCCACCTGCCAGCCGCGACGCTGCATGACATCGGCAAAGTAACCGGTCCCCGTACCCAAATCCAGCAGGCTGCCCTCCTTGCGGTGTGCTTCACGGAGCACAAGGCGTGCCTTGCGTCCCAGCATATAGTTGCGCACCCAATGGTACACGGAGTTCATCGCCCCCTTGCGGGTATCGGTATGTGATATGTAATCAGGAGTTTCGTAGTAACGACCGATTTCAGCCTCCACGGGAAAGTCTTGCGTGAAAAGGAAACCGCAATCCCGGCAGCGGCACAAGTGGAACATTTCGCCCGAGGCATAATGGTCTACACATGTCAGGGCACGCTCCAAATGCGTTCCACCACATAACGGACAAGCTTTTATAGTGAGTTTATTCATCGAACGTTCTGCCAATAAGGAAGTGCAGCCCGAATGAAACAGACCACACCATACCTAAATTTGGTGCAAAATAACAAATAAAAAGTGATTTATAGGGTTTCCATTAAGGAGATTTAAGAAAACAAACGCTTGCTCCGGCCAGCTGGCGGAACGAATGACCAACTGTTCGATATTAAGCGGACAACTGTCCGATAATGAACAGTTTTCGAAAGCATCTATTCATTGATTATCAACAACTTAAATCTTTGGCATGGGAATTGACTATAATTAGGCGAAGGCGTTTGAGAAAAAGATTAGTTGGAATGCAACTTTTTAATCGGGAACAACGTCTAAAAGAAACAGAGTAAGTAACAACAATTAAAAATAAAGATTATGAAAACTACAAATTTATTCAAGGCAGTCGCATTCGTAGCAATGACTATCGTAAGCGTTATGAATACAGAAGTGAAAGCTCAGGAAAACAACTTCATCACCAATGAAGAAGTGAAAAACGAATTAGTAGTTGCCAAGACCATCTTTAAGCAAGACGGTGCACAACTTTACCGGCACATCCGTTATGAATACTCTTATGACGACCAGAAACGCCTGACCTGCAAGGAAGCCTCCAAGTGGGACGGTGCAAAAGACGAATGGACACCTTACTTTAAGATGACATACCAATATGGCAATGATGAAATCACCATGTCCTACGCACGTTGGAACGAGTCTCACAAGGCTTATGACAAAGACATGAAGAAAAGTGTGTATGAATTGAACGATGAAAACATGCCGGTAGCTTACAAACTCTACAATCAGGACGCGCCAAAGTCCGAATTGACCCTGGTAAGCTACAACAAGACCGACTACGTAGCGAATATTCTGGCCATGGCAGAATAAAATTTAAAGTTTATAATATGAAAAGCACGAGCCTCACGGCTCGTGCTTTTATTCTATATACCGGTGTCATCATACTGATGTCATCGAGACTTTTCTATCCCGTCAGCCGGCTACCTCTTCTCCTTTCAGCGTAGCCGAACTGGATTCGGTAACCTTCACCATCACAAAATCGCCCACACGGTGCGTGCCACGGTCAAACACCACCACACGGTTTTGTTCCGTACGGCCGAACAACTGGTCACGACTACGTTTGGAAACACCTTCCACCAGCACCTCGTACGTCTTGCCCACGCAACGGGCATTCGCCTCGGCAGAGAGACGGTTTTGTAAGGCGATGATTTCATTCAGACGGCGAATCTTCACCTCCTCGGGCACATCGTCCGGCAGGTACTTGGAAGCATGCGTACCGGGGCGTTCGCTGTACTTGAACATAAAGGCGGAATCGTATCCGCACTCCTCCATCAGCGAGAGGGAAAGCTGGTGGTCCTCCTCCGTCTCACTATGGAAACCGGAGAATATATCCGTAGATAAGCCACAATCGGGGATGATGCGGCGGATGGCTGCCACGCGGTCCATATACCACTCGCGGTCGTACTTGCGGTTCATCAGCTTCAGGATGCGGCTGCTCCCACTCTGTACCGGCAGGTGGATGTGCTTACATACGTTGGGCATGTCGGCAATGACCTGGAGAGTTTCGTCGCTCATGTCTTTAGGGTGCGAGGTAGTGAAACGGATACGTACGCCCGGCGCTGCCTCTGCCACGGTGCGCAGCAGCATTGGAAAAGTAATCGTCTCTCCGTCCGGCTTCTCGAAGCGATAAGAATTGACGTTCTGTCCCAGCAGGGTGACTTCCTTATAACCCTTTGCCACGAGGTCGGCCACTTCATTGAGGATGCTTTCCACATCACGGCTACGCTCACGGCCACGGGTGTAGGGAACGATGCAGTAAGTACAGAAATTATTGCACCCACGCATGATGGAGACGAAGCCGGAGATGTGGTTTCCGCAAATGCGCGAGGGGATGACATCCCGATAGGTCTCTGTGGTGGAGAGCTCCACGTTCATTGCTTTCTCACCGGCCTCTACCGAGGCAATCAGTTCGGGCAGAGTAAGGTAGGCATCCGGCCCCACCACCAGGTCCACATGATGGTTGGTGATTAAGTCGTCCTTCACACGCTCTGCCATACAGCCCAGCACACCCACTATCAGGCCGCGTTTCTTCTTCTTGAGCGAGTGGAAGAACTCCAGACGGTTCAGAATCTTCTGCTCCGCATTGTCGCGGATGGAGCAGGTGTTCATAAACACTGCATCGGCTTCCTCCAGGGTGTCGGCCACCGAATATCCCGCCATCTGCATGACGGATGCAATCACTTCACTGTCGGCCACATTCATCTGGCAGCCGTAAGTCTCGATAAACAACTTCTTGTTGTCATCAGCAGTTGCAGATTTAAAGTCTGCTCCCGTTACTTTTTCCATAATCAGTTCGTTTAAAATCAGTTTATATCATAAGTTGGTATCTGTCATCCGGAGCGCAAAGATACTTCTTCCCTCCCAATAAACGGATGAAATGAAAGAAAAATGCCATTACAAGTTGTCAATCTGCGCCTTATCAGCTAATTTATGTTAAGAGAGCAAACATTTTCCGAGTGTTAATTTGGCATAGAGCAAATTAATTCACAAATTTGTGGAATGAAAGAAACATTAGATTTTTTCATAGTTAAGGTTTAGGTTAAAAAAATTAAGGGGAGCTGTGAAGCTGCCCTTTTTTATTACCAATTCCTTGGCTGTAATCAGATTAAATAATTAACTTTGCCCAAAAGCAAAGATAAGAGATAATTGCACTATCTTTGGGTGGAAAATCAAAAAGAATATGGAAGATGTCTTCAAGTTTCTGTTAGTTGCGGCTGTCATAGTAATCGGACTCGTCAAGCAGTTTAAGAAAGAAGCAAATAAAAATGCTGACAAGAGTCCCGACATACCTATGCCCGACGTTGACAACCCACTGCCCGAATACTGGGGCGGAGATACTTACGGAGGCTTTATTCCCGAAGGCCCCAAGCCGGCAGAAAAGCCCAAGCCGGTATCCAAACCGTCTGCCAAATCCAAGCACACTTCCATAAAGGCTTCCCCTCCCTCCCCGGCATCCCGTCCGCAGGAATCCGATGAAGTAACGTCCGAATACGGCATCCACTCGGCAGAAGAAGCGAGGAAAGCCATCATCTGGTCAGAAATACTTCAACGGAAATATTAAAGACAGTCGATAATTGCAGAACCAATTACGAGCCCCTTCAGAATCTTTACACGAAAAAATAACTATTTATATTATGGCACTCAATTACATTTCGGCAGCAGAAGCTGCGAGCCTGATTAAACATGGCTACAACATCGGCTTGAGCGGATTTACTCCCGCAGGAACAGCCAAAGCCGTTACGGCTGAATTAGCAAAAATCGCGGAAGCAGAACATGCAAAAGGAAACCCGTTTCAGATAGGTATCTTCACCGGTGCTTCTACCGGAGACTCTTGCGACGGTGTGCTCTCGCGCGTCAAGGCCATCCGCTACCGTGCTCCTTACACCACCAACGCCGATTTCCGCAAAGCCGTGAACAACGGTGAAATAGCCTACAACGACATCCACCTTTCACAGATGGCTCAGGAAGTCCGTTACGGTTTCATGGGAAAAGTGAATGTTGCCATCATCGAGGCATGCGAGGTTACTCCCGACGGTAAAATCTACCTGACGGCTGCCGGCGGTATCGCTCCGACTGTCTGCCGCCTGGCCGACCAGATTATCGTGGAACTGAATGCCGCCCACAGCAAGAGTGCCATGGGTCTGCACGACGTCTACGAACCCCTCGACCCTCCTTGCCGCCGCGAAATCCCCATCTACAAACCGAGTGACCGTATCGGCCTGCCCTACATCCAGGTAGACCCGAAAAAGATTGTCGGCGTAGTGGAGACTAACTGGCCGGACGAGGCACGTTCGTTTGCCGCCGCCGACCCGCTGACCGACAAAATCGGACAGAACGTGGCCGACTTCCTTGCCGCCGACATGAAACGCGGAATCATTCCGCCTACCTTCCTGCCGCTGCAATCCGGTGTGGGCAACATTGCCAATGCCGTATTGGGTGCTTTGGGACGTGACAAGACCATCCCCGCTTTTGAAATGTACACAGAAGTCATCCAGAACTCTGTTATCGGACTTATCCGCGAAGGCCGCGTGAAATTCGGCAGCGCCTGCTCACTGACCGTAACGAACGACTGCCTGGAAGGCATCTACCAGGATATGGACTTCTTCCGCGACAAGCTGGTGCTCCGTCCGTCGGAAATCTCCAACAGCCCGGAAGTGGTGCGCCGACTCGGTGTTATCTCCATCAACACCGCCATCGAAGCCGACATCTACGGCAACGTGAACTCCACGCACATCGGCGGTACGAAGATGATGAACGGTATCGGTGGAAGCGGTGACTTCACCCGCAATGCCTATATCTCCATCTTCACCTGTCCGTCCGTTGCCAAGGAAGGTAAAATCTCGGCTATCGTGCCGATGGTTTCGCACATGGACCACACGGAACACGATGTCAATATCATCATCACCGAACAAGGTGTGGCCGACCTCCGCGGCAAGAGTCCGAAAGAACGTGCACAAGCCATCATCGAAAACTGTGTTCATCCGGACTACAAGAACATTCTGTGGGATTACCTGAAACTGACCGACGGCAAGTCACAGACTCCCCATGCCCTGCGCGCCGCACTGGCTATGCACGCTGAGCTGGCCAAAAGTGGAGACATGAAGAATGTAGACTGGGCACAGTATAAATAAACTGCTCCCTAAAAAGGCGGAGAAAAACCGCCCGAAAGATATACCGCGTTGCATGTATATTTCCGGTTTGCTGGATCTATATATGCAACGCGTTGCATATATAGATGGAACACGCTGCATCTATAGTTCCAACAACAAGCTATTTCAGTACCTACTACATCCCTGCATCAATTCCTGGCAAAACCTCCTTCTTACCGGTAAACTCACTATCTTTTGCTTCAGTTTCCTTTTCAGTTTCTTCAATCGATCTCTCACCGAGCCAACACTTATCGTTCGCATTGAGTGAAAAACTGCAATAATTTGTCTAGAGAAATACTTGCCTCCATTTAATCCCTCCTATTCATTGAAAGCGGGCTGCCCCGGAATCACTTCCCAGACAGCCCTTCCTTCACATTTAAAATGAAGATGCAGAGAGAGTAGTATGATGACACTCTATTCCTGACCTCCCCCTAACGCCTTGTAGAGGTTAATCAGGCTTTGTATTTCAGAAAATCGATTTGCCGTCTGTGCCAGTTGTGCGTTGAGCAATGTCTGCCGGGCGGTAAGCACCTCCAGATAGGTGGTGTTGCCATGCTCCATCAGCAGGGAAGTGCTGCGGGCAGCTGTCTGCAAGGAAGCTACCTGCTTGTCCAGCAGTTCGCTTTTGGATAGGCTTGTCTGCCAGGCAGTCAAGGCATCGTTCACCTCGCTGCCTGCATTCAGCAATGTCTGCTGGAAGGCAAGGGAAGCCTCCTCCTGCTGGGCACGGGCTATGCGGTACTGTGCAATGACCTGCCCGCGGGCAAAGAGCGGCTGCGTCAGCGAACCCACTGCCGAAGCCAGGAACTTGCCGGGATTCACAATCATTGAACCGGCAGAATTGGTCCAGCCCGCACTCCCGCCCAGCGTGATGGAGGGATAGAAGGCAGAGCGCGCCGCATTGGTGCCGTAGAACGCCGCTTCCAGTGTCCGCTCAGCCGAACGGACATCAGGACGGCAGGAAAGCATCTGAACAGGAATCCCTATAGAAAAGCCCACGGGGAACTGCTGCTCTGCCAGCACACCGCGCTCGTAATGACGGGGCGTCTCTGCCAGCAACAGCGCAAGGCTGTTCTCCACCTGGTTTATCTGTTCTTCCAAATCGAGCACGGAAGTCTGCACCTGATAGTACGTGGCCTCCATCTGCGACACGGCGGATTCGTTCGCCATGCCCGCATTCATCAGGGCACGGGTGGAAGCAACGGTTTCCCGCCACGTCTCTTCGGTCTGCCTGGAGATGGCAAGCTGCTGGTCCAGCATCAGCAGGGTATAGTAAGTATTGGCTATCCCGGCAATGAGCTGGGTACGCACGGCCTGGCGATAGTCCTGACTCTGCGCATAGAGCGCCTTCGACTGTTTCTTGGCATTGCGCATGCGGCCGAAAATATCCAGCTCCCAACTGGCAGTGACGGGCAGCGAATAGGTCTGTGTGGCCTTGCGGCTGTCAAAGCTGCTCACCGTGCCCTGCGGCGCAAGGGCAAAGGAGGGCAGGAAGGCAAGCTTTGCGGACAGCAGGGTGGCTTCGGCCTCTTCCACGCGGAGCTGTGCCGACTGGTAGTCGGTATTGTTCTGCAACCCTTGTCCGATGAGTGCCTGCAGATGCGGGTCGGTGAAAAGCTCGTGCCAGTCCATGCCGCCCAGGCCAAGGTCCAGGCTGTCTTCGGTGGCAGCCGGAGAACCGGCGAGGCTCTCCGTAAAAGCTGCCATTTCTTCCCCATAGAGGCCGTCGGGGACCTCGGTAGCGGGTTTGTATTTGGTGTACACGCCGCAACTGCTGAACAGCAAACCGGCGGCGGACAATAGGATGATATGTTTCTTCATTGTTCCAATCTGTTTTTATTTTATTTTCCTCAATCTTTCGCCCGTTCTGCCTCACTCTTCTGCTTTTCAAGCAATACCTGCATATCGGCTTCTTCCTCCATTGGCGGACGAACCTTCTCCTGTAAGTACTCGAAGATGATGTAGAACACCGGAACGACGAAAAGCAGCGCTAGCGTTCCGATGAGCATGCCGCCTACTACGCCCGTACCCAGCGAAGAGTTACCGTTGGCGCCCGCACCACTCGAGAACATCAGCGGAAGCATACCGAATATCATCGTCAGCACCGTCATCAGGATAGGACGCAAACGGACCTGGGCGGCCGAATAAGCTGATTCCACAATGCCCATTCCCTTGCGGCGCCGCTCGATGGCATACTCCGTAATCAGGATGGCCGTCTTGGCGAGCAAGCCAATCAGCATAATCACACCCGTCTGCAAATAGATGTTGTTCTCCAATCCCAGAACCTTGGCAAAGAGGAATGAACCCATCAGCCCGAACGGTACGGAGAAGATGACCGCAAACGGTATCAGGAAACTCTCATAAAGACATGCCAGGATGAGATAGATAAGGAAGATACAGATGGCATAAATAAAGACAGTCTGCGCACCACCAGTATTGGCTTCCTCACGTGCCATACCTCCGTACTCGTAACCGTAGCCCAGCGGCAATGTCTGTTCTGCCACTTCCGCAATCACTTTCTGCACTTCACCGGACGAATATCCTTCCGCCGGATTCACGTTGGCGGCGATAGCGCTGTACAGATTGAAACGGTTTGCCGTCTCCGGACCGAGCACCTTGTTCAACGTCACGAACTGGCTGACCGGAGCCATCTCCGTACCGTTGCGCACAAACATATTACCCAGTGCCTGTTCGTCCAGACGATATTCGGGCGATGCCTGCATCATGACGCGGTACACCTTGCCAAACTGATTGTAGTTGGAAATATAGGCACCGCCGCAATAGCTGCCCAATGCGTCGAGCACCGCACCCGGCGAGATACCCGCACGCTTGCACTTGGCAGCATCCACATCTACCGATACCTGCGGGAAATTCATGGCATAAGAGGTATACGCCATAGCCACTTCGGGACGCTGGTTCAACGCACCCAGAAACTGTATCACTGCCTCGTAGAACGTAGCCATGTCACCACCCGTTCTGTCCTGCAGGTTCAGCTCCAGGGAGTTACCCATACCATAGCCCGGAATCATACCCGGCTGGAAGCTGAATATCTGCGCCTCTTTCACGCCGTAGAACTGTGCATTGAGACGGGCCACCACAGCGTCGGACGTGTGTTCGCTCCCCTTCCGCTCGCCCCAGTCCTTCAGACGGATGATGATGGTACCGTAGGAAGTGCCCTGACCGGACATCAGTCCGTATCCTGCCACCTTGGAATAGTGTTCTATCTCGGGAGTGTTTTTCAGGATGTCCTCCAGCTTGTTCATCACCTTCGTGGTTTCTTCCAGCGTGCTTCCCGGAGACGTGCTGACGTTCACCATGATGACACCCTGGTCCTCCTGCGGCACAAGCCCCGTCTTGGTGGTACTCATCAGGTAAACCAGCAATACGACGGTAGCCGCCAATGAAGTCCACACCATCCAGCGGTGATGGATGAAGAACATCACACCTTTCTTATATTTGCCCAGCACGGCGTTGAACGAGGCATTGTATGCCGCACGCACCCGTCCGTTGATGCTCTTCGCACTCTTCGTACCGTCCGACGGACGCATCATGATGGCGCACAAGGCGGGGCAAAGCGTCAATGCCGAAATCATGGAGATGCCCACCGCCGTTGCCATCGTGACACCGAACTGCGTATAGAACACGCCCGAAGTACCGCCCATAAACGTCACGGGGATAAATACCGCCATGAACACGCAGGTACAAGAGATGATGGCCATCGTCACATCGCCCATCGCATCCTTCGTGGCAAGGTAAGGGGACTTGTATCCGGCATCGAACTTGGACTGCACCGCCTCCACCACCACGATGGCATCGTCCACCACCGTACCGATGGCAAGCACCAACGCAAACAGCGTCAGGATATTGAGACTGAACCCCGCAGCCACCAGGCAGGCAAACGTGCCGACCAGCGACACGATAATGGAAATGGAGGGTATAAGCGTACTCTTGAAGTCCTGCAGGAAGAAATACACCACCAGAATTACCAGTATAATGGCAATGACCAGTGTCTCCACCACATTGTGTATGGAAGCGAAGAGGAAGTCGTTGGAACTCATCATCGTCACAAATTCCGTCCCTTCGGGCAGGCTCTTCCTCATCTCGTCTATCTGTGCGGTAATCTGCTTGTTGACAGCGGTTGCGTTGGAGCCTGCCGTCTGGAACATCATGAAAAGTACCGCCGGCTTGCTGTCCATCTCACTGCGGAAACTATAGGTCAGCGTACCCAGCTCCACATCCGCCACGTCCTTCAGACGGAGCACGGAACCGTCACTCTGCGAGCGTACCACTGTGTTCTGGAATTCCTCCACACTCTTCAGACGTCCGCGATACTTCATCGTAAACTGGAACACGTTCTTTGAATTCTCACCCAGCGAACCGGTAGGCGCTTCGATGTTCTGCTCGCCCAATACGGCGGTCACATCCGAAGGGACCAGTCCATACTGCGCCATCCGTTCCGGTTTCAGCCAGATGCGCATACTGTAGGTATCACCCAGCTCCATTACGTCACCCACACCTTCGATACGCTTGATTTGCGGAATCACGTTGATGTCGAGGTAATTGGCAAGGAACGTCTGGTCGTAGCGCCCGTCGGTGCTCACCAAAGCGCCGATTTGCAGGAAGCTGGTCTGCCGCTTCTGGGTAGTCACACCGATTTTCGTCACTTCGGCGGGCAGCAGTCCCTGCGCCTTGGATACGCGGTTCTGTACGTTCACCGCAGCCATGTCGGGGTCCGTGCCCTGCTTGAAATAGACTTGTATGGTGGCAGAACCGGCATTGGTGGCGGTAGAACTGATGTACATCATGTTCTCCACACCGTTGATGCTCTCCTCCAACGGCATGATGACACTGTTCAGCACGGCTTCGGCATCGGCGCCGGTGTAGTTGGCACTGACATATACCGTAGGAGGCGCAATGTCAGGATATTGTTCCACCGGCAGCGTAAAGAGCGAAATGAGCCCTATCACCAGAATCAGTACGGAGATGGAGATAGCCATCACCGGCCGTTTTATAAATATGTTTCCTTTCATCTTAATGGGTCATTGATAGTTGATAAAATAGCAATCATCATTTCACTTGCGTTCCTTCGCGCAGCAGTCCGGCACCTGTGGAAACAATCTCGTCACCCACTTTCAGTCCGTCCAGCACCACGTATTCGCGTCCGTCATTTATTCCTGCCACGGTAATCAGGGCAGAGACGGCCTTGCCATCCACTACCTTGTATACCAACGTCTTGTCCTGCAACTGTACGGTGGCTTCTTGCGGAATCACAATGCAGTTCTTATACGTGGCAGGCACCACCACCGTGCCCGATGCCCCGCTATGGAGCAGGCGCGATTCGTTGGGGAAGACCACGCGTGCCACTACCGTACCCGTCTGGCGGTCGATGACACCACTGATGGACTCGATGGTACCTTTCTTGTCGTAGACGGAATTGTCGTTCAGACGCAGCTCTGCCGCCGGCATGTTCTTCAGCGCCTCGTCCATGCTGCCGTACTGGCGTGTCAGGGCGAGCAACTGGTTCTCGGTCATGGAAAAGTAAACGTACATGTCGCTGTTGTCACTGACCGTTGTCAGCGGTTGCGGCAAGCTGGGGCTGACCAATGCCCCTGCACGGTAGGGCAATGCCCCCACCACCCCGTCGCTGGGACTCTTCACTTCCGTATAGGAGAGGTTGTTGCGTGCGCTTATCTCCTGGGCCTCGGCCTGCGAGAGTTGTGCCTTGGCAGTAAGGTAGCTGTTTTCGGCAGTCTTCAGGCTGAATTCCGAAACCACTTTCTGCGCATACAGTTCCTTGTTGCTGTTATAAGTCAGTTCGGCAGTAGCCAGTGCGGCACGTGCCGCTTCCACATTGGCAACGGCCGTTTTGAGTGCAGCCTTGTAGGGAACCTGGTCGATGATGAAAAGCAGTTGTCCCCGGCGCACCTTCTGCCCCTCGGTCACACACAACTTCTCGATGGTACCCGACACTTGCGGATAAATATCTATGTCCTGCCGTCCGCGTATCGTTGCTGAGTACGAAGTGGAAAGCTCTTTGTCCGTCGCCTCCACTTTCATGGTAGCATAAGAAGGTTTCATTCCGGAAGCATCCGATGCCTGCTTGCAAGATGCCAAACACATTGTACAACCGACAATCCCTATCAGCCGTATCCATTTCCTGTTCAATGTAATCATACTTTTTCTCATTGTCTTTTTGTTAAAACTGGTGGCAAAAGTAGGAGAAAGGAACAACGCCATAATGACCAATTACACTCCAAAGATGTTCCTTTTTCGACATTCATCTTTTTTAAGGCTAATGAATTGTCTATAAATGACATATAGAACAAGAAAGCCGCATAATGGAACATCCCATATTTCCCATTATTCACCAACTTTGCAAAACGAAAAAGGAAGAATATGGAGAAAGGGAACATAAAAATCGTAGAAATCGCGGACTTTAAAAACAGCGAACATGTCCTTGACTATGTAGACAATGACTTTGTCATAATCAACAGTCTGGAGGGAAGCCCCTACAATGAAGATACAATAAGATTGGGATGCTTCCTTATCGCTATCTGTCTAGAAGGCTGCATCCAGTTGGACGTCAACTACAAAACCTACCAACTGGAAGCAGGCGACTTACTGCTCGGCCTTCCCAATACCATTATCAGCCACGCGATGGTAAGCCCGAAGCACAAGATAAGGCTTGCCGCATTCTCCACACAGTTCCTACAACGCGTGGTCAAGATGGAGAAGGATACATGGAATACCGTTATGCATATCCACAACAATCCCATAAAGTCTGTCGGGGAGGAAGGGGACAAGGAAATCTTCAAATTCTACCGAGAACTGCTTATGGCAAAGATAAACGACGAGCCTCATCACTATCACAGGGAAGTGATGCAATACTTGTTTTCTGCCATTTTCTGTGAGATGTTGGGACACCTCAACAAAGAAGTGAACCCTTCAGAAATGACAGTCGATACAAAAGAAAGCATCAAACAGTCCGACTATATCCTGCGTAAGTTTATAGAGATGTTGTCCAAAGACAACGGCATACACCGTTCTGTAGGATATTATGCCGATGCACTCTGCTATAGCCCCAAACACTTTTCGAAGGTCATCAAGCAGGCATGCGGACGTACACCGCTGGACTTGATAAACGAGAATGCCATTGAACACATCAAGTACCGGCTAAAGCATTCGGACAAGTCCATCAAGGAGATTGCAGAAGAATTTAATTTCCCCAACCAGTCTTTCTTCGGGAAGTATGTGAAGTCTTATCTGGGTATGTCTCCGGCACGCTACCGCAATACGAAAGAGGAATGATTTCCCCTACTCTTGGGGCTCACTCCGTAAAGGTCTGCATTAGGAAGCTAAACCTTAACTTTACGACGCTAAAGGTCAACTTTACGATGGCTAAACCTCAACGTATCACTTCATCACACACCGCATCCTGGAAAGCGCGTGCTTCCCTGCCCGACAGTGCATTCTGGTTCATGATGGCAAAGGCTATCTCGTGTCCGTTGCGGGCTTTAAGGTAGCCGGCCAGGCAGTTGATGGCGGTAAAGGAACCCGTCTTGGCATGTACATTTCTGTGGGAAAGGGTGCCTTTCTTCATGCGGAACTCCAGTGTACCGTCCACGCCGCCAATGGGCAAAGCCTTATAAAGTTTCTGGAAAACATCCGTACGCGAGTAGGCATATCGCAGGAAAGAAACCAAGAGTTCCGGTGAAATGTAGTTGTAATTGGAAAGGCCGCAACCATCTGCCAGATTATACCTATCGGGGTTATATCCCATCTCTTTTATCAGCATGCGGATGGCAGAAAGCCCGTCCTCGGCAGAGACACGCTTCTTTCTGCTGCTCTGCACACCCAACCGGCAGAGCATGGCTTCGGCATTGAGATTATCGCTCTCCTTCATTATCTGTTTCACCACATCCTGCACGGAAGTTTCATAGGAAGCCATCCGTACGGAGAGGCTGTCTTGCCGGAACTCACCGAAGAGGTAAGAAGAAGCAGTGGAAGAGGGCTTACCCGTTTCAAAAGCTTCGGATTCCGCTACTTCATTCTCCGGACTTTCCGCTTCTGCCGCCGGAATGCACCGGATGCCTCGTGCCTGCAACCGTTCCATAAAGGTATGCATGAAGAAGTCCTGCGAAGAAAATATATTGACCGTACCTGCACGGCGGGCATCGACGTTGCCCGTCACGGTGATGTTGTTCCCGTTCACCAGCCAGTCGCGCGACACACGGAAACGTCCGGCAGAAGGGGTACGGCTTTGGGTCTTGTTCGTCAGTGTATAATAGGAAGAGGCGGGAGTGCATTCAAGGCGTGCGCTGTCGCCCCGTTCGCCGGGTGTGGCGGTAACCTTCACCACTCCTTTATTCAGCATCAGCGGTGAGAGGTAGGGCTGGAAGGAATAGGGAGTATCATCCCACAACCAGCCGCTGCCCCAGTACAAGGAGTCTTTCATGGAAACATCTCCATACACCTTGCCTTTGATGACAGAGAAGGGGAAACGGGCCACGGCAGCCACCAGGGAATCCAATGCCTCTTCATCAAACTCCGGGTCGTAACCGCCTATCACATACATATCCCCCTGCAAGGTATCGCGCTCAATGGTTCCCTGATACCACACTTCCGTACGGAACGGCTCGTCGGCTTCGGGACGGGAAAGGGCGGTAATGGTGGTCAGCAGCTTCATAGTGGAAGCGGGACGGGAAAGCTTGTCCGCCTGATAGCCGTACAAGGGCTTGCCGGCAGTCAGGTCATAGACCGAAATGGCCACATTAGAGCCTGCGGGAAGTTTGTGTTCTATCAACGCATCAATCCGCGCAGAGAGCGGCTTCACCGGAGTTACCGTCTCTTGGGACCACAATGGGAGCAGGCAGACGGATAAAATTAACAGCAACAATATCCTTTTCATAAATATATTTATCTTTAAAGGCAAAAGTACGACAATCTTACAAATGAACAACAACGAGGTAGTCTTTTCATAAATTATATCCAGCCATCCATCTTAATATTCCTTTAAAAATACTACTTTTGCATAGATTGCATAGGCAAAATCTCCCAGTTACTATCACTCTAAAATTGATGTACCATGAAACTACAACTTACAATTGCCAGCTTTACAATATGCCTCCTTTTCTCCCCCATGCTTCGGGCACAAGAATCTCCGCGCATTGTCAGTTATGACTTAACCGTACAGATTGATGTACCGAACCGACAAGTCGAAGTTGGCGGTTCGTTTGAAGTCGATTTCCAGGACAGTGACTCAATCTCGTTGGTACTATGGCGCCATGCCCGTATCGACACACTACGCCACAGCAGCCGGGAGATAACCTACCGTTTCGATACGCTTGCCCCGGCACCTGCCCAATTCATTCCCGACGGACGGACCTTGACCCTCTACCGGCCGGCAGGAGCCGATGACCGCTGCCGCATAAATACCCGTTACACACTCTACATGCAGGAAGTGCAGGGCCCTGCAAAATCATTCAATGACCATTGGATTGAACTTGGTTACTATACGGGATGGTATCCTGTCTGCAACGGTAACCGGGCAGATTATTCGCACTTACGAATCGGCATCACTGACGGTTATACGGTGAGCGGCTCAGGTATTATTTCCCATACAGAAGAAGGGATATGGGAAATGGAGCAACCTTGGGAGAATTTCGACAATGTTATCCTGGCTTCACCCATGCTGAAAAGCCGCCGCATCAATGATAACGGAACTACCATTGAACTTATCTATACAGACTTCCCGGATGCCGGTGCAGACTCGGCACTTCAATGTTGCCACAATGCCTTGAAATTCTTCCGACGCCTTTATAAAATTGCGGGAGATGAGGATATTTACATGAAATTCCTGCTTTCAGCTTCCGGCACCTCAGGAGGGTACAGCCGTAAAAATTTCATTATGCTCAGTTCCCGAACATTCAATGAATATGTACTCAAGAACACCGCCCACGAAATCGGCCACTTCTGGTGGAACAAGGCTCCGGTGGAATCTTGGCACGACTGGCTGAACGAATCTTTTGCCGAATTCAGTGCTTTGCAATACATACGCCACGCCCGCGGCGAAAAAGCCTATGCCGCTTACATCGACGCCTACCGTAAGGAAACACGCCATATCCGTCCTATCTGGGGTATTGACCGCAACGACCGCGAAGCGCATCTTGCCCTCTATAGGAAAGGGTCAGTACTACTCGCCGACCTGCTTGTCCGGGTGGGTGAAGAACCTTTCTTCAACTTTCTGGCAGGTGTCATCCAAGCCCATATAACAGACACATCGGCTTTCCTGGATTTTGCGGAAAGCCGATTGGGACGTAAAAACCGGGTCTGGATTGAAAAGCGGTTAAAAGAATAAACACCTAATTATTCTTCAACTGTTCCTTTCGCCACCGGCTTCTCAAAATGAGTGCCGCACTTCCTGCATACATACTCCCAATGCTCAGTGCCCGGAGGTGCGGCCGACAATGCCGCAATAACAGCAGCCACCACAGCACGCACCCGATGGCTCTTCTTCAGCACAAACTTAATCTCATCCGAACCGCAATGGGGGCAGTACCTCAACTGTTCCGGAATCATCTGGTTCCGTTCAAGCAGGCGGAGGGCATTGTCATATTCATCTTCATAAACAAATATATCCACTCCCGTGACATCACGGACATATCCGCGCATCACGGAAGACATGTTTTCATTATGCAAAACAGACGCAATGCCCTCATTCTTCAAGGCACCCTGAATGACGTGTGCCTGGAAGGCATCGTCGCAGGTGATTAGCTTTACGGTTTTCATCTTTTATGTTTATATGAAACAATAGTCATGGGTTCTACAATGCCTCCTTGAATATCTCTCCCACCGTGGGGTGCGGAAAGACAATCTTCTTCCATCCATCGGCAGTAAGTTTCAGCTCGATGGCCATGCCTGCCAGCGTGATGATTTCCGAAGCGGGATTACCCAAAACATGTGCCCCCAATACGGTATCGTCGCCACCCAACAGTAACTTGCAGACACCGTTCACACCTTCGTTCTCGGCGACGAAACGACCGCTGTACGCCATCGGCAGCTTCACTGCACGGTAGGCTACGCCTTTCTTCTGAAGGGATTCTTCCGTCTCGCCCACACCGGCTATTTCGGGATTGGTATATACCACGCCGGGGATGGCACGGTAGCTCATGGCATCCTTCTTGCCAATGATGGAATGTATGGCTACTTCCGCCTCGCGGACGGCTGTATGCGCCAGCAAGGAATATCCCGTCAAGTCACCGCAAGCATATACTCCGGGAACGGAGGTCTGCATCTGTCCGTTGACAAAGACATTTCCGCGTTCCGTTCTTTCCAAGCCCAGATTCTCCAATCCGAAGCCTTTCATTACCGGACGGCGCCCGACACTCATCAGAAGCCTTTCGGCAACGACAGAACCGGGACCGTCGGCAGTTTCATAATTCACCTGGATAAGGGAAGAAGCTTCGGCAGCATCCTGTGCAACAGATACCACTTTTGCACTCAGCATGAACTTGATTCCCCGCTTAGCGTACTCTGCACGGAGCATACCCGCCAGCTCTCGGTCCATACCGCCTCCCAGTATCTCGTCCAACATCTCGACGACGGTTACCTGCACTCCCAGGCTGTTGAAGAAAGAAGCGAACTCCATACCGATGACACCGCCGCCGATGATGGCAAGCGAAGCGGGCAGTTCCTTGTTATCCAGTGCATCACGATGAGTCCAATAGGACACTTTGTCTATGCCGGGAATGGCAGGGACAAAGGTTTCGGAACCGGTGCAGAGCAGCAGGTTATCGCATTCGTAGGTTTCTCCGCCGCACTCCACATGATTCTTGTCCGTCACTGTGGCCCCTCCGCTGACAATCGTCACACCATGGGCAGTCAGCTTTCCTTTGACTCCCAATACCAGCTTGCGCACTACCTTCTGCTTGCGAGCAATAATCTTGGGCAAATCGAACGATACTTCGGGCACACTGACCGCATACTTTGCAGCATGGCGGGCTCCGTCATAGGTCTTGGCCGAATACAACAAGGTCTTGGTAGGGATACACCCTTCATTCAGGCACACTCCACCGAGACTCTGCTTCTCAAATAGTACGACACTCAATCCTGCTTTTCCGGCAGCTTCGGCAGCAGTATATCCCGCAGGACCTCCACCGATAATGGCAACTTGGTATTTCATGGAATTAATGGTTAGTGGTTAATGATTAGCGATAATTTGTGCGCAAGTTAATAAAACCCGTATTATCCGGCAAAAAAGAGTACTTCTTTCTTTCGGAGAATACAGCGTAAAGAGGAAATAATTATCTTTGTCGTGCAGCATTTACAAAGAATGCCACGTCCAATGGACATAATCAAATAATAACCAACATGAAAACGACTGACTTATTCCAATCCATCCTTTTGTTCGCTCTTTTCCTTTGCGGCCTGACGGCTTGCAATGATAGCGATGAAATCCGCCTCTCGCCCTTTCAGGAAACTACCGTGAAGGGCGAAGCCTCTACCCTGCAGATAGACCTAACACGCGGCGACTGGCGCATAACCTCCATCACCACCCCATGGGGAGACCTCATGATGGATGGCAACAAGCTCCCACAACTGGAAGGTACGGGAAGCCTGCATTATAAATGGTGGGACTTGGAACGGGACACCGACAGCCATCTCATCCTGCACTTTAAAGACAACTTTGACTTAGATGAATCCCGTAGCCTCATCATCAACCTTGAGATGAAAACGGGACTCTACAAGGAACAAATCATCATACACCAAGAACCGTGCACTAACTTCTATCAGATAGAGTCCATCGAATACAGCGTGGAAGAAGGTGACGGAGTGAAAGAAGCCGGAACAGGACCTGATAAGAGTACCTATAAAAATGAAAATCTGGGAAACACAACCGACAAGCATGACTACTATCCATTCATCAATAAATGGACAGAATACGCATTCATACCCGATGGGCACTCTGATGAAACCTTCAAAAGCATAGACCCGGAGAAACGTAGCATCTATCTGCCCAACCACATAGAAGACGGAAAAATAATCATGGGACAACAACTGTTATTCTTCATCAACCAAGGCAAGTATTACAAAGAAGACGAACTGAGATATAAACATTTTGAAGTAGACATAGTGGGCATGAAATGGAACATATACACTTCAACCATCTACTACAAACGGCTTCAAGTGACATTCACCGCCACCCTTTCACGTCCCGATAGCGATACAAAGAAGGTACTCAAGGGTAAATTCATGCAGAGATACCCTTATGACTGCTCGGAAATACATCACGAAGTAAAGGATTCTTTAGAAGATTAGAGTCCAGTGTCTGTCAGACAAGACTCCACCTCCTCCCTGCTCAATGCCGGAGCTTGCCCATCGGCAAGCTTACGGCATACCAGCCGACCGGCCGCCAGCGCTTCCACCTTTGTTGCAAATGGCAGGCGACCGCTCAAAGCAGGTATAAAAGGTTGATATATCAGGGTATCGGCTCCATGCAGCACCACGTAGCCGTAACCGCCTTCCACCTCCATCACCCGGCATTTCAACTCATTGCCACCGCCGGCAGTATGACCCGAACAGCAAGAAAGGCATACCGCCATCACAGCCGGTACACCTATCTTTATCATAATAAACATCAGCTTCATAAGTTCCGTTCAATTATGGGGCGAATCAGACTTCCTCTTCCTCATCGGGTAGAAGTTCGTACACATCATCAAAGTAGCTGGTACCACTTGTTCCCGTCAGCACAAAACCACGTTCGCCGGTAGAGAAACCAACGGCAGCCCTGCGCGAAGAAGCACCGGAAGGATAATTATGTACATCTGTAATGGGGGTAAAGTCGTCATCGGAATCGCCGTACCATAAGTCCTTGTCAGGGTCGTACAGCCAGTAGTCGCTGCTCAAGGAAGTGCTGTTACGTATTCCCGTAGCCACAAATCCCCTTCCACCGATGACGAAGGATACGGCTTCGGACCGTGTGATGGCGTAGTCATCGTCATAGTCATTGTCGGAGTCCGTATCGGCAATGTCACGCAACTGGGTCCAGTTGCTTCCGTCGAACTTCCAGAAATCCACCAGATCGGTACTGTTGTTTCGCCCGCAACAGATGTAGGCCACCTCATCGATGACGAATGCCGTACCGAAGTAGCGCTTCTCGCCTCCATACCCGCTCACCGCTTCCCATTGCGAACCTTCGGCGCCATTGGGGTTGAAACGGTAGAAGTCCATCTTGTAGGCACTCTCGCTGCCGGTAGCGTCGCTGTTGCAGCCCGTACCGACATAGCCATATCCGCCTATACTGAAAGCCAGGGCACCATCGCGTACTCCACCTTTGAAGTCGTCTTTCCGTGTCCAGGTATCCGTGGCAGGGTCATACTCCCAGGTATCTGCTACACAGTAGGACGAGGAGCCGTCCTTTACGGAACCGGTCGTAATGTATCCCTTGCCATTCACGGCAAAGCCCACGGCAGCCTTGCGCCCGGCAACGGGCATGTCGGCACACTGCGTCCAGCTGTTCCGGCTCATGTCATACTCCCAAAGGTCGTTCAGGTAATCCTTGTTCGCTCCGTAGAAGCCGCCACACAAATATCCATAATTGCCGATGGTGAAGCCGGAGGCATAAGCGCGGTACACACCGTTATAGCTGGCTTTCTTCATCCACTGCCCCTGAGTGTATTCATCCTCGTCCGTACAACTGCCGGCAATGCACACGATGGCCAGCAACATTATTCCTACCAATAGTCTGTTCATTGTTTATTGTTTTTTTAATGATTAAGCTTTATACTTCCCACTTTCCAAAACAAGAAGCTGCGGGAGGTCCTTTTTGTCTGTCCGCAAAAGTAAACCACCGCAACCACACCGACAAAAATAACCGACGAACAGTCCGAAATTCCCGTTAAACGCCTTTACCGATAAAAACCGTCCGAACGCCGATTTTTGTAGGAAGATATAAAAGTTTTGCCTTTCCTTTGCCGCCAACTAAAAGAACAGAAATGAAGAAGTCATTGTACAGCTTATTCGCAGTCCTCGCTATCTTCTGCGCCTGCCAGGACGAGAACTCGCAGCTTGGAAAGAGCCTCGTGGAAAGCTCCTTCTATAATGTATACGCAGACACCTGCTCGGTAGACATCAGCACCATCCTGCTAGACTCCATAGAGACCCGGGGCGACAGCATCTGCCAGCTAGGACATTACCGGAGCAGCGCCTGGGGAGAAGTATCCGCCACCTACTATGCCGAATACTCCACGTCCGACTTCACCCCCAACACAGACTATACCTATACCCTCGACTCCCTCGTACTGCGAATGATACCTTCGGGCCATTTCTGGGGAGATACCCTGACGCAACAGCGCATCTCCATCTACCGGCTGAAAAGCCCTATCGTGCTGGACAACGACGAGGACCTTTACAACAGCACCGTACTCCCGACGGAAGATGCCCCACTCTTCAGCTTTACCTTCACCCCCTGCCCGGGGCGGAAGAAGGAAGTAAGCGTCCGCCTGCCCGACTCATGGGGACAACAACTGCTGAATGACCTCGTGGCCCAAGATGACTACTTCGATACCCAAGACAAGTTCAAGAAGAAATTCCCCGGACTGGTCTTTGTTCCCGAAAACGACGGGCAGTGTATCACCGGATTCATGGTGAATGATTCTGCCATGAGCATCAACCTCCACTACCAGGAAGTCTCCAACCAGCGGACCGGACAAGTGCTGACTTTCAGCGTAAACACCGACTATGCCTATACCGGTATCCGGCACGACCCCACCGGCACCCACCTTGCTTCCCTGAAAAGCGGAATAGAGAACCTCGTCCACTCCAGCGACATGGGTTGCCTGGCCTATATGCAGGGATTGACGGGTTACTACAACCAACTGGAATTCCCCTACCTCAACAGCCTCGGAAGTGCCGGACAGATAGTCTCCATAGAGAGCGCCACACTCTACCTCTATCCTCTGGCCCGGAGCTACAACGAAGTGAGCCAGCTTCCCAATGACATCCGCCTTTATATCACGGACGAGAACAATGTGCTGGAGGACTACGTATACGGCAGTGACGGCGTAACCGTACAGACCGGCGACCTGACCATCGACGAGATGTACGGGAAAGAGACCTACTACTCCTTCGACCTCACCGAATTCATCCGCAACAACTACGGCACTTCGGGCATCAAGCGGCAGAAACTGCTGATGAGTCTGACAGACGAAGAAAGCACCACCACCTTCAACCAGGTCATCTTCACCAACGACCCCGAACAAGAAAACCAATGCAGATTAGACGTAAGATTCAAAATATACAACGAGCAATGAAACGCCATTACCGGATTCCCCTTCTGCTGTGCAGTCTGTGTACGGCAAGCCTCACCGCCGTGGCACAAAACACCACCAACCTGCCCACCTCCATGTACGGAGTGGGCGAACTGAGTGCCGGTGACGGCGGACGTTATGCCGGCATGGGCAACACGGGCATCGCCCTGAACCGTACCGGATTTCTGAACACGCTGAACCCCGCAGCCATCACCCGCATGGACACCGCCTGCTTCACGTTCGATGTGGGTGCATCTGCCTCATATGCCCGCTACTCCTTCCTGAGCGAACACAGCTCCAACTTCACCGGCAACCCCAACCGCATCAGCATGGGCTTCCGTGTCCTGCCGCGCTGGTATGCCCTTGTAGGTGCAGCACCATACAGCAGTGTGGGCTATGTCATCCAGACCGAAGAAGAGATAGAGGGAATGCCCGGCAACTACACCTACTCGCTCTTTGAGGGTACGGGCGGACTATACCGGTGCTACGTCACCAATGCCTTTGCACTGAGCAGGCAACTGTCGGTCGGCATCAACCTGGGGATGATAGCGGGCACAGTGACGCAAAGCGAAACGCAGGAAAGCGCCGTCGTAAAGTACGAATCTTCTAAACGGGCCTTTTATGCGGACTTCGGCATACATTACGAATGGGGTGCGACCGGACAACGGAAGTGGGCGGCAGGGCTGGTATTTGCTCCCTCCCTTCCCATCAGCCACGACAATACACTGACTTACAGCAACTCATCTACCAGCGAGAACCTCGATAAAGGATACCACAGCCGTACACAATATCTGCCCATGCACCTCGGCACCGGCCTCAGCATGGTCACCGAACGCTGGGTGCTGACCGCCGACTACAACTACCTGGACTGGAGCCGCAACTCCTCCTCTTACACTTCCATGAAATACGAGAACCAGCACAAAGTGAACCTGGGAGGCAGCTACATTACCAAGCCACGTCTGGCACGTTCCACCGAGCTGATGGGCGGAATAGGTTTCGGCAACTCCTATATCAACCTGAAAGGCGGGAAGATGCAGTATCTGGAAGCCAGTGTAGGGGCGAGCTTCCCCATCCGGTACTCCTATCTTTCGCTGGGCGCCACCTGGCGGAAACAACTGAACACACGCAGCAATCTGATGCAGGAAAGCCGATTCAGCCTGAATCTGAACTTGACGTTCGGGGAAAGGATTTCGAGGGCAAAACTAAAGTAATACAAGGTTCCGGTTCACCACAGATTACACGGATTTTACACAGAATGATTATCATTTGTTGGATCTATATATGCAACGCGTTGCATATATAGATGCAGCACGCTGGAACTATAGATCCAACAAACAAAGTATATAGTATCTGAAAACAGGGTATTACAACACTGCCAGCCTGGACACATACCCTTTCACCCTTTCGCGGTAAGCATCGCCAATGGGGACATCCTTCTGCTCGATGAGCAATGTGCTGCGCCCGATGGCGCTGATGCAGTCCATGCGGACAATAAAAGAACGGTGCACACGGATAAATTCGTTCGCCGGAAGTTTTTCCTCCATGTACTTCATACTGCACAAGCTCAAGATAGGCTTAGGGGAATCTTTACAGAAAATCTTCACATAATCGCCCATACCTTCTATATAGTTTATCCGTTCCAGGTCGAGCCGCATGATGCGGTTGTCACACCGCATGTAAATCACCTTCGGAACCTCTTCCGGACCTTGCCTGTGTTTGGAGTCGGACGTACCTGCATCCTGCAAAGAGAACCAGCGTGCCGCTTTGCTGACAGACTGGAAAAACGTGGAGAAATTGAGCCCGTCCATCAGATAGTCCAACGCATCCAGACGGAAACATTCGGCAGCATAGCGGTCGGTGTCTGTAATGAAAATGACACGAGTGGACGAGGACAAGAGCCTGCAAAAATCCATTCCGTTGATTTCACCTTCTTCCACCGGATAGATGCCGATAAAATAAACTTCCACTTTTGTCTCATAATAATCCTTCAGCGCTTCAAGAGGATTGCCGTACTTTCCGTGCAAAGAGAGAAAAGGAACCTTGTCGATATACTCTTCCAACCTTCCGGCAATCTCCGGGTCTGCATGTAAAATGGCGCAATTCAAATTCATATTCGTTTCTCTTTTACATAATGGACGCTGCCATATCCGAAAAACTGCAAACAGAAGAGCTAAAATTAAGCTTTATTTATGATTCAAAAACAATCTGCCTCTACGGAAAGACTATATTATCAGGAAAATAAAGTGCTTATTATGAACAGTTTCAAAAAATAAACTTATCTTTGCATGTACATCCCCACAAAAAGTAAAGGCTATGAAACAACAGAAACTATTCCACCTCGTATTGTCCGCCATGCTGATTGTTTGCACGACCGGCTGTTATGATAAAGACGAAATTAAAGATGCTGAAAAATATCTGTTCAAAGATATTCAATACTCTTTTGAAGAAGGGGATGGATTCAGTACGTATGATGTAGAGCTCCTGCCCTTCATCATGGAAAACAATTTAAACAATAGTATCACCACCACAAACTCCCCCTTCGAAGACACATGGCAGGAAACCACCTTTCAGAGCAACGACCCCGAAGCATTTGTATGGATGGGGGAAGAAGATGTGTTCGTCAATACCCCTTACATGTTTGGAGATGAACTATTGTTAAGTGGGGCAACCATAAAATATGGCAGCGAAACAACAAAAGCCAAAGGTCCAAACAGCAGTACTTCCACCATCAGCATACAACCTCACTGTCGGCTCATCATAAAAGGAACACTACACTACAGCAAGCTTGTAGCTACCTATACGCTGACATTCGCAGGTGAATATACAAAAACGGAAAAACAGATAAAGGGAAAGTTCATACAAACAACTCCGGAAAGCTACACAGGAGACATTACCATGGAACCGATAACGGCAGATTAAAACGGAATCGCATACGTGGGCACACCCTATTGCTCACCCTCTCCGTTCCTCCAGTAACCGGATAAACTCCTCCTCCTTGACGGGAAGAAGCACTGCACACTTGCCCTCGCCATATTTCACGAGCACATAGCGCATCACCGCAAACCGCCCTACCTGCATGGAAGAAGCACGCTCCACAGAAGTGATGTCTTTCATCAGAATTTCCTTACTCCGGGAGAAACGGCCGAAGGACAGCACCAACTTCCCGTCGGGCGTTACGGTATAGGTGGTATGAATCAGCTTCTCGATAATAACCACCAGCCAAAGCATGAAAATAGCAGCCAGGAACGGAGACTTGTACCAAAGCATATAGACGGCGAGAATACCTATCAGGATGAGAAACAGATACTGCCCCATAGCAATGCGCGCATGAAAGATTCGATTCATTTTATCTGATTTTTGCCGCTAAGGTACGTATTTTTATGATAACAACTTCTTCATTAGTATCTCCATTTTTCGAACTTCCGTCACATTCAGCTTGCGGCAGACCGAAGCACATAACAATTCTACCCGTTCCGGCGAAAAATAAATCAGTTCTGCAATCTCCTTTACAGACTGTCCAAGAGCTACCAGCATACATATCAGTTCTTCATCCTTATCCACCTCCGGAATAGACTGATAAAGTTTCTCTAAAAAAGAAGGATAATGAAAAATAAAGATTTCACGGAATACAGCCTCACGAGTTCCGGACAACAAAGCCTCCGAAGCATTGGGAGAATCTTCCGAAATCATTTCGCGCAAAGCTCTGGCAATCTCCTGCATATTAAAAGGTGTCACTGTTTTCTTTGTTTTCATTGTATCTTATCTCACCATTATACATATTTACAATCGTTTTGATACAAATTTGCAAAATATGCACAACCTAACCATAAGAATACGATATACAATCTGATATACAATTTCATATTATATTTATTATCAAATAATTAACAAGAAACAAAAAACAAGTCTATTGTTGTAAATTTTAAATTAAGAAATTATATCTTTGCCTTACAAAACAAACAGTCCACAAAATATGAATGCCAAAAAACTTTCATTTTTACTTCTGATTCTCGTAGCTGTAGCCTGCACCAACCGCTCCACCTCTTCGGAACAAGACGAAATGAGGCATTGGAACAATGTCCTTCAACAAATCAATGCCTTACTACTCGAAAACAAAGCGCAACAAACGTTGGATCTTGCCAAACAGACCTTGCCCGAAATCCTGGAATCGGCAGAAAAAAACGGAACTACAGATACCCTGATTTACTATGCCCGCAAGATATTTAATGCCTGCGGGAACAATTACATAAACACCAAACAATACAAAGACGGCATCGACTATATGGACAGCATTGGGAACCATCCCCTCATCCGCGAACATTGCCCGCACGAACTGCTGAGCTTCAAGGCCGGACTGAACCAACTGTATGGCAATAACCCGGAAGCTGTCCGACTGGCAGAAGACTACCTCCAGTTACCGGTCTGTACCAGTGCCAATGACTTTATCCGGCAGGCAGAAATCATAAGCGGTGTCTACATGTACTCCGGAAACAATCTACCCAAAGCCATCCAAATCTTGGAAAAAGCAATAGATGTCTACCGGAAAGGCGGAAACTTCCCGAACATGCTGCGGATAATGTCACGGTTGGGCATCTATTACCACCTCAGTGGTGAATACGAGAAAGCTATAGCCACTAACCAAGAGGCCATAGCCACTTACAACGACAGCATAGCACCTGGAAATGTAGTGATTGCCTACGGAGAACAAGCTAATCTCTACGCCGAACTGGGTATGTACGACCAGGCCCTGGAAATGAACAAAAAAGCCCAATACTACTCCATGCTGAAAGACAGCTTCGGACTGGGAGACTTGTACCGCTACCGTGCCCAGATCTTTCGTAACATGAATCAAAAGGACTCTGTATTCCACTACCTCAGGCTGGGAGAAAAGTTGTCAATGATACAAAACAGCTTTAAGGGCGTATTCGTAAACAAAGTAGAAACGGTAAACAGTTATCTGGACTATCCCGACTCTTTGGAAAAAGCACTGCAACTTGCCCTTAGCATCTGTCCCGATACCGTGCGGATGCCCCAATGGGCCAAATACCAACTCAACCTCCACCTAGGCCGGGCCTTACTGCAAACCGGGAAGGAGCAAAACGGCATACACCTGATAGACCGGGCTGCACAAGACCTCATCAACATGAAGTTCATGGAAGGCCGCGATGCCAACGAGATATTAATGGATTACTATCTGGCCAAAGGCATGAACGACGATTTTGCTCGTTGCTACATCCGTAACCGACAGTTTGCCGATTCTCTGGACAATAACGAAAAGAAACGTGCTGTGGCAGCAGCCAACATCCGGTTTGATGCCAACCAAAAAGAGAAAGAAAACAAACTGCTCTCGGCACAAGTGCAATGGCAGCAACAGCAGTTGTTCTACAACATCTGCATCTCCATTACATTACTGTTGCTACTTATCACCACTACAGCCTATTTCATCATCCGAAGGAAGGCCAACCACCAGCTTATAGAAAACAACAAACGGGAAATACAGACCCTCATTACCCGGCAGCAAGACCTGAACCGCCGCAACGAACAACTGACGGAAGAAATAGAACGGGCCATGGCTACCAATAACCTCAACTCCATTCGCCAGCTCACCGTGCAAAGCCTGCTCAGCAGGGAAGATGAGAACACATTCCGCCGGTCGTTTGCCACCATACATCCTTCTTATCTGCCCAAGCTCCGCGAAAGTTATCCTCAACTGACCCGCAACGAAGAATTGCTGGCCATGCTCATCTGCATGAACCAAAGTACCGACGAAATAGCCCTTATCATGGGAATCAACCGGAATAGTGTAAACGTAGTCCGTTCGCGCATGCGCAAGAACATGGAATTGCCCAAAGAAAAATCCCTGGATGAAGTATTGAAACAATACCTTACATAACAAATAAAAATAAGCCCGCTTATTTTGCTCTACGTTTGGTTTACACTATCTTTGCGGCGTTTAATACACAAAACCTATGGTAAGAAAGTTCGATTTTCTCGTTATCGGCTCCGGACTTGCCGGTATGAGTTTTGCGCTGAAAGTAGCGCATAAAGGAACAGTAGCCCTCATTTGTAAGGCAGGTTTGGAAGAGGCAAACACTTATTTTGCACAAGGAGGTATCGCCTCTGTCACCAATCTGGCCGTAGACAATTTTGAAAAGCATATCGAAGATACCATGATTGCGGGTGACTGGATAAGCGACCGTGAAGCCGTAGAGAAGGTGGTGCGCAATGCCCCCGAACAAATCAAGGAGCTTATCAAATGGGGAGTGAACTTCGACAAAAAGGAGGACGGAGAGTTTGACCTGCACAAAGAAGGCGGCCACTCCGAATTCCGCATCCTCCACCATAAGGACAATACGGGTGCAGAGATACAGACCAGCCTCATTGAAGCTGTGAAGCAACACCCCAACATCACCGTACTGACCGACCATTACGCTGTGGAAATCATTACCCAGCATCACCAGGGAATCATCGTTACCCGCCACACCCCCGGCATCAAGTGCTACGGTGCCTATGTGCTGAACGAAGCGACGGGCGAGGTGGATACCTTCCTTTCCAAAGTCACCATCATGGCAACGGGCGGTTGCGAAGCCGTTTACCGCCATACCACCAACCCGCTGGTGGCCACGGGAGACGGCATTGCCATGGTCTACCGTGCCAAGGGAGCAGTGAAAGACATGGAATTCATCCAGTTCCATCCCACAGCCCTTTTCCATCCGGGAGACCGCCCCTCGTTCCTCATCACCGAAGCCATGCGCGGTTATGGCGGCGTGCTGCGTACCAAAGACGGAAAAGAATTCATGCAGAAGTACGACCCGCGACTCTCACTGGCCCCGCGTGACATCGTGGCGCGTGCCATCGACAACGAAATGAAACAGCGCGGTGAGGACCATGTGTATCTGGACGTCACCCACAAAGACCCCGAAGAAACCAAGAAGCACTTCCCTAACATATACAAGAAATGCCTCAGCATCGGTATAGACATTACAAAGGAATACATACCGGTAGCCCCCGCCGCCCATTATCTCTGCGGTGGCATCAAGGTGGATTTGGACGGACAGAGCAGCATCCGCCGCCTGTACGCCATCGGCGAATGTTCGTGCACCGGACTGCATGGCGGCAACCGTCTGGCAAGCAACTCACTGATTGAAGCCGTGGTTTATGCCGACGCGGCAGCCAAACACGCGCTGAGCGTACTGGAACGTTATGACTTCAACGAAGACATTCCCGAATGGAACGACGAAGGTACCATTTCCACCGAAGAACGTGTCCTCATCACACAAAGCATGAAGGAAGTGAACCAGATTATGGAGGCATACGTAGGCATTGTCCGCAGCAATACCCGGTTGACACGTGCCTGGAACCGACTGGACATACTTTACGAGGAGACAGAAGCACTCTTCAAGCGGAGCAAGGCTACCCGAGAGCTGTGCGAACTGCGCAACATGATAAACGTAGGATACCTGATAACAAAGCAAGCCATGGAACGCAAGGAAAGCCGCGGACTGCACTACACGATAGACTATCCGCACGCCAAGAAATAAACATAAATCCTCTCCATCATGAGGAAACAATATTTCTCTTTCATTTTTTTGTATATTTTCTCAAGCTGTCTCTACAGTCAGACGATGGACGACAATATCATCATCAACTGCTGTGAAGACAGCTATGTTTTCAAAGAAGGACCAGGAGACAACCCCATCGTACAAAACACCCGAAAGACCGAATATGAAGCCTTGCGGATGGGAGCTACCGTACAACCTCATATGTTCTATGGCGAATTCATCTCCCTGGACGAAGCCAAAGCCAAGGGAGTACTTGCCCCCAAAGCCATCCACCGCCATGCCACACCGGAAAATGTATTCTTCGACGATACCCGCATCTGCTACTTCAACCTCTCCCTAAGCCGGCAGGGGAAAAAGGCGGCCGTACAGTTCAGCCGTACCTTCCATGACCTGCGCTACTTTACACGCATCTACTTTCCGGAGGAATACTTCATCCGCAAGAAACGTATCACCGTCACCATTCCTGCCGCACTGTCCCGTTTCCGGTTGGTGGAGAAGAACTTCGGTCCCGGCATCCGGTGTGAAAAGAGCGTGAATAAGGAAGGGGATTCCCTTTTTGTCTACACCTTAAAAGGAGTGCCTGCCACCCGAAAGGAAGAAGCTGCTCCCGCAGACAACTGCCTCTATCCCCATCTGCTGGTGACCGGTCCCTTTGCCGATGTACAGGCCATGTACCGCTGGCTGAACGGACTGGCCGAGGTGGACTGCACTCTCCCCCAAGCCGAAATGCTGACGGATGAAATTACTGCCGGATGCACCGATGAACTGGAGAAGATACGCCGCACCTATGCCTACGTACAGCAGAACATACGCTACATCGCCTTTGAAAACGGATTGGCAGGACATCGGCCCGACCGGCCTGCCGAAGTGCTGCGCAAGCGTTACGGCGACTGCAAGGGAATGGCACTCCTGCTGCGCACATTGCTGAAAGCCCAAGGATTCGATGCCCGAATGGCCTATATCGGTACGGACGACATCGCCAGTTCTCCCGACGAAGTGCCGACACTGGCTGCCATCAACCATGCCTTCTGCCTTCTTTTCCATCAAGGGAAAAGATATTGCCTGGATGCCACCTACCGATACCTACCGCCCGAAGACATCCCCCAAGGTATACAAGGCCGAAAAGCACTGGTAGAAAACGGAGACAGCTGCCTGATACTGACTCTTCCCCAGCAGGATGCCTCCGCCTCTACGGACAGTCTCAATTATCACTATCGCTTGATGACGGACAGCAATCCCCCTACCCTGAAAGGCACCGCCACCCGCGTAAGTACGGGCGAATACAAGGAATACCTGCTCAGTCTCTACCATGACACCCCCAAGGAGAAGCAGACAGACCTGCTAAACAATCAGATAAACAATACCGCTGCCGTACAATCGGCCGATGGAGAGTACTGCCTCGAAGCAGACCCGCACGAAGATTTCTTCCACCAGCCCATTGACACCACCCGCCGCAAGCAGGATTACCTACTGCCGTGGAGATGCCGTATTGTACGCGAGGTAACGATTGATATTCCACAAGGATATGCCGTGTCTTATTTGCCTGCAGACTTTCACATTGAAACGAATCAGGGCATCCTCAGTTGCTCCTACCGCGCCGGAGCAGGATATATCCACTTCCGAAAAGTGATGGAGATACGCAGAAAACGTATTCCACTTGCTCTTATCCCTGCTTGGAATGATGCCCTGCGACAATGGAAAAAAGCCTGCAACGAACAGATAGTAATCCGGCAAAGCACCCTTTAAACAAATAATTGAACATAAAACGCCATCACCATGAAAACAACACGTTCTTTCCTACTGCTGCTGATGTTACTTGCCACTTCGGGACTAAATGCCCAAAAGGAAGAAGACAAATATGCTGCGCTCGTAAGCGAAGTGCGCAATGAAGTATGGTCGCTGAACCTGCCCGACTTTAAAAATATGACTGTACCCGAGAAATACAGAAACGAACCCGCCGTTATCCTTGCCGCACACAGCCGTCTGGAGGTAACCCGGAAAACCAAGTTGGACTGGTGGGGAATGGGATTGACCAAACAACAGATAACCTGCCGCAGCATCTACCGCCAAATGGTATACATCAACAGCCAAAGTGCACTGGAAGAGATGTCACAGTTCAGCTTCCTTTCCCAGGAAAAAGAACGCTACACCCGCAATGAACAACAGCGTATACTGGGTGTGCGCATCATCAAACCGGACGGAACAATTCAGGAAACAGCCCCGCAGGAGTACATGGAAACCGATGAAGGCGGCCACCCACGTAGCCACAACATCCAAGAGAAATGGAACAAGCTGGCCGTACCCGGACTGGAAATCGGAGACATCATCGACTTGTTCTTCGTACGATACACCATACTGAACAACCAGAACCCCGAACCTTTCGGTTTTTACTTTATGGACAGCTATCCTCTGCTTGCCTATTCCGTCCATTGCGAGATAGACCCCAAGCTGAGCACTTTCTACCGTTGCCTGAACGGAGCAAGGAACTTCGACCATAGCACCGATACCGAAGGAAACCATATCCTCGACTTGCATACCGGAGACTCCGGACGTGTCATTCCCGACTTCTGGTACAACAGTGCCCGGCAAACGCCCATGATTCTGATGTACATCTACAACAGCAAGACACCCTATGCCTGGATGCCACCCAGCGCCCGCAAGCCGGGACTATATGCCAACCCCAATCCAAAACTGATGACAGATGACACACGTGCCTCCATGAAGGCTCCCGGCACCAACTGGTCCGGTCTGCGCAGCGGACGGAAAGGCGAAATATCCAAAGCCCTCAAAGCCCGTCAAGCCGAAGGATGGAGCGATAAGAAACTGATGGACTACCTCTACCAATACTGCTATTACCGGTATATGGAAAACGGTGCAGACTATACTCCCGCCAGTTTCATCCTGCTGATGCACGAACTTCTGGAAAAAGCAGGTATTCCCCACCGGACAGGAATCACGACCAAAGATACCCGGGAGCCTCTGGACCAGCTCATCAACTACAGCAATACCACTTGGTTTATCTATCTGGAATCCAACGGAAAATGCTATACTCCACCGGCCTGCTATGCTGTTCCCGGTGAAGTGCCTGCCAGCCTGCAAGGCGAAGAAGCCATACTGGAAGACAACACATGCCTTACCCTTCCCTCCACCACCCCCCAAGACAACCGGGATATGGCTACCATAAACGCTTCTATAAGCGGCACCACTCTCCACATCAGCCGCCGGGAAGAGATGAGCGGTGCACTGAAAGAACACTTCCAACCCTACCTCATTATGGATGAGGACCTTTACAACTCCGTTCGTCGCCAACTGGGTATTACAGCCACCATCTACGACGAAACCAAAGAAAAATTCCATGCCGACCTGCGCGAAAGTTACCGCCGTGAACGGGAGCAGGAGAAAGAGCGTTACCGTAATGAAATCATCGGTTATCATGGCTCGGAAGAAGGACTGGAAACACTCCTCGGCTACCAGCTTTTCAGCATCGGAAACCGGGCAGACAGTGCGGCACTTGCCTATCAAGTGGACTATGTACTGGACGGATACGTAAAGAAAGCGGGTACAAACTTTGTTCTCTCCGTAGGTCGGTTGATAGGGTCACAGCCAGAGCTGAAAGGCGAACAACGCCTGCGCAAGGAGGACATTTATTGGGAGATGCCCCGTTGTTACCAATGGGACATCACAGTCAATCTGCCGGAAGGTTATCGAATTTCTCCCGAAGGCCTGGAAAGACTGAACGTAAAAGTAGAAAACGACTGCGGCGCTTTCATTGTCCAAGCCACCACTGAAGACGGAACATTAAGAATAAAAGCCGAAAAACGCATCAACCACAAGACGGAACCGGTAGCCAACTGGGAGAAACTGCTTGAAATAACCGATGCTGCCAACAGTTATGAAGCACTTTCAATAGTGTTCCAAGCAACCATTAATCCCCCTACATCTCCAACAACCGGCTATTAATCCTTCTCTGCCCGCTGCAGCATCGCCATACACAGCTTGCTGTCGTACTGTACAGCCACTGCAAAACGACTGCATACTTTTTGCAGCGTCACTGCATACCGGTTTGCAGCAGCACTGCAATTGATTTGCAACAGCACTGCAACAGTTTTGCAGTCGCACTGCAATTTGTTTGCAGTGACGCTGCAGCAAATGTGCAGCAATTACAAGCTATATGACTGTCACAGCAAACAAAAAGCCCCGCAGAGCTTGCTTTCGCTCTGCGGGACTTTGTTCTCTCTATGAGGAAATTATCATCAATAGTTTGACTTCTTTACTTCGAAGTAAGCCTGCGGATGCAAGCAAGCCGGGCATACCTGAGGAGCTTCCTTACCGGTGTAGATGAAACCACAGTTGCGGCACTGCCATACCACTTCGCCTTCCTTGGCAAATACGCTGGCAGTCTCTATATTCTGGATAAAAGCGCGATAACGTTCTTCGTGTCCCTTTTCGGCAATGGCGATGTTACGGTACATAAGAGCGATTTCGGGGAAACCTTCTTCGTCTGCAATATCAGCAAACTTAGGATAATCCAATGACCATTCTTCGTGTTCGCCGGCAGCAGCTTCCTGAAGATTTTCCAGGGTAGTGCCGATAACACCTGCAGGATAAGAAGCGGTGATTTCCACCATACCGCCTTCCAGCCACTTGAACATACGTTTAGCGTGTTCCTTTTCCTGGTCAGCCGTTTCTGTGAAAATAGCGGCGATTTGTTCGTAACCTTCTTTCTTGGCTACACTTGCAAAATAAGTGTAACGCATTCTTGCTTGTGATTCACCAGCGAATGAAGTCAGCAGATTCTTCTCAGTCTGAGTTCCTTTAACACTTTTAGCCATAGTCTCTTTTTTTATTAGTTAATATAATTACGTATAAATGTCGTTCGTACTGTTTATAAACAACACAAAATTACGAATTTAGTTTGGAATAATCACACCTCTGCCCCATCGGATTTATTTATCGTCTTATAGAAAGAATCTATCTTCACCGATAACCCGAAGAGGTATTTCAGACATAATTAATAGCACATATCTGATAAGGAAAACAAAATACATCACAGTTGTGTTCACTAATATCCATTATTTTATCTACTTTTGCAGGCAATTTGCAATATATACATTACATTCTGTATAAAAAAACGTATAAAAAAGTAGATTATAATGAAAGCGTTCGGATTCAGACCAAAGCTATACACGGCTTTAAAAAATTACTCTAAAGAACTGTTCATGGCAGACCTGATGGCAGGTATCATTGTAGGTATCGTTGCCCTCCCGCTTGCCATTGCATTCGGTATCGCCTCCGGCGTATCACCGGAGAAAGGTATCATTACGGCTATCATAGCCGGTTTCATCATCTCCCTGATGGGTGGGAGCAAGGTACAGATTGGAGGACCGACCGGTGCGTTCATCGTCATTATCTATGGCATCATCCAGCAATACGGTGAATCGGGGCTTATTGTCGCCACACTGATGGCAGGCGTACTGCTCATCCTGCTGGGAGTTTTCAAACTGGGAGCTGTCATTAAGTTTATCCCCTATCCCATCATCGTAGGTTTTACAAGCGGTATTGCCGTCACCATCTTCACTACGCAGATTGCCGATATTTTCGGGTTGACGTTCGGAGGAGAGAAAGTTCCGGGAGACTTTGTAGGAAAATGGATGATTTATTTCCGACATTTCGATACCGTAAACTGGTGGAACACGATTGTAAGTATTGTCAGCATCTTCATCATTGCCATTACACCGCGGTTCTCGAAGAAGATTCCGGGGTCACTTATTGCCATCATCGTGGTGACAGTGGCAGTCTGGCTGATGAAAGTATATGGAGGCATTGATTGTATCGATACCATCGGCGACCGTTTCAGCATCCGTGCCGAACTGCCGGATGCCGTGATGCCTGCCCTGGATTGGGAAGCGATAAAGAACTTGTTCCCCGTAGCCATTACAATCGCTGTACTGGGTGCCATCGAATCTTTGCTGTCTGCCACCGTGGCCGATGGTGTGATAGGCGACAAACACGATTCCAACACGGAACTGATAGCACAAGGTGTTGCCAACATGGCTACCCCGCTGTTTGGCGGTATCCCTGCCACCGGAGCCATCGCGCGTACCATGGCAAACATCAACAACGGAGGAAAAACTCCCGTAGCAGGCATGGTGCATGCAGTGGTATTGCTGCTTATCCTACTGTTCCTCATGCCGCTGGCACAGTATATCCCAATGGCTTGCCTGGCGGGTGTACTGGTCATAGTATCCTATAACATGAGTGGTTGGCGTACGTTCAAGGCATTATTGAAGAATCCTAAATCGGATGTCACGGTACTGCTGATTACTTTCTTCCTGACCGTCATCTTCGACCTGACTATTGCCATTGAAGTAGGTCTGGTGATTGCCTGCGTGCTGTTTATGCGCCGCGTCATGGAGACTACCGAAATATCCGTCATCAAAGATGAAATAGACCCGAATGCAGAATCGGACATTGCAAGCAATGACGAGCACCTGATAATCCCCGAGGATGTGGAAGTATACGAAATAAACGGTCCTTACTTCTTCGGCATCGCCACCAAATTCGAAGAAATCATGGCGCGGCTGGGCGACCGCCCCAAAGTGCGCATCATCCGCATGCGTAAAGTTCCGTTCATCGATTCTACCGGTATCCATAACTTGACAAGCCTTTGTGAGATGTCCCAAAAGGAAAAAATAACCATTGTGCTCTCCGGTGTCAATGAAAAGGTACATAAGGTACTGGAAAAATCGGGCTTCTATGAGCTGTTGGGCGAAGAAAATATCTGTCCGAACATAAATGTGGCACTGGAAAGGGCCAAAATGATTATCCAACACTAATCCCGGCATGGCACGAAAAAAAAAGAAACAATCGCAGGGCGTCTATTATCTTATATTGTTTATATGTGCAGTCTGCCTTGCCTATGAACCCGTTGCAAAGATACTTTCGGATGCCAGGCAAAAGAATTCTACGCCTGCCAAGATAGAACTCACAGCAGGCACACGCCTTGAAATACCAGCAAAGCTGAAGAACGTCTCCGAACAGATTCTCCAGCGGAAAGGCTACACAGTATCCTACAACAAGGATTTAAAGATACCCAACTGGGTAGCCTGGGAACTCACTCCCGAAAAACTGGTGGAGCGTGAAAGCCGTACAGACAAGTTCTTGCCCGACCCCGACCTGCCTGAGCACGAGGCAGTAACCACCGATGATTACAAGGGAGCCGGCATGGACCGCGGACATATGTGTCCCGCCGGTGACAACCGCTGGCACTGGAAAGCCATGCAAGAGAGCTTTTACATGACAAACATTTGCCCGCAGAACCACAATCTGAACCGTGGCGACTGGAAAGAACTGGAAGAGTCATGCCGCCGTTGGGCACAAGAAGAAGGCAAGATATACATTGTATGCGGTCCTATTCTCTATGACCAACGTCACCGCACTATCGGCAAGAAGCACAAGATTACAGTGCCCGAAGCATTCTTCAAGGTCGTTCTGTGTGCAGACAGCAATCCCCCCAAAGCCATCGGCTTCATTTATAAGAATGCATCGGGCAATCATCCGTTGGACAGCTACGTCAATACAGTGGACGAAGTGGAACGAATTACAGGTATAGACTTTTTCCCTACCCTTCCGGATGAAATAGAAGAGAAGGTGGAAGCCGAATATGACTTGAAACTGTGGTAAAGGAGTTATTCCTTTACCCAGGCATCTACAATCTCGGCTACATAAACCCGGTGCAATCCGCCGTGGTCACCGCCATACCAACGTTCGTAGACGGAATGGTCGAGGAAGAGTTCTTCTTTCATATCGGTAATGAAAAGCTTGCGGCACTCCAATCCCAGGCGGTCCTGCTCAAAGAGAATGTTTCCCCGTTCGGTAACAATAGGATTCAGCCCAGTTTCCTTTACCTTATCCACTTCCCTACCCGATTTACTGCCACAAAGATTGTAAATGCTCCGATTTTCCTTTCCTAAAAAAGAAAGGGTGAAATATTCGTTCTCCTCCATAAACTCATACGTATAGCGCTCGGAACGTATAAAGACAAACACCACCGGCTTGTTCCAAAGCCAGCCAATACCTCCCCAACTGGCAGTCATGGTGTTGAAATGTTCTTTACTGCCTGCCGTAACCAGCATCCACTCTTTGCCTATCACTTCGAAGAAGTTCTCACTTAAATCTTTAATTGCTATTGATTTCATAAGTATATTATTAATAAGAAACACTTACCGGTATACCCGTTTCACGTATCCGTTCCGCAATGCGATCCAGTTCCTCATGAGTGGCCTTCTGCAAATCATGGTCGGGCGTTTCGCGGTCGATGGTATAAATCATCACTTGGCGGGGAGCAATCTCCTTGACAGCTTCCAGCCAGAGAAGAACAAATTTATCGGATGTATTATCCATATCTTGTCCTTTATAACTTCCTTTGAGAAACATGGTCTGGATAATGCAGTTCCCTTTGAACGCTTTCATCCCTTCTATAATCTCCCGGATGGAGTAATGTCCGGTAGGACGGTCAAGTACACGGATATACTCTTCATCCACCGTATCCAGTTTAAGGATGTTGTTGTCAATCTTGTTCAAAGCCTCGAATACGGCAGGACGATGAATAAAGGTAGAATTGCTCAGTACGCTCACCTTTGCATTCGGAAAATACTTGTCGCGCAAGGCAAGTGTATCTTCTATGATTTCGGGGAAACGGGGATGTGCCGTCGGTTCTCCATTACCGGCAAAAGTCAGAACATCCGGTGTAGGTCCGTTTTGCTGCATGTCCCGCAGGCGGGCTTCAAGGGCCGAACGGACTTTTTCGCGTGTGGGCAGCGGCTGTTTGGGACGATGGTCGGCATTGAAACCACATTCACAGTAAATGCAGTCGAAAGTGCATACTTTGCCGTCTGCCGGCAATAAATTTATTCCCAAAGATACTCCCAGACGGCGAGAATGAACGGGACCGAATATGGGAGATGGATAAATGACAGTCATACTATTTATGATTTGACGATTTACGGTTTGATTAATGCTTAAACAATCTTACCGCTCCAAAGTTAAGTGAAAACTATGGTATCTGGCAATGTTCGGCTTGCAAAAGTTTACCCATAAAAGAAAATATTCCCTTTATAAAGCATACATCTCATGTTAAAAAAGTAAATCATACATTACATTTTATCTATTTTACTTGTTTATATGTAAAGTATACATTACATTTGCAGATAACATCTAAATGCATAGTATTATGAGAAAGAACTATTTATTTCCAACCACTTTCAGAAAGATAGGTTGGTGTTTATTTGTCCCATTCGCCATCACGTCCTTCATCTGTCTTTTCGACGGCAGCAATGAAGATTGGTTGAAGGTAAACGCGTTGTCAGTAATTCCCTGGGGTATTATCAAGAACTCTTTATTCGACGAGTTGAGTATGATAGGGCTTACGGTTTCACTCTTGTTCATAGCTTTCTCAAAAGAAAAGGACGAAGATGAATGCATTGCCAATATTCGTTCAAACTCTCTTATCTGGGCTACCATAACAGCGTATTCCCTACTGATAGTATGCACTATGCTGATTTATGACATGCAATATCTTAATTTTGTATTTATAGACTTGTTCATGATATTGTTTCTGTTCATCATAAAGTACAACATTGAACTTTATAAATTTAGGAGGAGCAACAATGACTAATACATTAAGGGTAGAAAGAGCCATCAAGCATATGACCCAACAGCAATTGGCTGAAGCCATAGGAGTGAGCCGGCAAACCATCAATGCCATAGAATCGGGAAAGTATGTCCCTTCCACCTTGCTGTCATTGAAAATATCAGAGATATTCGGAAAGACTGTAAATGAAATTTTCATGTTGGAAGAAAGTGACAGATAAAGAGAAGACTCTAAAAAACTGTTTTAATTTTATTTCAGTTTTCTTCTGAGGCAACCTGAAAAATAAAATTAAAACAGTTTCTAAAACTTGATACGCAGTTGCATCTGCAAGTCCGCTTTCCTATTTCCCGGTATCTCATCATTGCCCGAACCAATCGTCTCCCTATCCTGATAAACCGTCTGTCCGAATTTGGCAAGAAACATGAAGTTCTTACTCAAATCATATCGCAGATGAGCGGAGTAACGGAACCCTTTGCCATAGAAGGAAGGGGTATAGAAAGTATATAACAATCCACGCTCGGAGGCGTAAACACGCGAATCGTAATCGTCCGTATGAAACCAGGTTCCCTGCACGGAAACTGACAGAGGGAAGGGGAAAGTGTACGAGCAAAATTGAGTACACTGATAACCTTGCCGTCTATCAAAGCGATACCCTTCCCCATCCTGCTGACGGAAGTGGTTATAATCTATTGTAGTACGAAAGATATATCTTCCCGGCATATAGGTCAGCCGATAACGGAGTTTATGGTGATAGATAGGTTCGATAACTGCACCGCTTGTACCCGTCACGTCTCTTTCTTTCTGTTTGTACCGATAATTAAAATACATCGAAAGGCTCTTTCGAGGAGTATAAGTAACCTGAAACATGGCATCCACTCCCTTTGAGGGCTTACTTATACGGTATTTCCACCAAGGAAAAGAAAACACATCCAGTGAAGTGAAAAACTTCCACCGGGCGAAAGGTGTGGCCTCTGCTGCCAGATACCATCCGTTCTCATTCTGCGGCATACTGCTTTCGCCAAAGGAACGCCCAAACAAAGTCCAATAATCATATGAATAATACCGGTGAACAAGTAGCAGATGATAATCGGAAGAAAGATTATACTTCAGCCGGTTCAGCAACGCATAGCCTTTACTGCCGGTTGCCGCTTCCCCCACCCAGACAAAACGGCCCAGACGATACCTATAATCCATGCCCACATTATAGAAATCACTTCCATGAAGATTGTACTTTGCATACTTGTTCAACCGAGGCTTGTAAGGATGGTTGAAAAAATAGTAAATCCCCGTCACTCCCACCTTCAGAGAGTTCTTTTCATAGGTCATGTTTCCACCTATCACCTGCAAGGCAAAGGCATTCATTTTATCTGCCTCCTTCTGCGTGCGATGCAATCCCGTCTTGTAAATGGAAGTTATCTCGCCATCCTCCACCACACCGTCCATGGAGCGATGCGAATAGAAAGCCGAAATATCCAAGTAAGGCAATACTCCCACCGTTGCCGCCACTCCCCGGAAATAATTGTACTCATCGGTAGAACTATGCTTACGGATGCCTCCGGTACGATATTCTGTTGTAGACATAGAGAATGTTTTTCCTAAACGAAAATCCGTACTAAATACCAGTCCCTGCCCGAAGCTCAGACGGTAATTGCCCAATGCCAAAGCCTTCAGCCGCCCCAGATTCTTTATCAGAAAATAGAAAGAATAGTAATCATAGCCTTTTCTGTTGTGCAGGGCAAAGAAGGGTTCTCCGGCATCCTTCTCTCCCGTCACGCCTATTTGGAGATAATCTCCATAATGAAAATTATAGCGCAAAGAATGGTAAAGGGAAGGTCCCAGGTAATTCTTCTCATATCCTTTACGGATATAGAACGGTACATCCAAACGTGCCAATGTTTCGTGTTTCCCGTATTTCAGTATAGATTTTAAAGCAGGATACCCCCTACCCGCTTTCACTGCCCGCACACAGACAAAGGGCAGCAGTAGGTCGATGGTACGTTTATCCATCTCCTCCACCAGTTGCAATTCATAAATGGTCTGCATCTGTCCGTGTATATAGACATAAGCCAGAAGATTCTCTATCTGTATATCCGTAAGAAAAGGAAACTGCTCCAATTGCCGTTTAGTGGCGGCATTGAGGTTGACAGGCTCTTGCAGACGTCGGGACAACTCCTCCAATTCATCTTCCCAACCGTATTTTTCCTCATTCCCGATGGAAAGTTGTTCCAAATTTTCTTCCAAAAGAAGTAAAGGCTGTTCTTTCTGAAGGCCGGATATATTTTGAGCTTCAAGCATAGGAGTCATTGACAGCATACTTACAAAAACTCCTATCTTGAGTAATTCCATTAATAGTAGGTCACTTTCATGTTTTGGGAAGCGAAGTTACCTTAAATAAGTTAATTGAGCAAGGAAAAATCAACATGATGCAACAACATTACACAGAATGGTGTACTTTTGCAACATGAACGCAAGGCTTAACATAGTAATACTCATCATGTTTCTTTCTCTCGGAAGCCTGAAATGCTTTGCACAGCAGCAACCACAGTCTGCTGCGCAAAAGAGTGTCTATCTTACTCCCATGTGCGTTTACGAAGGAGATACCATCCCTTATGTCAAGCTCCCCACTGTCTACATCTTCAAGCCGCTTAAATTCAAGAACAAGCGCGACATGAACAAGTACTACAAACTCATTCGTGACGTAAAGAAGGTACTTCCCATCTCCAAGGAGATTAACCGTGCCATCATTGAAACCTACGAATACATGATGACCCTGCCCACCGAGAAAGCCCGCCAGAAACACATGAAAGCAGTAGAGAAAAGCTTGAAGGAGCAATACACTCCCCGCATGAAGAAACTTACCTTTGCCCAAGGCAAACTGTTAATAAAACTGGTAGACCGACAGACCAACTCCACCGGATATGAACTGGTAAAAGCTTTTATGGGCCCTTTCAAAGCCGGTTTCTACCAGACTTTTGCCGCACTCTTCGGCGCCAGTCTAAAAAAACAATACGACCCTATGGGAGACGATGCATTGACCGAACGGGTGATATTGATGGTAGAAAGCGGACAATTATAAACTGATGTTTATTCCCGCCTTGCGTGCCTGCGAATGTTGAAATTGGCGTTTCACATTATATGTCTTTCCGTCTTTGACGAACTTAGAACCGGTCTGCTTGAACCAGAAGTCCACTTTATTTTCCACACAAATTCTGCGAAGGTCCATCACCCATTCAAAATCACAAGGGCGGGCTTCGTAACCGGATTCTCCCCCTGCAACTATCTGTTCAATCCATTCGCCAACAGCATAAGTACTTAAATCTATCCTTTCCAGCAGCGGTTCACAGATTATTATCTTATGCTTTATGGGAGCCCTCCTATAGATGGGCAAGCGATAATCGGCGCAAGTCTGGTTTTCAACCGTACAACAAATGGTTACATTATCATATCCGTCTCCCCAATCATCGGGCAGACAGTCAGAAAAACGGTCTATACGCTTGGTAATCATCATAAAATGCAGGTCACTGCGACAACGAATCATCTCCCATGCTTCGGCCCGCCATTTGTCAGCATCTTCCACAAAGAAATCGGAAGTAAAGCAGGTGTAGACAAATGTTCCAGGTGGTATCTTGAATTCTCCGTTACGCTTTTTACGCAAAGGCAGGTCAAAGTTTTTTGTCCGCACCACCACCGAACTGTCCACCTCTCGTCGGGCATCACCACGATAAACATAACAATGCTTGCAACCTGCACTCAATTTATGGCAACCATGCCATAAGTTCCACATCATCGACTTCGCAACAATACCGTTCATTCAAACAAAAAACTTATCGTTAACACCATGTTGAAAACTATGTTAGCAACATAAATAATCAGTTATTAAACAATTGATATTAAGCTATATATTCAGTTAATAACAGAATGAATAATTGTTTATTACTACCTATTCGGGTTGTACCTCTCCTGCCATCGGAAGCTCTTTCCAACCTTCACCAAATGCATCATAAGCATCGGTAACCACTACAAAAGCCTTTGGGTCTACTTCCCTTATCTTCTGCTTGATACCTACCACTTCCTTGTAACTCACCACAAGAAACAGCATTTCCTTGTCTACATTGGTATAAAGACCACTACTTTTGATGCAAGTGGCTGTACGGTCCAAATCTTTAAGAATATAGTCGTGCAAAGCGGTAAGGCGCATATCACTGATGACAAACAGTATCTTGTCATTCTTCTCCCCATTTATCACATAGGCCAATACCCTTGAAGTGACAAAAATAGCTATCAGTGAATAGAAAGACAAATGCCACGAAGGTTGTGTAGCATCATCCGGATTTCCGATACCGAAACCGATAACCAATAGGCCGAATCCCACCACAATGCCATCTACCAGCAGTATCGCCTTTGAAAAACGTATATGGCAATATTTCTGCAATATCATTGCCACAATATCCGTACCTCCTGTAGTAGCCCGGCTACGCACTACAATACCACAGCCTATACCGATAACCACCGCACCAATCACAGAAGTCAGCATCAAATGGTCGGACATATTCAGACTGCCACCCAGCAACTGTGTAGGGTCCAACTGATGGAGCGCTTCTTCAGAAGGATAGGAGAGGAGAGACAGCACATTCATGGCAAGCGGAGTGAATAGTGCCGCCACGATAGTACGTGCTCCCAATTTTGCTCCCAGTACCAGCACGGAAATGATAAGCAAAGGAATATCAAACATATAACCGAAAGTACCTACCTGAATAGAAGGGAACAGATTATGAAGCACAATACTAGCTCCATACACCCCGCCAGGAACAAGATTATAAGGATTGATAAAGTAAACAAAACCTGCTGCCAGAATAGTACAACCTACAAAAATGCCTATCCATGAAGATATTATCTTTTTCATATCGATATGATTTATATATATTCAGCAAATATACAAAAAATAAGAAAAGACACCAACTGTACAGCAAGTTTTCCACATACAACCGATATGTGTTGAATACATGGTTAACAAAAAGGATAAAGTAGGAGATAAAGCATTAATTTACAATGAATAAAGTGGTTGATTTTTATAATCAACCACTGTTCATAAAATCTCTCATCATACCTATATAGAACTAGTTTATTGGATCTATAGATGCAACACGCTGGATCTATAGATGCACCGTGTTCGATCTATAGCTCCAACAAACCCGATATATTGACAGCTTATTAACAGCCCTGTTATTATCTCAGTTTCTTGAATAAATCCCAAATAACAATACCCGCCGTAACCGATACATTCAACGAATGCTTTGTGCCGTATTGAGGAATTTCAATGCAACCGTGCGAATGGTCAATCACTTCTTGTTGAACACCCTTCACTTCATTTCCCATTACCACAGCATACTTTTTAGTCTTGTCCAGCACCAGTTCGTCCAGCATCACACTACCTTCTGCCTGCTCTACAGAATAAACGATGTATCCCTCGGATTTTAGGTTATCAACAGCTTCAACAGAGTTATCAACATATTTCCAATCTACGGTAAATTCCGCTCCCAAAGCTGTTTTGTGCATCTCCGGATGGGGTGGGATAGCTGTAATGCCACAAAGATAAATGCACTCGATGCGGAAAGCATCCGAAGTACGGAAAACGGAACCTATATTATGGAGACTGCGGATATTATCCAATACCACTACCAAAGGCAGTTTTTCGGCTTCCTTAAATTCCTCTACACTAATACGATTCAGTTCAGTTATCTTCAGTTTACGCATGACAATATACTTTTAAATCTCCCTGCAAAGATACTTTTTTCCGTTTATATCCCGGTTAATAACCGTTGAAAAGGTGTCAATACAATAGGGAAACAATTTTAAAAATAATCCTTGCATTATTCAAAGGTCTGCATATTACAGCAGTGAAACGAACAAACCAAAAAAGTTAAGGAGAATTTTCCAGGCTTCATTCAACATATTTTTCAGCCTGGTTTCATCGGTTTATAACTCTAAAGTTATTAACTTTGCATATTATTAACAACATGTTAATGCTGTTTAGCAGAAGTCTTATTATCAACGGATAAACTTAAAAACCCCGGTTTATAAGCATAAGAGTAAAATTCAGCTTGATACTAATAACTTCATAGGCAAGAAAAATCGTATTTATTTGTCCACACTGTTAACAGCCTATCATTACTATCAAAGGATTTTTAAAGAAGAAAGAGAAATTAAAAAATATAATTATGGATAATCTTATAGAAGCTATCAAGCAGCTGAAGAAGGAGAAGAACGCAATCATTCTGGGGCACTACTACCAGAAAGGTGAAATACAAGATATAGCCGATTACGTGGGCGACAGTCTGGCTTTGGCGCAATGGGCGGCCCGAACGGAGGCGGACATCATCGTGATGTGCGGTGTGCACTTCATGGGAGAAACGGCGAAGGTGCTTTGTCCCGACAAGAAGGTACTGGTGCCCGATATGGCGGCAGGCTGTTCGTTGGCAGACAGTTGTCCGGCAGACAAATTCAGTCAGTTTGTCAAAGAGCATCCCGGATATACGGTGATATCCTATGTGAACACAACGGCTGCCGTAAAGGCGGTGACCGATGTGGTGGTAACTTCTACCAATGCAAAGCAGATTGTGGAAAGCTTCCCCAAAGATGAGAAAATAATCTTTGGCCCGGACCGGAACTTGGGTAATTATATCAACTCCATTACCGGAAGAAATATGTTATTATGGGATGGCGCATGCCATGTACACGAGGAATTCTCGATTGAAAAGATTGTTGAAATAAAACGGCAGCATCCCGATGCGGTGGTACTGGCACATCCCGAATGCAAGAGTACAGTCTTGAAACTGGCTGATGTGGTAGGCTCTACGGCAGCTTTGCTGAAGTACGCAGTGGCACATCCCGAAAAGAGCTACATTGTAGCTACCGAAAGCGGTATCCTGCACGAGATGCAGAAACAATGCCCGCAGACAACATTTATTCCGGCTCCTCCCAACGACAGCACTTGTGCCTGCAATGAATGCAGTTACATGCGGCTGAATACACTGGAAAAGCTTTATGATTGTTTGAAAAACGAATCACTGGAAATAAAGGTGGATGCTGAGATTGCAGAAAAAGCAGTGAAACCGATTAAGAGGATGTTGGAAATATCGGCTCAACTGGGGTTATAATGTGCTGATATGCCAATGTGCCAATGACCTTTCGGCGTGACAGCGCAGCCAATTAGCACATTGGCACATTAGCATATCAGCACATTAAAAACATTATCTCATTAAGAACTTACACAACTTGTTAGTGGCCAATGCCCGGTGACTGATTTTATTCTTCAGTTCATTCCCCATTTCTGCAAAAGTCTGCGTATATCCTTCGGGAATGAATATGGGGTCATAACCGAAGCCTGAAGCGCCTTTTCTGTTTTTCGTGATTTCTCCTTTCACGATGCCTTCAAACAGATGTTCCTTTCCGTCGATGATAAGTACAAATACGGTACGGAATTGCGCTTTCCGGTTCTCGATGCCCTCCATATCTTTCAGCAACTTCTTCATGTTTGCTTCCGAATTGTGTGCATCGCCGGCATAACGGGCGGAATATACACCCGGTGCCCCACCAAGGGCCTCCACTTCCAAACCGGTATCGTCGGCAAAACAGTCCAGATGATAGTTATCGAAGATATATCTTGCTTTCAGCAAAGCATTTCCTTCAAGTGTGTCTGCAGTTTCCGGAATGTCAGTATCGCATTTGATATCCTTCATGCTGAGAAGTTCGACCTTCTCTCCCAAAATGGCAGTCACTTCTTCCAGTTTGTGTGAATTGTTGGTGGCAAATACAAATTTCTTTCTCATATTATGTTCTCCTTATACTTGTGGCTTATACAAGTCCCTATTTCACTTTCAACCGGTCGAAACCTTCTCCGTATACACCGATGACGGAACTTTGGGAAATGAAAGCGTTCGGGTCTATATCTTTCACCATCCGGAATATTTCTACCGATTGGCGTTTGTAGGCAAGGACGACCAGTACCTTCACGTTGTGTTTACTGTACCAGCCGATACCGTCGAGTACCGTTACACCGCGATGGGTTTCTTTGGTGATGCGGTCGGCAATCTTTTCATATTCTTTGGAGAAAATAAAGAATTGAACGGATTGCCGGGCACTGTTGACTATGTAATCCAGTACAAATCCGATGACAAACAAAGTTACAAAACCGAATATCACGCGTCGCCAGTCATGGAATACCACATAGCAGGAACTGATGATAATGAAGTCGCAAGCCATAATCATGCGTCCCAGCGTGACATCCTTGTATTTATGGATGATGGCTGCAATGATGTCCGTACCTCCCGTGCTGCCGTTGCAGTTGAACACGATACCCAGTCCGGCACCGCACATTGCCGCACCTATCAGGCAAGCCATGAAGTCTTGTCCTTCGCCCAGCAGTTGGGGAGGGACGCCGTCCGAACCGTTCACCAGCAACTGAAAAAACCATAAGAAGAAAGTGAGTCCGAAGATGGCAAACGTAGTCTTGATACTGAACTTCGGTCCGAGTATCTTGATGGCAAAAGTCATCAGTACGGCATTGATGATGAAGTATGACCACTGGATGGGAAATCCGGTGGCATAATAGATGATGGCACCGATACCGGTAGTACCTCCGGTCGTAATCTGATAGGGAATGAGGAATGCCGCCCATCCCAGTGCATAGCTGATGAGTCCCAGAGTGATGAAGATATAATCCTTCAGCTCTCTCGTCACTTCCGCTTTGGTTGGTTTTGTAATTTGCATATCTGTTATTTGACAACGATGTTCACAATCTTCTTCGGCACTACGATTACTTTGACGATGGACTTGCCTTCCATCCATTTTTCAGAACGTTCGTCGGCCAATACAGCAGTCTGGATGGCATCCGATGCCGCATCTGCCGGGAACTCCATGTTGAACCGTGCTTTTCCGTTGAAGGAAACCGTATAGTTGACCGTATCTTCCACCAGGTATTCTTCGTTGCATACCGGCCACTTGGCATCGCATACGGAGCCTGCATTGCCCAGTGTCTCCCACAACTCTTCGCATACATGCGGAGCAAAGGGAGCCAGAACGATGATAAACTGGTTCAGGATTTCCTTCTTGCTGCATTTCATTCCGAACAGCTCGTTTACACAAATCATAAAGGCACTGATACTTGTGTTGTAAGAGAATTGCTCGATGTCTCCCGTCACTTTCTTAATCAGTTTATGGAGGGATTTCAGTTCTTCCTTGGTGGCAGGTTCATCCGTTACCAGATAATTGTCGTTGCGGTCGTAGAACAATGACCAGAACTTCTTGATGAAGCGGTGCACACCGTCTATTCCGTTTGTATCCCACGGCTTTGATTGTTCTACCGGGCCGAGGAACATTTCGTACATGCGGAGAGTGTCGGCACCGTATTTGTCGACAATCATATCGGGATTGACAACGTTGAACATGGATTTACTCATCTTTTCCACAGCCCATCCGCAGATGTACTTGCCGTCTTCCAGAATAAACTCGGCAGTTTCGTATTCTGGACGCCATGCCTTGAAGGCTTCAAGGTCCAGAACATCATTGGATACGATATTCACATCCACGTGGAGTGGGGTAGTGTCGTACTGGTCTTTCAGATTCAGGGACACGAATGTATTGGTATCTTTGATGCGATAGACGAAGTTGCTCCGTCCTTGAATCATGCCCTGGTTCACCAGCTTTTGGAACGGTTCTTCGGCTACGGAAATGCCGAGGTCGTACAGGAACTTATTCCAGAAACGGGAGTATATCAAGTGACCGGTGGCATGTTCGGTACCGCCTACGTAAAGGTCTACATTGTGCCAGTACTCATCCGTTTTCTTGTCTACAAGTGCCTGGTTGTTGTGCGGGTCCATATAGCGCAGGTAATAGGCGCTTGAACCGGCAAATCCGGGCATCGTGTTGAGTTCCAACGGGAAGACGGTGATGTTGTCTATCTTTTCGTTTTCTACGACGCATTTGTTTACGGTATCCCAAGCCCATTTTGCGGCATGTCCCAATGGAGGTTCACCGGTTTCGGTAGGCAGGAATTTGGCTACTTCGGGCAGTTCCAAGGGCAGGGCGCTCTCGTCAATCATGTAAGGCATGTTGTCCTTGTAGTAAACCGGGAACGGCTCGCCCCAATAGCGCTGACGTGAGAAAATGGCATCACGCAGACGGAAGTTCACCTTTACACGTCCCAAGTTATGTTCTTTCACATATTTCTTGGTAGCGGCAATCGCTTCCTTGATGGTAAGTCCGTTCAGTGAGAGGTCGCAATAGGGAGTAACGCCTTCGCGTGGAGAGTTGCATACAATGCCTTCCTTGGCATCGAAGCTCTCTTCGCTTACATCGCAGCCTTCTACCAACGGACGAATTTCGAGACCGAAGTGCTTGGCAAAAGCATAGTCACGGCTGTCGTGCGCAGGCACAGCCATGATGGCACCCGTACCGTATCCGGCAAGTACATAGTCGCTTATCCAGATAGGAACTGCCTCACCGGTAAAGGGATTGATGGCATAGCTTCCGGAGAATGCACCGGTAACGCTACGGTCGGCAATACGTTCGCGTTCGGTACGTTTCTTGGTGCGTTCCAGATAAGCGTTTACTTCATCTTTCTGTGTGTCGGTGGTAAGTTGCTGTACCAGTTCGCTTTCGGGAGCCAATACCATGAAGGTGACGCCGAACATGGTATCTGCACGGGTGGTGAAGATAGTGAATTCCAAATCGCTGTCTTTTACCTTGAATTCTATTTCAGCGCCTTCGCTGCGTCCTATCCAGTTCTTTTGGGTTTCTTTCAGGGATTCGGTCCAGTCGATGGTATCGAGTCCGTCCAGCAAGCGTTGTGCATAGGCAGATACACGGAGGCACCATTGACGCATCTTCTTTTGAATGACGGGGAAGCCGCCTCGTTCGCTTACGCCGTCCACCACTTCATCGTTGGCAAGTACGGTTCCCAGCTGAGGGCACCAGTTTACCATCGTCTCGCCCAGATAGGCTATACGGTAGTTCATCAGGATTTCCTGCTGTTCCTTTTCGCTCTTGGCATTCCACTCTGCGGCGGTGAAACTCAGTTCTTCGCTGCAAGCCACGTTTATTCCTTCGGTACCGGTTTGGCTGAATGCTTCAATCAGTTCCTGGATGGGACGTGCCTGCTTTTCATCGTTGCAGTAGTAGCTGTTGAACATCTTTTGGAATGCCCATTGGGTCCAATGGTAATATTCCGGTTCGCAGGTACGGATTTCGCGGTTCCAGTCGAAAGAGAAACCTATCTTATCCAACTGTTCGCGGTATCGGTTGATATTGTTGACGGTCGTAATTGCAGGGTGCTGTCCCGTTTGTATGGCATATTGCTCTGCTGGAAGTCCGTAAGCGTCATATCCCATGGGATTCAGTACATTGAAACCTTGCAGTCGTTTGTAGCGGGCGTAAATATCCGAAGCAATATATCCCAGCGGATGACCTACATGCAATCCCGCACCGGAGGGGTAGGGGAACATGTTCAGTACATAGAATTTTTTCTTCGTTTCGTCTTCCGTCACTTGGTAGGTTTTGTTTTCCACCCACCTTTTCTGCCATTTCTTTTCAATTTCCCTGAAATTGTATTCCATAGTGGTACTTATTAATATTTTGTTGAAAACATTGTTTATTCAATGGTTAAAACCGGTTAGTATCCGGTTAATATCGGTGCAAAGTTACGGGTTTATTTTCAGATTTGTAGCGAAGTAACATAAAAAACAATGGCAAAGGCTTGATAATTCACTTTTTATTACTTATATTTGTGATGTGCTTTTAAAACTAATTTTTTGTTTGTAATACAAATAATAGCTAAATTGATTCAATAGGATATTTACTAAAAGATTTTTAGGATATAGCGAAGGATGAAGTCTGGGAAGATTTCATCCTTCGCGTTTTTTGTCTGTGTATTCGGCAGATTGTTGTTTATTATTCTGCCGATAAATGAGAGTTCGTTCAATAGGCTTCTAATAAGGGATTTAAAGATTTACTAAAACTCGAAGGAAGATTTACTAAATCTTTCCTCCCGTTTTAGTAAATCTTCCTTCGAGTTTTAGTAAATCCTCCCTGAACATTATTTATGGTTGGTTTCATTGTATTGAAAAAAGAAAGTACGTATATTTGTGCGACTTATCGGAAGTGTATGAACGCAATGAAAAATTATACTTATCATCTTGTCGCCGTCCTTACGGTAGGTATTTGGGGGCTGACCTTTATTTCAACGAAAGTATTGATTGGGCACGGTCTTTCTCCGCAGGAAATATTCTTGCTTCGTTTCCTGATAGCTTATATGGGCATTTGGCTTATTTCTCCCCGAAAACTGTTTGCCGACAATTGGAAAGATGAATTTTGGATGTTTTTAGGAGGCATAACAGGCGGTTCATTCTACTTTTTTACAGAAAATACAGCTTTGGAGATTACATTGGCGACGAATGTGTCGTTTATTGTCTGTACGGCTCCGTTGCTCACCACCATTCTTTCTTTGTGGATTTATAAAAAGGAAAAGGCTACCCGTGGATTGATGGCTGGTTCATTGCTGGCATTGGTTGGTGTGGCATTGGTGGTTTATAATGGTAGTTTTGTATTGAAGATTTCTCCTTTAGGTGATTTCCTTACTTTGCTTGCTGCTTTTTCCTGGGCATTCTATAGCTTGATAATGAGAAAAATGTCCAATTGTTATGGTATAACTTTCATTACCCGTAAGATATTTTTTTATGGAGTATTGACTATTCTTCCTGCATTTCTGATTCATCCCTGGAATTTCGACATTGCCCGTCTTCTCGAGCCGGCTATTCTGTTCAATTTACTTTTCCTGGGTGTATTGGCTTCCTTGATTTGTTTTGTAGTCTGGAACGTAGTATTAAAACAGCTGGGAACGATAAGAGCTTCCAACTATATTTATCTGAATCCTCTCTTCACTCTGGTAGGTTCTGCTTTTCTGCTTGGCGAACAGCTTACTATAGTTGCTTTGATGGGGGCGATACTGATATTGGGGGGAGTTTATTGGGCAGGAAAAAAATAAATACAAGATAAATGAGGGTGTGTCAAAACAGGCACATCCTCTTTTCATATCAGATACAGTTCGGCAGTTTGTCTATGCAGCCATTTCCCGCATCGGCGATTTTAAAAACTCCCAATTCATCCCATAAATTGTTCTTAAGCGTGTGTTTCCCCTACAAATTCGGTCAAGGGGTAGCTTAGAAGCTTCTTTTGCTATTTTTGCGCACATTTTCTTGATGTCAAAGGCAATGGCAAAGAAGGCAAAATCCATTGTGACCTTGTCTTTCCCAATATGTCGGAAACGGCGGTACGCCATGTTGTATTTCATCTGTCCGAATACGGCCTCAGGTTCTATGCACCGCTTTCCCCTGTGCTTGACCCCTTCTTCCGAAGTCAACCTTTCACGCGCCTTCCTTTTATATTGGTTCAACCGGTGGTTCACTTCGATGATGCGATTCCTCCGGGCTTTAAAGCAACCGCCACGCAGAGGACACCCTTCACATCTTTGTGCCTGGTACCGAGCACTTTCAGTGATATACCCGCTGGCTGTCTTGCCGCGTTTGGTTCCTATGCGGGTCATGTGCTGTCCCATGGGGCAAACGTAATAATCCCCTTCCGCATTGTAATGGAGGCTCTCCGCATGGAATGGATCGGGAACATAACGGGGACGTTGCTCTTTATGGAAGAAGTTGTATTTGACGAAGGCCTCTATCCCGTTCTCCCGCATGAACCTGTAGTTTTCTTCCGAACCATAACCGGCATCCGCCACACCTGTGCCGGGAAGCCTGCCATAGCGTTTCCTGAATGAATGGAAGAAAGGGATGAGCGTAAGTGTGTCTGTCGGGTTGGGGAAGAGGGCGAAGTCGGTAATGAACTGGTCCTCTGTGGCTATCTGCAGGTTGTATCCGGGTTTGGTCTGTCCGTTGTTCATGGCATCCTCCTTCATGCGCATGAAGGTGGCGTCATGGTCTGTCTTGGAATAAGAGTTGCGTTCCCCCAGTATCTTCAGATGTTTTTCGTATTCAGCCAGCTTCTCGCGATGAGCCTCAAGTTCCTTTATCCTTTTCCGCTTTTCACCGCGGGCCTTCTTCTGTTCCTTGTTGACCGGAGCAGGCTCACGGTCCAAGGCATTCTTGAGTTCATCCACTATTTCAGAAAGCATGGCCGGGGTAAATTCCACAGGTGTGTCTTGAGGGGCGTTCTCTTGCGCAATGGACTCATCCACCTGCTCCAAAAGGACGCGTATCCTGTCCATCAGTTTTGCCCGGTTCCTCTCAACGCTCTTGCGCCAGACAAAAGTGTATTTGTTGGCCTTGGACTCTATCTTCGTGCCATCGACATATTCCACGTCAAGGCTGATAAAGCCTTTGTCGGCAAGGATGAGGACCAACTGGGTGAAGACGTTGTTGATCTCATCCTTTACGCGGTTGCGGAAGCGGTTGATGGTGATGAAATCAGGCTTCTCATAACCGGCAAGCCAGATGTAATGGATGTCACGCAACAACAATTGCTCTATCTTGCGGCAAGAGTAGACATTGTTCATGTAAGCATAGAGAATAGCCTTGAGCATCATTTTGGGATGGTAAGGGCAGCGGCCGGTTTCCTTGTAAAGCCTCCTGAAATTATCAAGATCCAGACTGTCGACAATCGCATTGACTATGCGGACCGGAGCATCCGGTGCAATATCCTCATCGATTCTTTGAGGAAAAAGAACCGTTTGGTTGGGAGTGTAAGGACGAAAGTGTATCTTTGCCATAACTTTAAACTTATGCCTAAAGGTACGAAAACTTTAGGAAACAACAAAGCCCGGGCTTGGGAAAGTCTGGGCTTTGAGTATAAAACAATACTTCGTTAAATTTCATGCTGCATCAGCAGCGAATCCAAATATTTCATTCACTATCTCATGATTTAATTGCGTGTTCGGGTTATTCTCGAACACGTCAATAATTCTTTGGGCGTAGTATGCGTTGATAATCAGAGCTTTAATCCTCCCGATAGAGAGATTGTATTCACTGCACATTATTTTCGCAACATTCACGGCTGTAAATGAGGAGTTGAACGCAAAATCAAGTTTTCTCGTGTCACGCGCCTGAGAGTCAGTAAGCCCTACAAACTGTTTTGCGTCACGGAAACAGAACTCAATCTGAAAGCGTGTACAGTAATACTCCATGACATCACGTCCGCTCATGCTTTCATCTGTAGAGAAATACAACCGATGTCCGCCCTTTGGCAAAATGTGTATGACAAGTGATATTTTTCGATGTAGGGACTTGCACCATGCTTTCAAGGCATACACTTGTCCATTAGACTCGTCCGTGTCAAGTATCGCAACCTTGGATTTGTCTATGTTTTTGAAGTCTATCTTCTCACCTTTTACACGTGGACGCCCGGGTTTGCCTGTAGGATCGCCTTCCCACAGATAATACAATGCAGCATCATGCCGAAGACGGCTTACCACATTAAAACCTATTCCAAGCATATTGTCTATAAATGGCTTCTTTGAAAATGCAGAGTCTGCGACAAGAACATTTGTAATACGTTGTAGTATTTGTTTGTTGTCTGATAATGCCTTGGCATACCAATCGTATAGACTCATGTCGTTATTCTCTTTGTCCTTGGCTAATGTTGTTTGTATGGCCTTTAACATCATGCATTCGTGTAGGTCAACATCGATAACACCTATTCCAAGAATCTCAAGACCTCTCTTGACAGCACCTGCACACCCTGACCAAAACAAACCCATGTACGGAGTACACTTGCCAGACTTTTTGATGTAGCTTGGGTCAATGGCTATAGCATTGCGTCCCTTTCCTTTTTTGAAAGCGTAAGCGCTTAGCCACATGTTCATCTCAAGCCAGTCAACGCTACGTTCGGCGGTCTGCCTATAACATTGTTCACCACGTTTACCATAGCGTCCCATTTGGGTAAAATTCACTTTCCTAGGTATTACCATCAAAAGAAATAGCATCTCCATGATGTTTGATTGGATACTTTTGTTTAACTTCGCCCCACCACAGAATAAAAATGCTGCTTTGCAGAGCTCCATATATCGGCTTATCAAGTTGGTTATCAGCATAACTTTATGTTTGTTTTTCACTTATAAAGTTACTGAAAATCAGCAAGATAGCCGATTTTTAGATGTTATATCTTGTTACATAAATCATTTGTTTTCTATTTGTTACGTCCTATCTTATTCGCGATACTTTCTGTGGCTTGCTTCTAACCTTGTGTTCCTACGAAAAATTTAACGGACTATTGTTGAAATTATCTTTTCCTACTGCAGTATATTCATACTCACGATACGCTTGAAGATATGGATCCCATTGCTCCCTTATCGTACCATCCAATGCTGCTCCCCATGAATTTCCGGCATCTTTGTCATATTTATTATTAGTACCGCGACCATACATGGACTGTTTTTCCGGTATAGCCAAAAATCCTGCTGAAAACATTGTGTTAGAAGCCAAAGAAATACTGATAGGCTCCTTATTCTCAGCACCGCTTTTTGTTGTAATCATCACAGCACCGCTTGCTCCCCGGTTTCCGTACAAAGCTGAAGCCGTTGCACCTTTCAAAACACTAACGGATTCAATGTCGTCAGCAACAATATCCCTCATCGTCATATTTGCATAGGGTACTCCATCAATAACAATCAAAGGATTTTCTCCACGTATTGCAAGAGTGGGCGCTGCTGCAAAATCTGTGGAATTTTTCACCAGCAATCCGGCTACCTTTCCTGTCAAAGAAGTTGAAACATCAACACCTGCCACTTTTTGCAAAGTTTCACTTGTTACTTTTTGAACAGAATAGCCCAACGCTTTTTCCGAACGTTTTATGCCAAGTGCCGTAACCACAACTTCTTCAAGCATTTCGCTGTCTTCTGCTAATATAATTTTCGACAAACCCTTGTCGCTGGCTTTCAAGTACAATGTTCTGTAACCGATATATGAAACTGTAATTTTAGCATTCGCAGGAACACCAGACAAGATATATTCTCCCTCCACATTAGTTTGTTCCCTGCGGGGTTCCTTCTACCGATACAGTGGCTCCAATTACAGGCTCTCCTTTTTCATCCAATATAATACCTGATATTGTTTTTGTCTGCTGCTCAGTTGGTATTACTTTAGTACTGACAGCTATTGTATTATTAACCCTATTGAAATATAATTTTGTTTGGGAAGTTATTTTGTCCAGCACTTGCGTTAAAGTTGCGTCATAAACATCTAATGAAACTTGTGGAACCTTGCTGATGACTTCTTGATCATAGAAAAACTTAAAATTTGTAAGTTCTGTAAGTTGATTGAATACTTTTTCAACACTCTCATTCCGAACCTTTAAGGTAATGCTACTCTCTTTCAAATTTTGAGCAGACAACGATGATATTCCCAAACAATATATTAGTAAAAAAGCTAAAAACAGAATGCTATTTTTACATTTTCCTTTTGATGTAGGAAGATTATTCATAAATTTGTGCGTTTTAGTAATTGAATTTGATTAATTAAAACAAAGGAGTAATACGCGATACGTTATTCACATGGGTCGAGACAAATGAATATTCGTCCGGATTACGGGAATAGGGGCTGCTCTGAGAGATGGCTCCTATTTTTTGGAGAAAAGGCTAAGTAGGTGCTTTCATTTTTATCAATATTATTATTTCTTTATCATTATAGTTCTCAAGAGAACTATTTGGGGATATCCATATTTATTATACACGAATGCAGAAATGGGCTAGGGTTTCATTAACAATATTTATTATTTATACAATAACACTTGGTTTCCTTCTTTCTTATATCGAATACCACTGGTATATTCAATGGACTGAAGTACAGCTTCTAAATTTTTGTTGTCATGTTCACCCGAAATCAAATTATTGAATTCTTGTCCTTCAGCAAATGTAATCCTGCAATTGTACATACGTTCCAACTCTTTGGCCACATCACGTACTGGAGTACTACTGAAACGCAAGCTTCCTTTTCGCCATAAAGCCACTGAATGTCCATCACGCCCCTTGCTATAATCACCGGAAACGGTATTAACAAGGACCCGTTCTTGAGCTTGTAGCCGCATCATAGCTTCAGGCAAATCGACTTGTACCTTACCACTTTCTACTTCTACATATACAATTTCATCTGAAAAATAAGATTTCACATTAAAACAAGTACCCAATACACGAACATCGAAACGTTGTGTATCAACAATGAAAGGTTGTTTTTTATTATGTTGGACGCGGAAATATCCCTCACCTTCCAATTCAACCCTACGTTCTTTCTGCGTAAAATGGTTAGGATAACGAATACGGGAGCATGAATTCAGAACCAGTTGTGTACCATCCGGGAGACAAATGTGTTTTCTTTCTCCATAAGAAGTGAACGCTTCTATATAGAACACAGATTGTTCGTCCGCATAATTCCAATATTTAATACTTCCCCAAAGTAAACATACTATTGCTGCCGTGCCTGCTACATAAGTGGCAACACGACGAAACCAAATACGTTTTCTGTGTTCTACACGTTGTAAAATCCGGCATGCCTCCTTTTTATATTGCTCACGTTCTAAATCGGTACATGTCTGTTGCAAAGCAGATTCTTCCCAAACATCAGAAGCAAATGTCTTTAACGCATTATCATGCTTTGAAGAATGAATTTCATTCATCAGTTTGAAAGCTTCTTGTTTTGTGTACAAATTATCCAAATAACGACGTATTAATAAATCTGCCTTTTTCATCTTCTTTTTTAATTTGAAGTAAACATATCAAAAGCTACATCTTGTTTATACATTACACACCAAGTAAAAAAGAGTAGGGTCTATTTGTGCTTTTTTAACCTTTCCTTCTATAGTCAATAAGGTGCCAGCTTTTCGTATAGTGCACTATAATCCCAAGCAGACGAACAGTAGAATGAGATCTGTACCGACCATAAAGTTCTTCTTTAAATAGAAACGGAGAGTTCTTAGTGAAGTGGAAATCGACTCCTGTACAGTATTGACTGAAATGCCCAGCACATCAGCAATTTCTTTATGAGACATTTGCTGTTCACGGCTCATCTCAAAGATTTTACGCTGGCGAGGTGTCAATTGCTGCATGGCACATGAAATAAGTTGCTTCAAATCATTCGCAAGAATCTCGTTTTGGGTATCGTTACTATAGTCCACAGCCTGCTGTAAAATCTGTTCCTTCAATTTGTCTTGATTTACTAAATCACGCAATTGGTTCAAGATTCGGTTACGGACAATCGTATAAAGATAAGAAGAAAAAGAAGCATCCGGATTAATAAAGCGACGACCTTGCCAAATAATAGTGAAAGCATCTTGAAATACATCTTCGGCATACTCACGTGACTTTAAGAAACGCATTGCAAAGTATATCAAACGATTCTTATAAGCTGCATAAAGTTCGCAAAATGCATCTTCATTTCCGTCTATCAAACGAAGAACAAGCGAACGTTCATCATTAGGAGGTCCTGCTACGTACATATCTTTTTCTTGGTTTTAGATTACAAAGGTATCTAATAGATATTACAAATCTATGTAAAATTCAGGAAAGGAAAAAATAAATGAGAAATAAACCCCGTAGGTTTTCATATCTTCCCAATAACTTGATTGGATAGGTCTATTATAATCCAACTAACTAATCGGACACATTAAAGAATATCATCATCAGATAAAAAAACAAGGGCGTATCCCTAATGATACAACCCTTGGAAAGTTTGTCTACCTTGCTTATTGCAACTTTACACCCTTTTTTCAATTTACTTCCAAGTCATCCTTGGAAGGTAATTCTGGAAAAGTCCGATGCGGCTCTTGCTGATACCAAAAAGCTACAGACGAAATGTCACTTCTCTGTGCCAAATATCTTCTGTCAGCTCTCCAACCGAGGTCTTGAATAGTCACTTTCAAATCCTTTTCAAAACGTATCGGATCAGTAATATGCCACCGGTACATACCGAAACGCTGGTTGGCGCGATAAGTACCATCAGGTCTGATTACTTGGTGCAATCCTGCATAAGGAGTGGAAAACTCTATGTACTTTCCTCCGCGATCGAAGTTATAAGAACCGCAGAAATAATCTTCGGTACCTGTACCGCAAATGGTCGGGAACTGCTTGTCACCATCCATGAAGAACTTGATTTCGCCTTCACCCCACCATCGATTGTTGTTCACTTGCCATGCCATATAGGTACCTACATAATGCCCCTTCCCTTTGATTCCGTCTACAATGGTGTAGACATCCTTATAAGGCACCGGATTGGTGCGGCGGAACTGTGCGTGGAAATAGGCGGCATCCTCAGGAACTTCCGTCAGGCTATAATCTATCTGATAATAAAGCCTCATCGGGGCATCCGCCAAGTTTTCCATCGTTATTTTGCATTTTTTGCGAAAAGGCATCTGCCAATAACTGTTGAACGCACTTCCCGGATTTACGCATACAGCCAGTGAGTTTAGATGGGCATACTCTCCCCATCCCATACCGAAGAAGTCTCCCACCGGACATTCTACCGAAGGCTCTTTTTCATCATCCCAATAAATTCTCAGAATAGAAAAACGCCAATTGCCCGTAGGAGTCATCCAAATGTGCTGGATGCATCCTGATTCATCGATTTCAGCCAAGGTGAATGTCTCTTTAGGATTGATAATGATGAACGGGTTCACCTTCCATCCTTGTCCCAAATCACGGGCAGCATGACGTGCGTTGGCTACATTGCGCTCTTCATTTTTAGGGTCAGCCATTCCCCCTTTACCTTTCTCCCCCGTAAAATTTTCAGGGCTTATCGAACGTGTTTTTGCGTCCGATAAGCGGTAAAGATTACCCATACTGCTATCGATACCATTAAATTTCTCTTGTGAATTTGCCCAAGAAAACAAGCAAAGGCACATGATTGTCATTAAGATTTTTTGTTTCATGATGTTTTGAAATTATAATAGATAATAATTATTATTCGTCCCCCCAAAGGTCCGTTTTGTTCCCCTTGTTCTTTCTCCATTCATGACGCCATTTGTGCATCATCACATTGTTTACCATCGGCTTCAGCTTACGGCCCTCCTTGTCGGGAATGGCCGGGACAGCCGTCGCCTTGTCCTGATACCAGTATGCAACGGTAGCCAGGTCGAGCGTCAGGCAATTGTTGTGTCCATGCTCGATGGTGGCTTTCAGCCCTTTCTCGAAGAAGACGGGATCCTGAATAAAGAACCGATAGACATGTGTACGCCCCAAGAATCCGACATCATTATTCACACGTGGATAGCCGAAGTAGATATGCTGGTAGGGCTCTTTCGGACACCAGGCGGTGTTGAACAAGTCTTCCGTACCGGTTCCTATCAAGGAAGCTTGTTTTTCACCGTCGATGAACCACATGTCATCGCCTTCACCATACCACATGGGGGTAGG
>NZ_QTMD01000025.1:0-81997 GCF_003602995.1 Bacteroides sp. AF25-38AC | reverse complement strand
TAATAGTAACACATTTATTAGTTTGTAAATGTGTCTACCTATATCAGGATAAGACAAACCCTTTCTGAAGTAATGAAAAGGAGGGCGTTCCTTTGCATTTTCAATTAAATTCCATAGCTTTGTTCTTTGAAAACCTATATATAAAACCCTACGAATATGACCAAATTTGAAATAGAAGAGAAAATAGTCTCCATGCTCAAGACCGTATTCGACCCGGAAATACCGGTAAATGTATACGACCTGGGACTGATTTACAAAATAGACGTCTCCGACCAGGGAGAAGCCTCCATCGACATGACGCTGACTGCCCCCAACTGTCCGGCAGCCGACTTCATCATGGAAGATGTGCGCCAGAAGGTGGAATCCATCGACGGCGTAACCTCCGCCACCATCAATCTCGTTTTCGAACCCGAGTGGGACAAGGACATGATGAGCGAAGAAGCGAAACTGGAACTGGGATTCCTTTAAATCAGTTGAAAGTTCAAAGTTGAAAATGGAAAGTTGAAAATGAAGAATGTATATTTCCTCTCGGATGCTCACCTGGGCTCACGAGCCATCGAACACGGACGAACCCAAGAACGGAGGCTGGTCAACTTCTTGGACAGCATCAAGCACAAGGCATCGGCCGTATACCTGCTGGGAGACATGTTCGACTTCTGGTACGAATTCCGTACCGTAGTGCCCAAAGGATACACCCGCTTTCTGGGCAAGCTGTCCGAACTGACCGACCTGGGAGTAGAAGTCCACTTTTTCACGGGAAACCATGACCTTTGGTGCGGCGACTATCTGACCAAGGAGTGCGGCGTCATGATACACCGCGAACCGCTGACCACCGAAATCTTCGGAAAAGAGTTCTACCTTGCCCACGGTGACGGGCTAGGCGACCCGGACAAGAAGTTCAAGATGCTGCGCGCCATGTTCCGCAGCCGTACCCTACAGACGCTGTTCTCTGCCCTGCACCCCCGCTGGAGCATGGAGCTGGGACTGAACTGGGCCAAGCACAGCCGCTTGAAACGCATAGACGGGAAAGAACCCGCATACATGGGAGAAAACAACGAATACCTGGTGCTCTACACCAAGGAATACCTGAAAAGCCATCCCAACATCAACTACTTCATCTACGGTCACCGCCACATCGAACTGGACCTGATGCTGAGCAGTACCGCCCGCATCCTCATCCTCGGCGACTGGATAAACTACTTTTCGTACGCCGTCTTTGACGGCGAGAACCTCTTCCTTGAGAATTTTGTGGAGGGAGAGACGAAGCTATAACCCGCATTTCCAAACTGTTAACCATCATACCATTACCACCCATGAAACCTTTAAGACTGAAAAACATGATTGCCGGATGCCTGCTCGCAGCAGGAGCATTGCCGATATGGGGACAATCCGGCGCCCCGACACTTGTCATCCGCATTGACGATCTCGGTGCCCTGCATTCCGTCAACGAAGCCTGCATCCAGACCTACCGCTCGGGTATTGCCCGCAGCGTGGAAGTGATGCCCGTAGCAGCCTGGTATCCAGAAGCCATCAAGATGCTGAAAGAAAATCCGGGACTGGACGTCGGCCTGCACCTCGTCATCACCAGCGAGTGGGAGAACGTGAAGTGGCGTCCGCTGACCCACTGCCCCAGCCTGACGGACGAGAACGGCTATTTCTACCCGATGATGTTCCCTAACCCCGCCTATCCGGGACAGTCCATCATGGAGCAGAAATGGGACATCAAGGAGATAGAGCAGGAGTTCCGCGCACAGATAGAGACGACGCTGAAAAGCATTCCGCAACTCAGCCATCTGTCCGGACACATGCTCTCCACCGGTTTCAGCAAGGAAGTGAACGAGCTGGTGCAACGGCTCGCCAAAGAATACAACCTGCCGTCCATCGACCGCATGGACTCCTCCAAGGACTACCGGTTTACCTACATCGGGTACGACGGCCCCAAAAGAACCGCCGAAGAAAAGGAGGCTAGCTTCATCAAAGCATTGGAGAAGTTGCAACCGGGCCAGCGCTACCTTTTCTTAGACCACCCGGCACTGGACAACGATGAAATGAAAACCGTCTTCCACATCGGATATGAGGACGTGGCGCTGGACCGCCAGGGAGTGACCGACCTGCTGACAAGCCCCCGCGTCCGGAAAGCCATTGAGGACAAAGGCATAAAGCTGATTTCCATCAACCAACTGACCAAGGGCCTGCCCCGCGCCGCCGCTACTCCGAAGCTGGACAAGGCCATGAACAGATATCTGGATGCCGTAAAGAAAGCCGGACAAGACCTGCACAGTATCATGATTGTGCAACACGGCAATGTCATTGCCGAAGAATGGATGGGCGAAGGGAAAGAGGATGAGCCTCACATCCTGAACTCCGTCAGCAAGACATTCACCGCCACCGCCGTGGGACTTGCCGCCTCCGAAGGCAGGCTGAAGCTGACGGACAAGGTCATCTCCTTCTTCCCCGACAAGCTTCCGGCAACCGTCAGCGAAAATCTGGCAGCCATGACCGTACGCGACCTGCTGACCATGAACTGCGGGCACGACACCGACCCCACCGGAACGGTACGCAAAAAGGCGGACGCCGATTGGGTGCAGGAGTTCCTTGCCTTCCCCGTGGAGCACAAGCCCGGTACCTTCTACACCTACAACAGCCTGGGAACCTACATGCTCTCAGCCATCGTACAGAAAGTGACGGGCGAGAAAGTGGTGGATTATCTCTATCCCCGTCTGTTCCGCCCGCTTGGCATCGTCAACGCCCGGTGGCAGGAAAGCCCGCAAGGCATCAATACCGGAGGCTGGGGGTTGTACCTCAAAACGGAAGACCTTGCCAAGATGGGACAACTGTTCCTGCAGAAAGGAAACTGGAACGGACAGCAGATTCTGCCCGAAGAATGGGTAAAGGAGGCATCTGCCTGCCAAGTGCCCTCACTGCCCGCCGGCATGAAACCGGAGATGCTGAAGAAAGCGAAGATGAGCGCCAAGACAAGCGACTGGCTGCAGGGCTACGGCTACCAGATGTGGCGCTGCCGCCACAACGCCTACCGTGCCGATGGTGCCAACGGACAATACATACTGGTGTTGCCGGACAAGGATGCCGTCATTGCCGTCACCGCCAACATCCCCGACATGCAGGCAGAGCTGAATCTAATATGGAAGTACCTGCTGCCCGCGCTATAAAACGTTTATTCTTATAAACGATTACGAAAAAGTGAAGGTTACCGGAACTTTTTCCCGGCATGGTTGTAATAACATCATAACATTAAAAACATTAGCGTCATGGATGATATGATTTACAGAAACGACCCGATTGCCGAAGAGAACATAGACCCGCACGGACGTCCGGCAACGGATGAATTCGAGGAATGGAGCGAAGAGGTCTCCGAACGGACAGATACCGGATACAAGGACCAGAAAATAAAATCTGCCAAGGAACGGGAGAAACGTATCCGGGAGATGGATGAAATTATAAAGAAGGACCTTAAGGAATAAATAGACAGCCACCACAGATTACACGGATTCTCACAGATTAGTCTCTTATACTTGATATCAGAGCTTCCAATCTGTGAGAATCCGTGTAATCTGTAGTGACTTTCTATTATTTGTATCCACCAGCCTTGGCTATGCGTTTCGGGATTTCCGTGTTGTCCATCTTACCCACGAACAGCTTGGAGCCTGCACCTACTGCGAATACCGGCACATATCCGGCTGTATGGCCACCGCTGGTCCAGCCTACCATGGCAATCTGGCTCATTACCTTCTTGGCGGCAACAGCCAGGGGCTCAGTCTTGGCATAAAGACTTTCCTCAAACACTACATGCTTGTTCACGAATGATTCTTCGTAAGCATCACGCAGCATCTTCTCCTGCTCCCAGCTCACCGGCAGTTCTTTCCAGAAACCCATCTTTTCTGCCAGGAATTCCTTCATTTCCGGCCAGTTGATAACCTTGCGCATCTTGCGTAAGTCCGTGATGGAACGTGAAAGGATATCCTGAGACTGCTTCTGCTTGGCAAGGGCTTTCAGTTGAAGCTCGTACTTACCGGTACCCAGACCCAGACCACCGGTTTCATGGTCGGCAGTTACCACAATCAGCGTTTCTTTGGGATGCTTCTTATAGAACTCGTAAGCCACCTTGATGGCGTTGTCCATATCCACCACTTCCTCAAAGACTGTGGCGGGGTCGTTTCCGTGGCAGGCCCAGTCAATCTTTCCACCTTCAACCATCAGGAAGAAACCCTTGTTACTGCCTTTGGTCAGGAAAGAGATGGCACTTTCGGTAATTTCGGCCAGCGTCAGGTCGCCTTCCTGGCGGTCGATGGCATAGGGCAGGCAAGAAGGCTCTGCCCCTTCTTTCTGGATAAGAATCATCTTGTCCGCCTGGGCAGACTTCGACTTATATTCGTCAAGGCCCCTTGCAACGGTATAGCCGGCTTCTTCAAAGATAGGGAAGATGCTCGGAGCCTCTTTCTTATCGGCAGTGGTAGTCGGTTTCAAGAAACCACCGCCTGCATAGAAGTCGAAACCGGCTTTCGGCAGGTCGAGGGCTATCTCGTAATACATGCCACGGTCCGGCTGATGGGCATAGAATGCGGCGGGAGTAGCATGGTCTACACTGACGCTGGTAGTTACCCCAACTTTCTTACCGGACTTTTTGGCTCTCTCGGCCACACTCTGAAGCACACTCTTGTTATCGTCCATACCAATGGCGCCGTTGTAGGTCTTTGCACCGGTAGCCAGGGCTGTTCCGGCAGCAGAAGAGTCAGTCACCGAGTTGGTGGCAGAAAAGGTAGTTGCCATGCTGGCAACCGGGAAAGAAGTGAACAGCAAAGGCTTTACACCGATGCGCCCTTCTTGTTCGGCCAGATACATCTCCGTACCGTTCACCTGGTTCACACCCATTCCATCACCGATGAAATAAAACACGTACTTCGCCTGCTGGGCATAGGCCATGCCGCTGGTCAGCAGTACAAAGAACAACACATACATTAATCGTTTCATAAGCAGTTCTTATTTAAAGTTATTCGAGAAATTGCCTTTATTGTTTTTAACCGAGTAACAAAGATAGGTATTTTAAAGGATTCGGAAAACATTTCGCCCCTACAAATACATTACATATTTGCAGGGGCGAAACCACATCCGGACTCCGGGAAGCCGGAACCGGGAAATATTACAGCGATATTACTTCTTCAGAATATCCATCGTGTCCGAAGCAATCATCAGTTCCTCGTCAGTGGGGATTACCACCACCTTCACCTGAGAATCTTCGGTAGAGATAACCATTTCTTCACCGCGTACTTTGTTCTTCTCGGCATCCAGCTTTATGCCCATGAATTCCAGGCCTTCACATGCACCCCAGCGGGCACTTGCCTGATTCTCGCCGACACCACCGGTAAATACCACGATATCCACACCACCCAAAGCAGCGGCATAGGCACCGATATATTTCTTGATGCGGTAGAAGTACATTTCTTCAGCCAGAACAGCCTTCGGATTGCCGGCAGCTACGGCATTTTCCAGGTCGCGCATGTCACTGGATTCACCGAAGATACCCAGCACACCGCTCTTCTTGTTCAGCAGGTTGGAGATGCCGTTGGCATCCAGACCCTCTTTCTCCATGATGAAGGAAACGGCACCGGCATCAATATCACCACTGCGGGTACCCATCATCAGACCTTCCAGCGGGGTCAAGCCCATGCTGGTGTCTACACACTTACCGTCCTTGATGGCAGTAATGGAACCACCGTTGCCAATGTGGCAAGTGATGATTTTCTTTCCTTCCGGCTCTACACCTAGGAACTCGCAGACGCGCTGCGATACGTAGCGGTGTGAGGTTCCGTGGAAACCATAACGGCGTACGCCGTACTTTTCATAAAGTTCGTAAGGCACGGCATACAGATAGGCATGCTTCGGCATGGTCTGATGGAAAGCCGTATCGAACACACCAATCTGCGGAACATTAGGCAGAATGGCAGATATTGCATTTACCCCCTTCAGGTTAGCAGGATTGTGGAGCGGAGCCAGGTCGTTGCAGGCAGTGAAGGCGGCAAGCACTTCCGGCGTCAGCCGTACAGACTCGCTGAACTTTTCGCCTCCATGCACCATACGGTGACCTACGGCATTGATTTCGTCCAAAGACTTGATGGCTCCATATTCAGGGCTTGTCAAAGTGTTCAGGATAAATTCCACACCTACGGTATGCTCTGGAATGTCCTTCTCAAGAACTTTCTTCTCGCCACTGGGCAAGGTGAACTTCAGGAAAGAGTCCTTCAAACCAATTTTTTCGATACCACCCTGGGCGATAACTTCTTTCCGGTCCATATCAAACAATTTGTATTTGATGGACGAGCTACCGCAGTTCAATACTAAGATTTTCATACTATATATCAGATTTAAAAGTTATTCAGCATTCTTTTTGGCAGCAATGGCCTGATTGGCAGTGATGGCAATCATGCGATACACATCCTCGATGGAGCAACCGCGTGAAAGGTCGTTCACCGGACGGGCGATACCTTGTAGGATAGGTCCTACGGCATCAGCATGTCCCAGACGTTGCACCAGTTTGTAGGAGATGTTGCCCACTTCGAGGCTGGGGACAACCAATACGTTAGCATGTCCGGCGATAGAAGAACCCGGAGCCTTGCTTGCACCTACTTCCGGCACCAAAGCTGCATCGGCCTGCAACTCACCGTCGATGGCAATATCGGGAGCCATCTCCTTGGCAATCTTCAATGCCTCAACCACTTTATCCACCACTTCGTGCTTGGCAGAGCCCTTGGTAGAGAAGCTCAGCATGGCAACTTTCGGGTCGAGACCGGCAACTGCCTGGGCTGTACGTGCCGTACATACGGCAATCTGTGCCAATTGTTCTGCATCGGGCACCGGAGTCACAGCCACGTCACCCATCACCAGGATACCGTTCTTTCCATATTCAGGAGCATGTGTCAGCAGCAGCATGGCACCCGAAACGCAAGTGATGCCCGGGGAAGTCTTGATAATCTGCAAAGCAGGGCGAAGTACATTACCCGTAGTGTTGCGTGCACCTGCCAACTGGCCGTCAGCGTCGCCGTTCTTTATAATCAGGCAGCCCAGATAAAGCGGATCGACAACCAACTTGCGAGCCTCTTCGATGGTCATGCCTTTCTTTTTGCGGAGCTCGCAAAGCAGTTGGGCATATTCTTCTTTCTTAGGATGGTCTTCCGGGTCGATAATGGTAGCTTTGTTTATATTTCCCAGCCCCCACTCTTTGGCACAAGCCTCTATCTCGGCAGGTTTTCCAAGGATAATCAAGTCGGCTACTCCGTCAGTCAGGATTTGATTGGCAGCTTTCAGTGTACGCTCTTCCGTACCCTCGGGAAGAACAATTCGTTGGCGGTTTGCTTTGGCACGCTCAACAATTTCGTTAATTAATCTTTGCATGATATTTTAATTGTCTATTAAGAATCGGCAGTATGTGTTATTCACGCCGCAAAAGTACACAATTTTGCAATATCTACATTGCAAACATCGGTCTTTTTACCGTTCAGACCATAATTATTATAATATTTAACATTAGGTATTCCCAGCATTCATGTGTACGCACACGTGCCCCTCTGCAACAAACAATTACCCGTCCGGCAGGAACAACCCGCCCGACTCTACAAACGACATAAAAAAAATCAGGATACAACGATAACAAGCAATACATAGAATACCTACCTTTGCAGCGTTTTCAACGTATAACAATAGGTATTATAATAATATGATTCGTCAATGCGCCATCCTTTTCGGATGCTTAGCTTTGGGTGAACTGATTGTTTTCTTTACGGGTATCAAGTTACCTTCCAGCATCATCGGTATGCTGTTGCTCACCCTATTCTTGAAATTGGGTTGGATTAAACTGCACTGGGTGCAGGGTATGTCCGACTTCCTGGTTGCCAACCTGGGCTTCTTCTTCGTACCGCCCGGTGTAGCTCTCATGCTTTACTTCGATGTCATCGCCTCCGAGTTCTGGCCGATAGTGACCGCTTCCATAATCAGCACCCTGCTGGTGATTGTAGTCACCGGATGGGTTCATCAACTAACACGTAAAATCAAATGAACTTTTTAGAAAACGAATTTTTCCTATTGGCTGTCACCTTCGGGATTTTCTTTCTGGCCAAACTCCTGCAGAAAAAGACCGGCATCATGTTGCTGAACCCCATCCTGCTGACAATTGCCATCCTCATTGTCTTCCTGAAGATGACACATATCAGTTATGAGACCTACAATGAAGGAGGACATCTGATAGAATTCTGGCTGAAACCCGCTGTTGTAGCCCTGGGAGTCCCCCTATACCTCCAATTGGAAACGATTAAGAAACAGCTGCTCCCCATCATGCTGTCACAACTTGCCGGCTGCATTGTGGGAGTTATCTCTGTCGTGCTGATAGCTAAATTGATGGGGGCTTCCGACGAGATTATCTACTCCCTGGCGCCCAAGTCGGTCACTACGCCGATAGCCATGGAAGTAACTAAGTCGCTGGGCGGCATTCCCTCACTTACCGCCGCCGTAGTGGTCTGTGTAGGCTTGCTGGGAGGAATACTGGGCTTCAAGACCATGAAACTGACCCACATCGGCAGTCCTATGGCACAAGGCCTTTCCTTGGGAGCCGCCGCCCACGCGGTAGGAACTTCCACAGCCATGGACATCAGCCGCAAATACGGCGCATTCGCCAGCCTCGGCCTGACCCTGAATGGTATTTTCACTGCATTGCTGACCCCAACTATTCTGCGATTATTAGGGCTACTCTAACAAAATCTTCTTATTTTTGTTATCTATAATCATAACCAACTAAAAACAACGTATGATTTCATTTAAAGATATCGAATTACAAGACAAAGAACTGATTACTTCCTATACACAGAACAGTCCGCGACGGAATTGTGACCTCTCATTCTCCAACCTATGCAGCTGGCGTTTTCTATACAATACAAAGTTTGCCATCATGGACGGCTTCCTCCTGCTGAAATTCTGGGCAAACGACGAACTGGTGTACATGATGCCGATAGGTAACGGAGATTTGACAAAAGTACTGGACGCACTGGTCGAAGACGCACACCGGGAAGGGGAACCTTTCTGCCTGCTGGGAATATGTTCGGGCATGTGCTCGGAACTGGAAGCCTTCATGCCCGGAAAATTCCAGTTCACAGCAGACCGGGACTATGCCGATTACCTCTATCTGCGTACAGACCTCGCCACGCTTGCCGGAAAGAAATTCCAGTCCAAACGGAATCATGTCAACAAATTCAAACGCACCTATAATTACGAATATACTCCCATCACTCCCGACCGCATCCAGGAATGTCTGGACCTGGAAGCCGAATGGTGTAAGGCCAACAATTGCGACCAGCATGAAGGAACGGGCAACGAACGTCGCGCACTGGTCTACGCCCTCCACAATTTTGAAGAACTGGGATTGACCGGAGGCATCCTGCATGTAGACGGCAAAATTGCCGCCTTCACTTTCGGAATGCCCATCAACCAAGATACCTTCGGAGTACATGTGGAAAAGGCCGACACCAGCATAGACGGAGCGTACGCAATGATTAACTATGAATTTGCCAACCATATCCCCGAACAATATGTCTACCTCAACCGTGAAGAGGATTTGGGTATTGAAGGATTGCGCAAGGCCAAACTTTCGTACCAGCCTGCCATTATTCTGGAAAAATACGTGGCATGCCTGAAAGATGAACCGGTGGAAGCTATCAAATGGTGAGAGTAAGGATTAGAGATTAAGGATTAAAAGGATAAGGGATTGATGATACGGGAAAAGGTAAAGAACTTATGGAAGCTCTGTTTCAATGATAGCGAGGAATTTACTGAACTGTATTTTCGGCTCCGCTACAACAATGATATCAATATTGCCATCCAAAGCGGCGAAGAAGTGATTGCCGCCCTACAGATGTTGCCTTATCCTATGACGTTCGAAGGAGAAGATATTCATACGGCCTATATATCCGGCGCCTGCACACACCCTGATTACCGTAACCGGGGCGTAATGCACGAGCTGTTATCACAAGCCTTTGCACGGATGCTACACAATAATGTCGCCTTATCCACCCTGATACCGGCAGAACCGTGGCTGTTCGACTACTATGGCCGCAGCGGTTATGCCCCCGTATTCCGCTATGCCGAAGAGACCTTTATCGCTTCCGGTACACCGACAGCCGATACGGGCCTTACTTTGGAAATGTCTGCCGAATATACTGAAAAAAGATATGAATATCTCGACCGGAAATTGCGGGAGCGCCCTTGCTGCATCCAGCATACGGAAGAGGATTTCCAGGTTATCATTGCCGATTTACAACTGGGACAGGGCTTCGTTTGCACATTGAGCAATGGGGAGGAAATCACGGCTTTGGCCATTACCTATCCGATAGGGAAAGCCAACTGGCGCATTGGAGAAATCGTGTCGGATACTCCCGCAACAAAAACTTTACTGCTTCAACATATCTGCCAAAGCTTGAATCTCCCGTCCATCCGGGTTCTCACTCCTCCCGCTACCGGTGAAAGCCAACTTTTGGGCATGGCACGCATCATCAATGCCAAAACCATGCTGCAACTCTATGCTACGGCCCATCCGGAACTGGAACTCAGCATTCATCTCACCGATGAGCAGGTCAGTGCCAATAACGGCTACTACTACCTGAACAATGGTAAATATATGAATAGTGCCAAGCGTCTGCCGGGCAGCCACTTGGCACTTACAATCGGTGAACTCACCGAAAAAATATTTGCAACATCAAGCCCATATATGAGCCTGATGTTGAACTAGCATTATAATCCGCTGAAGTCGACTCCCTCAAATACCAGCGAAGGAATCTGCCATGAACGGTTCGGTTGAGGGTCATTGCCCACAGCAACCAAGGAATTCCATAAAGTAACCATGTTACCCGTCACATTCATTTCGTTGACGGGCTGTGTCAGCTTGCCGTCTTCAATAAGGAAACCCTCTATACCATAAGAGAAGTCACCGGTACTGCTATTGCTGTTACCGCCATTGAAGCCCGTAACCAAGATGCCTTGTTTAATATCTGCAACCAATCCGTTCAGGTCCTTATCGCCCGGTGTCAGAATTAGACGTGAAGGTGCACTGATAGTAGGAGCTATATCCATCTTCTTACCATTGTAGGTATCGATGAAATAAGTTTTCAGCACGCCTTTGTCAAAAACAGTGCGGGGTTCGGTAGCCACACCCTCATTATCGAAATAGCGTGAACCGTTTGCACCGATAGCATGCGGCTCGTCACGCAACGTGAAGAGGTCGGAAGCCACTTTCGTATCCAGCTTGTCCATCAGGAAGGAATTCTTTTGTTGCAAAGCACTGCCATACAATGCACTTAGCATCGGGCTGAGCAGATTTCCCACATTCATAGGGTCAACCACCATTGTATATTTACCCGACTTTGCTTTCTTCTGTCCCAGCTTGCGCAATACGCGTTCCAATGCCTTGGCACCGATTCCCGCCTTCGTCAATTTATCATAGAACAGAGCCGAGTCGTACCAGTAATCCTGAGGGCGAGCTTCGCCCTCTCCCTTAATGGATACACTGGCTGAGACAGAGAACCAGGTACTCTTCGACTCGCCTTCAAATCCGTTGCTTATCAAACGATAGGAAGAACCCTCACCATCACTATAAGAAGAATCAACCGAAATGATACGCTCATCCTTGCCCAATACCTCCTCTGCAGCAGCACGGGCAATCGCCACTTTATCATCCGGGTTGACTTCATAGAGTTTCTTATCAAAAAGCTGCAAGTCAGGCTTGCCTCCTTTATAGTAGCGTGCAGGGTCGGCCAGCATACGCGACTCATCCACCGCCAGATAGCGGGTAGACTCTATACCATTCGTGATAAGAGTTTCCAATTCTTTCTTATCCAGCCGATTGGTGGAAAAAGAGCCGAAACGTCCGTCCACATAAAGATTCAATCCCAAACCATTCTCCGTAGACTGCTGCAAACGGTCCATTTTGCCGTCACGCAGTTCAAAAGAAGAATTAGAATTTGTATATAGCACCAGTTTGGCTGCCTGGCAACCGTTCTTCAAGGCATATTCCATTGCCCATTGTGCCAATTTCTTATTGTCGTCTGTAATCATGTCTTTAATTGATAGTTGATAATTAACTTTCTCCTCCTACAGTCAGCTTGCTGACTAGTGCCGATGGCATACCGCAGGTAACGGGACAAGACTGACCGTCTTTACCACAAGTCCAAGTACCGTTGTCAATCTTATCGTTATTTGCCACCATCGTGATGTCAGCCAATGCTTTCGGACCATTACCGATGATATTTATATCCTTGACGGGCTGCGTCAGCTTGCCATCCTCAATCAAGTAACCCGACTTCACAAAGAAGGTAAAGTCTCCGGCACCGATTTGCACCTGGCCATTGGTAAACTGGTCACAATAGATACCTTTCTTCACGGTGGAGATAATGTCCGCTTCCTTCATATTGCCGGCTTCCATATAAGTGGCACGCATACGGGGGATAGGAGTATTACGGAAAGTATCGCGACGTCCGTTTCCGGTAGGAGCCACCCCGTAATGCTTGGCACTGATGCGGTCGTGCAGATAGCTGGTCAGGATACCTTCTTTCACAATATAGGTCTTCTGGCCTTCCACACCCTCATCGTCAAAGTTCACGGCTCCGCGGTTGAAGGCAATGGTACCATCATCCACCACATTGATATGCTCGTTGCACACCTTCTTGCCAAACAAGTCGCAGAAGATGGAAGTACGCTTACGGTTAAAGTCAGCCTCAAAAGCATGTCCTATGGCTTCGTGTAACAAGATGCCCGAACCACCCGCTCCCATCACGACAGGCATTTCACCGCCTTTGGGCTTCACTGCCTTGAACAAGATGGAGGTCTTATCCACAGCTTCACGCGCAAGGGTATCCACAATATCGTCCGTCATGAATTCAAACCCTTTGCGGTAAGAACGACCGGCATAACCGTTCTCCATTTTTCCATTCTCTTCCATAATACACACGGCCATGAAAGAGACCATTGGGCGGTAATCATAGTAGCTCACGCCCTCTGAGTTACAGAATAAGACATGAGAAGTACTGTCTACAAGAGACGCCTGGACCTTGCGCACCCGGTTGTCCAGAGAAAAAATCTTTTCGTTCAGTTTCTCCAGATAAGGAATCTTTGCCTTAAGGCTCACGTCTTCCCAAGGTTCGGTGACGGCATAACGGCTTTTGGCAATCGTCTTCTCCGTCAGCCCCACAGGCTTTCCGGCCTTACCCGAAGAAGCTATACGGGCAGCCGTACGGGCAGCACGCAGCATTTCTTCTACGGTCACGCCTTCTACATAGGCATAGCCAGTCTGGTCGCCTGCTAATACGCGCACGCCCATACCGAAGTCAATGTTGGCTCCACAATTGTTTACTTTACCGTCCATCAGAACCACACTATTATTAAACGTGTGCTCAAAATAGAGGTCGGCATAATCTCCGCCTTTTTCCAGAGCGGCAGCCATCACTTTCTTCAAGTCAGCTTCCGTCACGCCAAAGTGAGCCATTGCCGAAGCTACGGCAGACTGATTATCTGCTCCTCCCAAAGCTCCGCGTACTGACGCAGGCATAGCCAACGAGGGTACTGCCAGCGAGCCTAACATCGCCAGACTTCCCGTCCGTAAGAAATTTCGTCTATCCATCCTTTTCAGTTATTAGTTATAAGATATTGTTTTTATTTTATATCATAGTTATATGACGTAAAAATAGGGGATTTTGTCACACCTCAGCTTTCCTTTGTTAACAAACTTTCCAATTCCTCAGCATTTAAGCGCAGATAGAATTGTCCTTTATAAGCCACTGAAATACCTCCGGTCTCCTCCGATACAATGATAGCATGCGCATCAGACACCTGGGAAATTCCCATGGCAGCACGATGCCTCAGCCCCAGTTCCTTAGGAATGTCCAGATTATGGGAAACAGGCAGGATACATCCCGCCGCTTTGATACGTTTCTTACTGATAACCATCGCTCCATCGTGCAACGGACTGTTCTTAAAGAAAATATTCTCAATCAGACGCTGGTTTATATCGGCATTGATAATTTCTCCCGTACGCACCACATCATCCAAAGGCAAATTATGTTCAATGACAATCAAGGCACCAACCTTCTGCTTCCCCATGCTGATACATGCCATTACCACCGGCATGATGTCGTCATGTTCCAACTTCTCTTTCTTATTGCCGGTGAAGAAGCGTACCAGCGCACTGGCATGCTGATGCGAGCCGAGTGTCAGCAAGAAGCGCCGTATCTCGTCCTGAAACAAAATGATAAGCGCCAGCACGCCCACACTGACCAGCTTGTCGAAGATGGAGCCGAGCAATTTCATCTCCAGCACCTGCGACACCACCAGCCATATCAGGATAAACACCAGGATACCCGTAAACACATTGATAGAGCCGGAGGCTTTCATCAGCTTATACGTATAGTACAGCAAGAAAGCCACTAACAGAATATCTATAAAATCTTTTATTCCAAATTCAAAAAACACGATATTGAATGATTAGGGGTTAGGGATTAGGAATTATTTCGCATGGCTTGCACAATCCGTACGGTTTCCACGGCTTCTTTCACGTCGTGTACGCGGAGAATGTCAGCACCTTTCAGCAAACAGATGGTATCGAGCACCGTAGTACCATTCAGCGCCTCCTGAGGAGTAATGTCCAACAAGCGGTATATCATCGATTTACGTGAAACGCCTACCAGCAAAGGCAACTCAAAAATACGGAACTCTTCCAGATGGGACAGCAATTCATAGTTATGCTCCATTGTCTTTCCAAAGCCGAAACCGAGGTCCAGAATGATGTCTTTTACACCTAAGTCACGTAATTGCTGCACCTTGCGCGCAAAATACAAGAAAACCTCTTTCAGAAGATTGTCGTAATGAGGATGCTGCTGCATACTTTGCGGAGTGCCTTGCATGTGCATCATAATATAAGGTACGTTCAATGCCGCAACGGTATGGAACATATTCGCATCCATCTCACCGGCCGCAATATCATTGATGATGGCAACACCATACTCTTCCACACACATTCTTGCCACATCCGCCCTAAAAGTGTCTACCGACACCACAGCATCCGGCTGTATCTCAAAAAGTATTTTCAGGCCCATACGCAACCGTTCCATCTCTTCCCTGGCAGAGACATTGTCGGCATTGGGACGGGAAGAGTAAGCGCCTATGTCAATAATGGCCGCTCCCTCCGAAACTATCTGTTTCACCCGGCGTGCTATTTCCACCTCTGTCTGTGTACGGCTACCGGCATAAAAGGAATCGGGAGTAACGTTCAGTATGCCCATGACACGGGGTTGAGAGAGGTCGAGCAGCGAACCGTTGACATTTATATATCGGGCAGTTGTAATTTCCATAGGCAGTCTGTTCTATATAGTACCTGCAAATGTAAACAAAAAAGTGGTTTCAAAATACATAAACTCATAAAACTGATAAGTTTTTTGCTTGTACCCGGGAAGGGAGAGGATTAAAACTATATCTTTGCACGATGGTTTACCACAGATTACACAGATTCACACAGATTGATTTAATTATAAAGTCATGGATATAACAGCTATACATCAGATATTCCTAACATGCACCAGTGTCACTACTGACAGCCGTAACTGCCCCCAAGGCTCTTTATTCATTGCGCTGAAAGGCGAGTCGTTCAACGGAAATGCCTTTGCCGCCCGGGCGCTGGAAAGCGGAAGTGCTTATGCCATAGTGGACGAAGAAGCCTATGCCCCTGAAGGCGATACACGATACATCGTGGTGGAAAACAGCTTGAAAACCTTGCAACAACTTGCCAATTACCACCGTCGGCAGATGCGTACACCCATCATCGGCATTACGGGTACAAACGGAAAGACTACTACCAAGGAACTGATGTCCACCGTACTTTCGCAAACTCACAACGTGCTCTATACCTTGGGAAATTTGAACAATCACATCGGTGTTCCCCTCACCTTGCTTCGCCTGCGCCCTGAACACGACCTTGCCGTGGTGGAAATGGGTGCCAGCCACCCGGGAGACATCAAGGAGCTGGTAGAGATAGCCGAACCTGACTACGGGATCATTACCAACGTAGGAAAAGCCCATCTGGAGGGATTCGGCTCTTTTGAAGGAATCATCAAGACCAAAGGAGAGATGTACGACTATCTGCGGACGCGGAAAGAAGCTACCATCTTTATCCATAACGACAACCCCTACTTGAAAAAGATAGCCTACGGACTCCACCAGATTGCCTACGGCAGTGAGGACGGGCTGTACATCAACGGACACGTCACCGGCAATTCTCCTTACCTCACCTTCGAGTGGAAAACGGACAACGAAAGCAAATATCACGAAGTACAAACCCGGCTTATCGGTGAATATAACTTCCCCAATGCTCTGGCAGCTGTCACCATCGGACATTTTTTTGGTGTGGAACCGGAGAAAATAGACAAGGCACTGGCCGGATATACCCCGCAAAACAACCGTTCACAACTGAAAAAAACAGCGGACAACACTCTGATTATCGATGCCTATAATGCCAATCCCACAAGCATGATGGCTTCCATTAGTAACTTTCGGAACATGCAGGCCGAAAACAAAATGTTGATATTGGGAGATATGCGGGAGTTGGGTAAAGACAGTGCCGACGAGCACCAGAAGATTGCAGACTATCTGGAAGAATGCGGATTCAAGGATGTAGTTCTTGTAGGGGAATTGTTTGCCGCCACACGCCACTCTTATCAGAGTTATCCCGATGTAACCGCACTCATCGCAGAGCTGCAAAGAGAGAAACCTTGCGGGAAAACAATTCTGATAAAAGGGTCGAACGGCATCAAGCTAAGTTCCGTAGTTGAATACTTATAATCCTATTTCATCCTTGGCCTTAAAATGAAATAGCCGACCATTGATGCAAGCACCGCTCCCGTGGTATTGGCCGCAAAATCCAGCCAGTCTCCACCACGGTATGTCGTGCAGTATTCTTGCAGCAACTCCACCATTCCGCTGAACAAAACGGGACAGACAAACGCCCCTGCCCATGCATGCCATAAAGGGGCGTTGTCTCTCCGGTGAGCGCGAAGAAACTCCAGCCACAGCATTCCTGACATGCCGAAATACATACAGATATGCACCACCTTGTCTATATTGGGAATCTTGCTTATTTCTGTAGAAGGCGGTTTAAAGAATGAAAGATAAATCACCGTCAGAATAATAAAAAGCGACACCGGATATTTCTTAATATAATATAGCATATACCAAATTATCAACGAACTGTGCGCAAAAGTACAGAACATTTTCTATATTTGCATGTTTTAGCTGGTATTAATAACGAATTGAAAGAAAAATCTACGTTTTATGACAAAAAGTGACAGAGCCAACTTCGGAAGCAAATTAGGCGTCATACTTGCCTCGGCAGGCTCCGCAGTCGGTTTAGGCAATATCTGGCGTTTCCCGTTTGAGACCGGGAATCACGGAGGTGCGGCATTTATCCTTGTATACTTGGTTTGCGTGCTCATTCTCGGCATCCCCATCATGATTGCAGAATTCCTCATCGGCAGGCGCTCGCGTGCCAATACGGCAAGGGCTTATCAGAAATTGGCACCCGGCACGCATTGGCGCTGGGTAGGACGTATGGGCGTACTGGCCGGATTCCTTATTCTGGGATATTACTCCGTTGTGGCAGGATGGACGCTTGAGTTTATCGGCGAAGCGGCTACCAACAGTTTTGCCGGGAAGTCGGCAGCCGATTTCATCGCATCCTTCAACAGCTTTGTCAGCAACCCCTGGCGTCCGGTCATCTGGCTGGTGCTGTTCCTGCTGGCCACCCATCTCATCATTGTCAAAGGAGTGGAAAAAGGTATTGAAAAATCAGCCAAAATCATGATGCCAATGCTATTTGTCCTATTGATAATCCTTGCCATCTGCTCCATATCCCTGCCCGGAGCAGGAGCAGGCATTGAATTCCTGTTGAAACCGGACTTCAGCAAAGTGGACGGCAATGTGTTCCTTGGAGCCATGGGCCAGGCATTTTTCTCCTTGAGCTTGGGGATGGGATGTCTCTGTACATACGCTTCTTACTTCCGCAATGATACGAACCTGCCCAAAACGGCACTCAACGTGGCGGCTATCGACACCATGGTAGCCATTTTGGCAGGATTCATCATCTTCCCTGCCGCCTTCTCTGTAGGCATCAAACCGGATGCGGGTCCTAGTCTGCTATTCATCACCTTACCTAATGTCTTTCAGCAAGCGTTCGGCAATATTCCCTGGCTGGCGATACTGCTGTCTCTGATGTTCTATATCCTACTGGCATTGGCAGCACTTACTTCCACCATTTCCCTGCACGAAGTGGTAACTGCCTATCTACATGAAGAGTTCAAGTTCTCACGCAGCAAGGCAGCCAGATACGTGACAGCGGGCTGTATTTTCTTAGGAGTATTCTGCTCACTGTCTCTCGGTATCGGCAAAAGCTATACCGTATTCGGGCTAAACCTATTCGATTTGTTCGACTTTGTAACGGCCAAGCTAATGCTACCGTTAGGCGGTTTCTTCATTTCCATCTTCATAGGCTGGTATCTGGACAAGAAAATCGTATGGGAAGAAGTCAGCAACAATGGCACTCTGAAAGTATCCGTCTACAAGCTATTGATATTCATCCTGAAATATATTGCTCCGATAGGAATTGCACTGATTTTTATCAATGAACTGGGTTTTCTGAAATAGGCCATCATGCAGAACCCCTTTAAAGAATTCCTTTATTTCTCCCGGGGAGAAAGGCGCGGAATACTGGTTTTGATTACCGGCATTATTCTCGTCTTTCTCTCCGGGTATATTTATATATACCAAAGAGAGAACCGCCCCCTCTCCGATGAAGTAATCCGGCGGCAGGCCACTGCCATGGCAGAATACGAATCGTTCATCGCATCCATACAAGAAAAGGAACAAAAATGGGACAACAGACTTAAACCTTCCTCCCAAAAACAACCGACAACCGTCTCCTTGGCCCGTTTCAATCCCAATATCGCCGACTCCGTCATTTTTTGCCGACTGGGACTGCCCGGATGGATGGCGCGGAACATACTCCGCTACCGTAGTAAAGGAGGGAAGTTCCATAAGGCAGAAGATTTCCGGAAAATATATGGAATGACAGAAAAACAATATCAGACACTCTTACCCTATATCCACATCACTCCGAAAGACACAGAAACAAGAACCGTCCAGTTGTACAGCTCTCCTGCAAGCAATGACAGCGCCGTTACTTTCCGAATTGCACCGGAAAAATATCCGTCTGGGACCCTTGTCGACCTAAACCGCGCCGACACCACAGAACTGAAGAAAATACCAGGCATCGGTAGTGGCATTGCCCGTCTAATCATCGGTTATCGGCAACGCTTGGGAGGATTCTACAACATCACGCAATTACAAGAAATCCATTTGGACACCACCCAATTGCAGTCCTGGTTTTCCATCGACACCCGGGCCATCCACCTCATCAACCTGAACCGTAGTAGCATAGAGAGGCTGCGTAACCATCCTTACATCAACTTCTACCAGGCAAAGGCCTTTGTAGAATACCGGAAGAAGAAAGGCGACCTTCATAGTCTGAAACCTTTTGCACTTTACGAGGAATTCTCCGATACCGATTTGGAGAAAATCAGTCACTACGTTTGCTTTGAATAACAGCATCATGCAACATTTTTCAATGTCTGATGCAACCTTTTCACCAGTCATTTCGTCTAACAAGCAGAAACACCCTAAAAACAGGAAGGCCTACTGCAATAAGGATTAGAACCATCGTATCAATATGAAAAAATTAATGATTATAACCATGCTGCTGGGCAGTATGGCACAGAATGCTTTTGCTCAAAAAATAGAAATAAAAGGAACCGTCCGCGATGCTTCCGACAAGAGTATAGAGTATGTCAATGTGGTATTACAGACCATCGACTCTACTTTTGTCGCCGGTGTGACCACAAGTCCAGAAGGAGAATTCATCTTCAAGAACACGGCTGCCGGAGATTACAGACTTGTTCTTTCCAGCATCGGGTATAATACCGGATACATCACCCTCAATGGAGTAAAGCGCCATACCGACCTTGGACCAATCGTATTAGACAGTGCTTCTATCGCACTGGAAGGAGTGACTATCACCGGCTCCAGCCAAATCAGCCGTGCCGACCGTAAACTGGTTTTCCCATCCGAAAGACAAATGAAAACTTCCACAAACGGAGTGAATCTGTTGCAGGAACTGATGCTGCCACGTATTCTGGTCAACCCCATGAACAATGAGATTGGATTGTCCGGCGGTGGAGAACTGCAATTACGCATCAATGGAGTCAAAGCCGAAATAGACGAGATAAAAGCCATTCGCCCTGCCGACATTATACGTATAGAGTACCATGACAATCCGGGACTGCGCTACGGTAATGCCGAAGTCGTTTTGGACTACATAGTGCGCCGTCCCGAAACGGGCGGAAACTTCGGTGCCGACATTTCCCAAGGATTGAACACGATGTGGGGAAACTATAATCTGTACGGCAAAGTAAACCATAAAAAATCAGAATTCGGCTTCTCCTACTACATGGGACCGCGGGATTTTAACGGCATGTACCGCGACAATGAAGAAGAATTCCACCTGGCAGACGGCACTACACTCAGACGCCTGGAGAAAGGAGAGCCCAGCAAGGCAACCATGTGCCAGCACAACCTAAACGTAAATTATAGTTTGCAGGCTTCTGAGAATTCCCTTTTCAGCGCCACCTTCCGCCTTCGAGGAAACAATCAGCCACACTGGGATTATAAAGGAACTCTCTATAATGCCAATGATGAAACGGACGTGGTAGACATGACCGACCGTACCGACCAGAGCTGGACACGTCCCTCACTGGATTTGTACTACCAACAGAATCTGAAAAACAAGCAAACCCTGGTATTCAATGTAGTAGGCACCTATAATCGGGAAAAATCGCAGCGGCTCTACCAAGAAAGCACCCCGGGGAACATATTGACCGATATTGACAACAATATCCGAGGCAACAAATACTCCCTGATTGCCGAGGCCATTTATGAGAAGCAATATTCCAAGGGGAACGCATTGAGCTTCGGTCTGAGCCATACACAGTCCTACTCTAACAATGAATACAGAAACGGGCATTATTATGAAACCAATATGCACCAAGAGAACACATACATATTCGGAGAATACCGTGGAAAGATAGACAAACTAAACTACCGGCTGGGAGTGGCCATGACTCGTTTCTACTATAATCAGAGCGGCAAGGACAAATCTACCGAGAACTACAGTTTCAACCCGAGTATCGTTCTGCACTATGCCATGTCAGACAACTCCTACCTCCGCTGGAAGGGAAACATCTATAACGCTTCTCCTTCATTGGGCGACCTCAGCGATGTGGAGCAAGCAGTGGACTCATTCCAGATACGTCGTGGCAACCCGCATCTGAAATCATATATGTGCTATCATACGGAACTGACTTACGAATGGAAAAAAGGCATCTTTTATACCAATCTATGGGGAGCCTATGACTATCGTCCCAATGCCATTATGGACGAGAAGATTCAAGAAGGCAACAAAATAGTGCAGACTTGGGACAATCAGAAGGATTGGCAGAAACTCTCCGGGCGTGCCATGCTCCGCGTAGGACCCATCCGCGACATTCTGCAATTTTCTTTTACGGGCGGTGTCAACCATTACATGAGCCATGGCAATCACTACTCGCATACCTACACCAACTGGTTTTGTGAGGCAGAAGCCTCATTAAACTACAAACAGTTCTCTCTGTTCTGGCAGATAAACACCAATTGGAACAATTTCTGGGGAGAAACCCTCTCGGGAGGAGAAAACATCCAGATGTTAGCTGTATATTACAAGCATAAGAATCTTCGGGTAGGAGTCGGTGCATTCAATCCTTTCACCGACAACTATAAAGTACAAAGCGAAAACTGGAATAAATTCGCATCCTACAAGACAAATAATTATATAAAAGAAAGCTCCCGCATGTTCCTGGTGAACTTTTCCTACAACTTCTCGTTCGGCCGCAGTTTCAAGACAGCACAGCGGAAGGTAAACAACAGTGACAATGACTCGGGAGTAATGGGCACGGGGAAATAGGCTCAGACCATTTTATTGATTTCCCCGTCAATCAGATGTATCGTCCGGTCGGTGAGCTGCGCCAGTCCTTCATCATGGGTTACGATAACAAACGTTTGTCCGAAACGGTTACGTAAATCAAAAAAGAGCTGGTGCAGTTCTTCCTTATTATGGGTATCCAAGCTGCCGGAAGGTTCATCTGCCAGCACCACTGCTGGATGATTGATGAGAGCACGGGCCACCGCCACACGCTGCTTCTCACCTCCCGACAACTCATTCGGCTTGTGGGAGGCCCGTTCGGCAAGCCCCATGAATTCAAGAATTTCCGTAGCCGCCTCCTTGGCTTCCTGCTGTCCTCTTCCGGCAATGAAGGCTGGTATCATTACATTCTCCAAAGCCGTAAACTCCGGCAGCAGTTGATGGAACTGGAACACAAAGCCGATATGGCGGTTGCGGAATGCGGAAAGTTCCTTCTCCCTCATACGGTTGACTCGTGTACCGTCAATAACCACCGAACCGCCATCCGGCATATCCAACGTACCCATGATTTGCAGCAAGGTAGTTTTACCCGCTCCACTGGGGCCTACAATGCTGACAATCTCCCCTTTCTCTATCTCCAGGTCAATACCCCGCAACACTTGCAGGTTACCGAAACTCTTCGTTATATTCTCTAAATGAATCACTAGGCTATTTACAATTTGACAATTTACTATTTACTATTTGATAGTTTTCTTTCAAGTGCTATTACTATAGTCTTTTAATTACATATTCGGCCAAATAGCAGCCAAAAACTGCGGGCATGTAGCTCACTGTTCCACAGGTGGACTTCTTGTTCATCTCGTCGTCCGTCAGCAAAACGGCATTCGGATCAGCCTGTTCGGTGCTGAAAACAACTGGAAGTTTCCGCTTTATGCCCATTTTTTGCAGACGCTTACGCACAGCCTTGCTCAACCCGCAATGATAGGTATCCCAGATATCGGCAAAGCGCACTTGCGAAATGTCACTCTTTGCTCCTGCCCCCATGCTGGACACTATCTTGATATGCCGCTTCATGCTTTCCGCTATCAAGTGGCATTTTGGAGCAAGCGTATCGATGGCATCCACCACAAAGTCATAAGCCGCATCATCCAGCAGTTCCGGTATGTTCTCATCTTTCAAGAATACGGGCAACACTCTCAGTTCCAGAGCCGGATTAATGTCCCTGAAACGTGATGCCAATATCTCCGCCTTCTTTTGCCCCAGGGTAGAATGCAGAGCCGGCAACTGACGGTTTATATTCGTAGGCTGCACGGTATCGGCATCGACAATCGTCATCCGCCCCACTCCGGCACGGCATATCATCTCGGCCGCATAAGCACCTACACCACCCAGTCCTACGACAAGTACATGTGCCCGGCGCAGGCGTTCCATTTTTTCATCTCCTAATAAAAGTTGCGTTCGTTGTTGCCAATCTTCCATTTTCACCACAGATTACACGGATTTACACAGATTTTTGTCAATTATCAATTGTCAATCGTCAATTCTTCTTGAACCATTTATAGAACCATTTGCCTACCTTCTCGTAGTGCTGCGACTCGTTGTTGCCACGCGGGTTGGAGAAGGATACCGCATCCTGCGGCTCGCCCAGTTGGTCGGGATAGAGTACTATCAGGCTGTTATTTGCAAAGTACTTGCTGATTTGTGCCGGTAGCTTCTCGAAGGAGCTGTCATAGGAGATGGAGCCGCGGCGGGCGCTGATGATGACCAGCAGATGGTCGAAATTCACTTGTCCGGTCAGTATCAGCAGGTCTCCCCAGTCGTCCAGGCGGGAAAAGTCTGTCAATGTCTGTCCATATTTGGCTTTCACCAGCCCTTGAAGATGGGCGGTAGTCTCTTCATTGGCATAAAAATGCACCCGACAGCCCAAAGTACTCCCCAACCGGCAGAAATGTTCCACCCACTTCAGGAATCCCGCCTCATACTCGGCTTTCGGAGGTACCGCCACAATCACCCGCCTAATTGTGTTAATGGGCATCAGGAACTTGGAAACCATCACCTCGCGATGCAAGCCCTTCAGCAGATTCTCCGTCAGCATACCGAAGAATGAATCCACAATATTGACTTTACGGTGCAGACCTATAACGACATCCGTTGCCGCATATTCTTTTGCTGTATGGATAATGCCCGAAGCGATATTCAAGTCGTAACGCGTGATTTGCCTCAACGGCACATCTGCCGAGGCCGTTATCATGGCAGCCTTTTCCAGATAGCGTTTCCCGCGTAGTTCGGCACTTTCAGAGCTACTATCATCGTTGATGACATTCAGTGCCAACAGATTATCCCGTTGCTTCGGGTCGCGTATCACCAAAGAAAGATTTATCAAGTCTTCAATCGTATCGGGGTTGGCTATCGGAATCAATATCTTCTCCGCTTCCACGGAGCGGTTTTCTTCCAGATGCGCCTCCTCCATGGCAATCTTCCGTGCGGCACGCTCCGTAATGAACGAGCTCACAATGCAAGTTACAAGAATCAGCAGGATAGTACCATTCAAAACATCATCGTTCAGCAAGCGTTCCTCATTGGGCAGAATGATGTTGTATCCCACCAACACAGCCGCCAGCGTTGCCGCTGCTTGTGCATTGCTCAATCCGTACATCAGCTCCCGTTCAATCCCTCCCATCTTATATATTTTCTGCGTCAGCCAGCAGGCAATCCATTTACCTGCCAATGCCACCACAATCATTACAGCCGCTACTTTCAGAGCATCGCCATGACCGAAAATCACGTGCACATCAATCAGCATACCCACACCTATCAGGAAATAGGGAATAAACAAGGCGTTGCCCACAAACTCCAGATGGTTCATCAACGGAGAGACATGCGGAATCAGCCGGTTCAAAACCAAACCTGCAAGGAAAGCACCCAGGATACCTTCCATCCCCACAAACTCCATCAATCCGGCTCCGAGGAAAACCATGGCAAGCACAAATATGAACTGCATCACGTTGTCATCGTACCTCCGGAAGAACCAACGGCCTATGCGTGGAAACAGATATACAATCAAAATACCCAGGAAGATAACCTTTATGACAAGCCATACCCAGAAGAAGCCGTCCGACTCCCCCTTGAACATACCACCCACAACGGCCAGGACCAGCAAAGTGAGTGTATCCGTAACCGCCGTCCCCCCCACTGCAATACTCACACTGCGATGCCGCGACACACCGTAACGAATCACGATGGGATAGGCCACCAGTGTATGCGATGCATACATACTTGCCAGTAGGACAGAGGTCAGTACCCCGTACTTCAACAAAGCTATATTCGTTACCAAGCCTATGCCTATGGGCACAATAAAAGCCAAGAGCCCCAGAACAAGCGCTTTGCCCCGGTTCTGTTTGAAGTCTCCCATATTCATTTCCAGACCGGCAAGGAACATAATGTAATACAAGCCTACTTTGCCGAAAAGCTCAAAACTGCTATCACGCACCAAGATATTGAAACCATGCTCCCCAATGACAAGCCCCGCCAGTATCATTCCGATAATGTGCGGAATACGAAGCTTATTCAACAATATGGGAGCAAACAATATAATGAGGAGTACAAGGAGGAATATCCATGTAGGGTCGGTGATGGGAAGTTTCAAGCTGAAGTCAAACCAATCCATAGGCTATAAGTTTTAGGTTTTGAATGCAAAATAACGAAAAACTTTTCACTTTATGCGGTGTTATACAGCATTTTGTTATAAATTTGCGACCAATTCTATCTTTTTAGAGATAGTATTTCACTTTTTTATAAACTTAATTTAAAACAAAAGAAAAATGAAAGTAGCTATTGTTGGAGCAAGCGGAGCCGTGGGACAAGAGTTCCTGCGAGTGCTCGATGAAAGAAATTTCCCGTTGGACGAGTTAGTATTGTTCGGTTCTAAACGCAGTGCCGGAACCAAATATACCTTCCGCGGTAAACAGATCGAGGTGAAACTCTTGCAACACAATGATGACTTTAAAGGGGTTGATATCGCTTTCACTTCCGCAGGCGCAGGCACCTCCAAAGAATTTGCCGAAACCATTACCAAGTACGGAGCAGTGATGATTGACAATTCCAGCGCTTACCGTATGAACGACAATGTACCTTTGGTAGTGCCCGAAGTGAATGCCGCCGACGCCAAAGAACGTCCTCTCGGTATCATTGCCAACCCTAACTGTACGACTATCCAAATGGTAGTGGCACTGAAAGCCATCGAACAGCTTTCCCATATAAAGACCGTACACGTTTCTACCTATCAGGCTGCCAGTGGTGCGGGCGCCGCTGCCATGGATGAGTTGTACGAGCAGTACCGCCAGGTATTGGCAGGCGAACCCGTAACCGTTGAGAAATTCGCTTACCAGCTGGCATTCAACCTCATTCCGCAAATCGACATATTCACCGACAACGGTTATACCAAAGAGGAGATGAAGATGTTCAACGAGACCCGCAAGATTATGCACTCTGATGTAAAAGTCAGCGCTACCTGCGTACGTGTTCCCGCTCTCCGCTCCCACTCCGAAAGTATCTGGGTAGAGACCGAGCGTCCTATCTCCATCGAAGAAGCCCGTGAAGCATTTGCCAAAGGCGACGGACTAGTGTTGATGGACAACCCGGCAGAAAAGGAATACCCCATGCCGTTGTTCCTCGCGGGCAAAGACCCGGTTTACGTAGGTCGTATCCGTAAGGACCTCAGCAACGAAAACGGATTGACGTTCTGGATTGTGGGCGACCAGATTAAGAAAGGCGCTGCACTGAATGCCGTGCAGATTGCAGAATACCTGATTAAGGAAAAGGCACTGTAAGTTCGAGGATTACCACATAAAATTATTTGAGGGTACTGAAAGTATAAATTATTCATATTTTCAGTACCCTCAAAAATTTCTCACTACTTGAGCAATCTCCGTCTATAATTTCACAAGGCTCATCATGGGAGCGGATTCATTATGTAAACGGTCAAGAGCTGTCACTACATAACGATATTCCGTTTCCCCATCTTTATAAGGCAATCTATAAAAGTTGTCGCATACGATGGATACAATATTTAAAGGATCATCAAGATCTATTTTTTCATTGGAAGTAAAACGATAAACCACATATTGCACAGCGCGATCCATTTCACTCTTATACTTCGGCTCATGCCACTGAAGCATATATTCACCGTTCACCCACAAAGCTGTGAGTTTGCGCACTTTTCCCGGTGCTTGGTTATCTATAAAAGTAAACACGGGTGGCAATGCAGGATACTTATGATACTCCCGTTTCAAACGTTCACGATACCCAGCTGTATCTGCCAGTAAAGTAAAAGCCGACCATTGACAACTACCTCCTATCTCGGGAAAAGAACGCTGTAACATCATCTTACACCCCAGCTGACTAAAGGCCGGATTATTGGGGTCAACATTTCGTACTGAATTTTCCACCGATTGCCCTATGAACAAAGGACGCTCTTCTGCATGTCTCGCCCACCATTCTACGAGTTCTTTATAATCTGCCCGCGGATGCCCTATTTCCCAGTAAAGCTGAGGAATATTATAATCCACCCAACCCTCACGAAGCCATAAAAGCACATCAGCATACAAATCATCATAGTTTTGAAGACTACCCGTCCTACTACCGAGTGGATCAGTAGTAGCATTCCGATAAATGGCAAACGGAGAGATACCAAACTTCACCCACGGTTTAATCTCCCGTATAGTTTTATGTACTTTTTCAATCAGCAAATTTACATTATTACGCCTCCAATCTCCTTTATCGGTAAAATTCTCACCATAACGAATAAAGCTCTCATTATCTGGGAAATCTTGTCCCTTAATCGGATAAGGATAAAAATAATCATCCATGTGGATAGCATCTATATCATAACGCCTCACAATATCACCCACAACCCTACATATATGCTCGCGACTTTCAGGCAACGCTGGATCAAAAAAAAGTTGGTCACCGTAAACAACAAACCACTCTGGATGCCGATTATAGATGTGTGTAGATGCCAATTCATCATCCAACTTATTCTTTACCCGATAAGGATTAATCCAGGCATGAAACTCCATAGCCCTCCGATGACATTCCTCGATCATAAAGCGCATAGGATCCCATTCCGGTTCCGGCTTTTTCCCTTGCTCCCCAGTGAGGAAACGGCTCCATGGCTCTAACTCCGAAGAATAAAATGTATCCGCTTCCGGGCGAACCTGAAAAATAACAGCATTCATGCCAACCTGCCGCAGAGAATCCAACATAACAAGCAAAGTATCCTGCAACTGCCTCGTAGGCATATCACGAAAATGCCCATGTACTGTTTGTATCCATGCTGCCCTAAATTCACGCTTAGGATGTAAAGATGAGGAAAGTGACTGCGCTTGTATGGATAAAACGAAAAGACAAACGCCCCCAAATAAAAGGATCCTTTTTAATCGCATTTCTGACTATTTTTTTATAATTAGAACAAAAGGGTGTACCTCAAATGAAGACACACCCTCGTTTATTCAACAATTAAAATAACTTTGTCACCAACCTGGATTCTGAGTCAATACCTGACCTTTATTCTCATAAATAGTCAACTGTGCAGCCGGTATGGCACGCAAATAGTAGCGTTCCGAATTCAATTCACCAGCCTTGAATATACGAAGTTCCTTTTCACGAAGATAATAAATATACCCTTTTTCAGTATCCTCATTACCCGGATTCTCCGGGTCGAACAGATAGAGCACTCTCTTGCCGGAATCATCTTTTGAAGATATTTCCGGATAATCGGCCATATTGACATAAGCACCCAGGAAAGACATGGCAGGATAACCATTTGCATCTTCTGAGTTTAAGTATTCAAACTTGGCCCAACGACGGAGGTCTTCACCACGACGGCCTTCCATAATCAACTCAATACGACGCTCACGACGGATTTCCCACAAAACCGGATTGACATCAGGGTCACGGGCAGGGTCATTGATAACAACTCCATTCACACTCAAGTTGCCGCCATTCAGTTGAACTTTCGGCATTGTCTTGGCTTCAGTATCTCCCCACTTCGTCAGCTGACGGTCACGGAGTTCATTGATAGACTTGTCAAGGTCACTCTGAGTGAAAGCGTTACCACCCACTTGGGCAATCTCATAACGCGCCTCTACATAGTTCAGCAATACTTCCGCATAGCGGATGCACGGCGCATCAGCCGGACTTAATCTACCGGTACAATAATCCAGACCAGCCACCCACCACTCGTCGTTCAAGAACTTTTTGGTAGGATATCCCGTTGGTGATGTACCTTCGGTATAATTTGTCCCCATGGCGCTCATGATACGAAGACTGTCGGCAACTGTTTGATACAAACGCGGGTCACGGTCTTGAAATGACTTCTGAATACTCGGGTCTTCCTTACCTTGATACAGCGGAGACTGACCTATCGGCAAACCGTCACTACAAAGATAAGTGTTGATTACATCTTGCGTCACACCACCCTGAGTCTGATCTTCCGGACCATTGTAGGACATCAAAGCATTACACTGCAAACCGCTTGTATATTCACGATACCAGATGACTTCCGGATTGTTAGCCAAATCGTCCGTAGTAAACAAAGCATTATAGGTATTGCCTATTGAATAGATACCAGAGTTCATCACTACCTCTGCACCATTAATGGCTCCTTGCAGCAAGTTCTTAATATCACCATCCGCCACCTTCTCTGAAGTAGGACCTACAGTAGTACCGTGATACTTCAGCCATGTGGCATGATACAGCATTTCGCGTGACATATACGCACCAACCACATATTTGTTGACTTGGCGCTTCGTATCATCCGTACGTACATTATCCAATGCATATTGAAAATCCTCTTGTATCTTCTGCGCTACATACAAATAAGAATCACGGTCTTTATAAAGAGCCGGGTCTGCCGGGTCTGTCACCTTATCGTAGTAAGGAACACCGCCATAATACTTTGCCAGCGTACTATAGGCCATTGCACGGAAATAGCGTGCAATACCTTCCCAGTGTCTCTTGGCTTCGTCCGAAATATTCATTCCGGGAATCTTCTCAAGCATGACATTGGCTTTATAAATAACACTATAATTGCCCGACCAAGTTCCTGTCTGGCTATTCCAGTCCGTAGTGGCAGAAGTGGAGAAATAAATATATCCTGAACCGTTTGTATTTGCATTATTCAGATTGATAAAATCATCCGTATAGTCATCTCCAGAGAAATAACCGGCAAAAACAGTATAGTCGGTACCATATCCTGTAAAGTAGGAAGAATAGAAGTCTTGCGCATAAGTACGCAAAGAAGTTTCAGTCTGCCAATAAGTGTCATTGGTCTGCTTGTCCTGCGGGTCTTTATTCAAAAAATCGTCGCAACCGCAGAGCGAGCCCATTGCCAACGCACAAACGATGTATAATAAATTTTTCTTTTTCATAACTGCAATTACTATTAGATTATAAACTAAGCTGAATACCGAACGACACTGTCTTCTGGTATGGATAGCTACGGCCAAAGTTACGCTGGTCACTCTTACCACTGGCCGTACGTATTCCTATTTCCGGATCGATAGCAGGTTTCACACCGTCGATGGTGAAAAGGTTTTCACCAGTGAAATAAACACGCAAACCTTGCACTTTGAATTTACTCAACCAAACCTTAGGAAGAGAATATCCTACAGTAAACGTCTTCAGACGCAGATAAGCCATATTCAGCAAATAGCGGTCATTCACGCTATAGTTACCCGAAGCAGACTGCTTGTAATCCATCGGACGGGGATAGAAAGCATCTGTGTTTTCGGGAGTCCAATAATCCTCAGCACCTTTGTAGAAGGGTTCACCGGTAGTAAAGCCTGGTAATACCTGGTTACCTGCCGCCCAAAGTTTTCTTTTGGCTACCCCCTGGAAGAACATGCTTATATCAAAGCCTTTCCAAGCAGCATCCAGATTCAAACCAAACTGTAAACGCGGCAGGGCGTTACCTATAACACTAAGGTCACCCTTGTCATTTGTATTGGTCTGTTTTACGATTTCACCGTTGTTGTCGAGGTCTTTATAAAGCACATCACCGGGAGCAAATTGATAACCGGCAGGGAATACTTTAGTCTGGTCGGGCAAACCGGCTTTCAAAGAACCGTCAGCATTAAAGTCATCTTCCGTCAAGAAACGGTCGAACTGCAAGCCCCAGATATCTCCCAAAACCATACCTTCTTTATAAGCACTCTTATCCCACCAGCCGGTAGCTCCATAAGAAGGAATCTTTGTATTATACGTCCACTTGGTTACTTCAGTCTTGTCATCGGCAACAGAAGCCGTCACGCCAAAGTGCAGACCATTCTTGAAGGTATGGCGATAGTCAATGGCAAGTTCCCATCCTTTGGTCTGGATAGTACCCATATTTTCATATGGAGCGTCAGCACCCAATGTGGCAGGTAGGTTGGCAGTAGTCAAAATATCACTGGTAGTACGGTTATACCAATCAAACGTTACTCCCAAAGCGTCATTGAAGAAACGGGCATCCAAGCCAAGGTCAAGTGTAGTAACCTTCTCCCAAGTAAGGGTTGAAGACACAATAGTCGGTTTTTGTGTTGACTGTACTTTCTTTCCATCGATAATCCAACTGTCTACAGAAGTGGACAGAGTGGAGATATAACGGTCGGTACCTACATCCTGGTTACCAATCATACCCCAAGAGCCGCGAATCTTCAACGTACTCAGATAAGGCTTCAGTGACTGCATGAACGGTTCTTCAGAAATACGGTAACCGGCAGACATGGATGGGAAGAAACCGAAACGATTCCCAGAGGGGAAACGGGAGGAACCGTCATAACGGCCGTTCAGTTCCAACATATATCGGTCTTTATAAGAATAATTAAGACGTCCGAAGAAGCCTGCTACAGACCACCAAGTATGCGAGGAGCTTGTAGTCTGGTCACCTGTAGCCAGATTCAATTCCGGTTTTGCGGGGTCGAGCAGACCTTTGCGTTGCGCCCAGTAATATTCATATTCGCTCTTTTCAAGGCTGGAACCTGCCATTGCCTTAAAATCATGATCTCCCCAGCGTTTGGCATAAGTTGCCACGAAATTGGCTGTCAGATTCTCCGTGCGTCCGGTTTCCTGATATACATAATCATAAGTAGCAGCAGATAGATAACTGCCATAAGAATCACGTAATGCCTCAACAGACGGACGGGCAGTGAAGATTTCATAACCACTGGTCAAGCTCGGTGTACCATACTTCTTATAGCGATTTTCCACGCTGCTATAAGCAACATCTATATCCAGTGTTAAATCTTTGATAGGCTTGATAGTTGCACCACCTGTCAAACGCAGATACTCACGTTCTTTTGTGGTAATAGGAGCACTTTTCTGTTCGGTCAAGGCGTTACGGAACTCCTTGCCTTCAAAAGTACCGTAAGGCATCATCGGCTGCCAACGATACAGATAGTACATCGGGTCGTAAAGATCAGTATTATAGTTGAATGGCTTGTCGTAGTCAGAACGGGTGAACATGACACCTGTACGGATAGACACATATTTGTTTAATTCAGAGTTCAAAGAGATATTGGCATTGTAACGCTTATAGTTGTCCGAATTGACTTTCATCATACCATCCTGGCTCAGATATCCCAAAGCGATATTGTAATTAGTCTTTCCGTTGCCACCGTTGATAGAAAGGCTATGGTTCTGTTGCGGAGCCCAGTCTTTGATGTATTCATCATACCAGTCCCAAGTACGGATAAAGAACATACCGCCATCGCGGAACTCAAAGTCACGACCCAATTCCATCTCACGGCCAAACTGGTCACCATAACCATATTTGTCCCAGTAATCCTTCATTTTCTGTACATGTGTAGCATCCACACGCATATTACCCACTACGTTATAAAATGCGGTAGACCCCTTAGTCTGATTGATTACACCTTGCAAGTTAATATCAGCCTGCTGCCATCCCGGAAGTTGTTCGGGCGTCTTGGTCGGCGTACGCCATGCAAAGTTATTGGTATATTTTACAGAGAGACGTTCATGTTTACTTCTTGATTTTGTGGTAATCAGCAATACACCAAATGCACCACGGGCACCGTAAATAGAAGCAGAAGCGGCATCCTTCAATACAGAAATACTTTCAATATCGTCCGGATTCACCATAGAAATATCCGTTACTTCCACATTATCTACCAGAATCAACGGTTTGGAGTCACCATTTGGAGAACCGATACTACCACGAATCTTGATAGTAGGCGCACCACCTATCTCACCGGAGTTAGTAGTAATGGTCAATCCCGGTACCGCCCCCTGCAAGGCACGGCCTATATCCGTGATAGGACGGCTATCAATTGTTTTGTTCACGTCCACGGAAGCCACCGCACCGGTCAGGTTCACCTTTTTCTGTGCACCATAGCCTACTACGACAACTTCATCCAACAATTCCGTATCATCTTTCAAAACAACCTTCATTACCGAAGTTGCCTTAACTTCTTGAGTAGTATATCCCACAAATGATACTTGCAGAATAGCACCGGGCTTTACATTTAATTTGGAAACTCCATCCAAATCCGTAATGCCACCATTGGTCGTACCTTTCTCAATGACATTGGCACCAATAATAGGTTCACCTTTTGTATCTACAACTGTGACAGTTACAGAGATAGATTGCATCTGTTCTTGTACTCCTTGTGAGTCGTTGGATGCTGTTTGGGCAGCCATCACGTTGCCACTGCCTAAAAACAGAGCACAGATTGCCACCGCCGTAAAGAACTTACCATTGGCAAGTCCTCGTTTTTTGCGATCTTCATTCATAAGTGATTGATGATTTTGTTAATTAAACCAGTTTTTCAAAATTAGGGTAAGGGAATCATATAGTTCGGATTAGTCAGACTATTTCCGAAGGCTTCTTTAATTTCTCATAGGCGTTTTCTTTATTTAAAGGTTCACATTTTTATATTATCTCTCTTTTTTCTATTTATTTACCAAGTCCAGACGGAACTTGGAATTCAGTCAGATAGTATCTTATTATTAGTCTGTTATCGTCTTGTTTTGACTAAAACGCGGTTGCGTTGGAAAAGTGGGAATACTTTGTTGGATGATTGAGGATATGAGCAAAAGGGAGATGTATGGCCAGTAAAATGATTTTTTCTTGAAATAGCCTTGGAAAGATTAAAAAAAGCTATATATTTGTATTCAATTCTAAAACTAACTACCTATGAAACTAATTGCAGAAAGTGGTTCTACGAGAACAGAATGGGCGCTGGTTGAAGATAATCGTCTGATACAGCGAGCCTTCACAGAGGGCTTAAATCCTTTCTTTCAAACGAGAAGAGAGATTAGCCGAAGTGTGCGGTTAGGATTACCCGAGCATTTTTTCAAAAGGAAATTGGAACAAGTCTATTATTATGGTGCCGGATGTACTTCTTATGAAAAGAAAAATGTATTGGGAGCTTCATTGGTAGCACAATTCAAAACTCCAATTCAGGTAGAGAGTGATTTGCTGGCAGCTGCACGTGGCTTGTTCAAATGCGAGGCCGGCATTGCTTGTATTTTGGGAACCGGCTCAAACTCATGTTTTTATGATGGGAAAATCGTTGTAAAGAATGTCCGGGCAGGAGGTTACATCCTGGGGGATGAGGGTAGTGGTGCTGTATTGGGCAAAATGTTCTTGTCTGATGTACTGAAAGGTTTGGCTCCTAAAGATGTAACGGCGGATTTCTTTGAGAAGTTCCGTATAAGTCCGAATGAGGTTATGGAATCTGTGTATAACCGCCCGTTCCCCAATCGCTTTTTGTCTACTATATCTTATTTTTTGGCTGATTATACCAATGATGACTATGTATTTGAGCTGATTACCGGTAATCTGAGAAATTTCTTTACTCGTAATGTCTGCCAATATGACTACAAAAATTATCCTATTCGTTTTGTGGGTTCATTGGCTTACAGCTACGCGACCATTTTGCGGGAAGTTGCCCGTGAATTTGGCATCGAACTGGAAATCATTGAAGAAACACCAATGAATGGCCTGATTGAATTCCATTCTTTAAATATAGAAGAACCTTAAATTCTTTATATAATAAGGTGTATAACCTCCTTTTTGCAAATGTATAAATATAAAGTTAAATAAATGCAAAGGAATGTTCTTGATATTAAATAATAATGTATCTTTGTTAGGACGAAATGAATGAATCATTTCTCACCTTTGTTAATAACGAGTTTTTTATCTCTTAAAACAACCAATAGAGTTAAGTAATTAACAAGATTTTAACCTTGTATAATATATAACTAAGTTCCGTCTGGACTTGGCAAACAAATAGAAAAACAAGAGATAATATAAAGTTATAAACCTTTAAAAAGAGAAAATGCCTATGGAAAAAGAAACAATCCTGCAAGTTGAATAGTCTCACTATTCGGTCCTTATTACCCTTACCCTAAATTTAAGAAGTATTTAATTAACAACAAATCATCAATCATTTATGAATGAAGATCACAAAAAACGAGGACTAACACATAGCAAACTCCTCACAGCAGTGGCAATCAGCTCACTGTTATTAAGCAGCGGCAACGTGATGGCTGCACAAGCCAATCCTGATAATTCGCTTGGCGTAACAGAACAATTACAAGCTATCACTATCAGCGGTTTAGTTATCGATGCAGCCGGCGAACCGATTATCGGTGCCAGCGTAGTAGAAAAAGGGACTACCAACGGCGGAATTACCGACTTAGACGGTAAGTTTACATTGACCATAACACCGGGAGCAACACTAAAAATATCATTTGTGGGCTATCAGACACAAGAAGTGAAGGCAGCCAAAACGATGAGAATAACTCTGAAAGAAGATACCGAGATGCTGGATGAAGTAGTAGTAGTAGGCTACGGTGTACAAAAGAAGGCTAACTTGACAGGAGCAGTTTCTACAGTGGACTTAAACAAGACAATGGCAGGTCGTCCACAACAAGATGTAGCCAAAGCATTGCAAGGGGCTGTTCCGGGACTAAGCATTCTCACCACAAGTGGTGCCATCGACGAGACAGCCTCCATGCGTATACGTGGTTTGGGGACATTGAGTAATGGAGAAGTCAGCAATCCACTCATTGTAGTGGACGGCGTTCCGATGGATGACATTTCTTTCCTCGATACGCAAGACATCGAAAATATTTCCGTACTGAAGGACGCTTCCGCTTCCTCCATTTATGGAACGCGCGCCGCTTTCGGTGTGATTCTAATCAATACCAAGAGCGCAAAGCCTAGCGAAAAGGTTACCATCAATTACAGCAACAATTTTGCATGGGATCAAGCTACTTACCTGCCGGACTATCCCGATGTACCCACACAATTAAAGATGGGTATCGAAGCCAGTATGAACGGTGGTGCCGGTATGCCTGAATTGTTCGGTATGTATTTCGACAAATTGTTACCTTACGCCGAAAAGTGGCAGCAACAGAACGGCGGCAAGACCGGCTACCGTCCTATGAACCTCTACCAAAGCGATAGTAACGTGGGTGACTATATCGTATTGGACGGCACTCCTTTTTATTATGCTGACTGGGATGTACAGGACATCTACTTCAACAAAGCTGCTCCTTCCATGAGCCACAATGTTTCTATACAAGGAACATCTGGTAAGACCAATTACTACCTATCTTTCGGCTACAACGAAAAGCAAGGACAGATGAAGATTCACCCGGACGAACTAAAAAAGTACAATGCCTCAGTCAATGTCACCACTAATGTTTACGACTGGCTACAGGTGGGTGCACGCATCAACTATAGTCGTAAGAACTATAAACGCCCGGACACATGGGCCAACACCTACCAATATTTGTGGCGTTGGGGTTCTTATTTCATTCCTTCGGGCACAATCGACGGCTATGACACACGCGTCATGGCCATGCAGAAGCAAGCTGCCGATCGTGAAGTGACAACAGACTTGACCCGTATGAACACCTTCTTGAAAGCTGAAATCGTTAAAGGACTGACCCTTAATGCAGACTTTACATATGCCATTCAGAATATGAACAGCGGTTCGCAGGACAACTCCGTTTACGGCATCAATTGGAGCGGGAAACCGGTACCCTCTTACATCGTCACTAAAGGCAATAGCGGTATCTGGAGAGACTTTTCCAAACAGAACACATGGACGGCCAACGCATACGTAAACTATACCAAAACATTTGCCAAAAAACACAACCTGAATGTAATGGCAGGTGTCAACGCAGAAGAAGAGGAATACAAATATCTGTATGGTACCCGCAATGTGATGTACGATCAAGAGGGATACCCCGAACTGAATATGGCTGGCAAGGATGGACAAGATTTGAGTTGGAATCATACATCCCGCGCTTCTGCCGGTTATTTCGGCCGTATCAATTATGACTACAAAGGCATTTATTTATTGGAACTGAACGGACGTTACGACGGTTCTTCCCGTTTCCCCCATACCGACCAGTGGGCCTTCTTCCCTTCTGCATCCATCGGCTACCGCTTCTCCGAAGAAGCCTACTTCGCCCCACTGAAACATATTGTCAGCAATGGTAAGTTGCGTGCTTCTTTTGGCGAAATCGGCAACGAGGCTGTGGGCGACTACATGTTCGAACAATTAATAAGCCAACGGTTGAACAATAAAAGTACCGGCTATATCTATTGGATTGAAAACAATAATGCCAACGCTAATCTCCTGACCATGTATAACATGCCGGATTTGGTATCAAGTACTTTGACCTGGGAGCGTATCCGCACCCTCAATATAGGTCTTGACCTGGGTCTCTTGAATGACGAACTGACTATAGGTTTCGACTGGTTCCAACGTGAGAATCGTGACATGCTGGCACCGGCACAAGTATTGCCGAACACTCTGGGTGCTTCTGCTCCTTATGAAAATGCCGGTACCTTACGTACACGTGGATGGGAGTTGAACTTGAACTGGCGCCATACCTTCGGCGACTTCGACGTATATGCCAACTTCAACATCGGTGACTCCAAGACTAAAGTAACAAAGTGGGACAATGATTCCAAACTGCTCAGCACCTATTACACCGGTAAAACCTACGGTGACATTTTCGGTTTTGAAACCGACCGTTACTTCGAGGGAAAAGACTTCACCAGCCAAAATGCAGACGGCTCATGGAATTATGCAAACGGCATTGCAAGCCAGGCAGGACTGGAATCCGGTAATTTCCATTACGGCCCGGGAGACGTCAAGTTCAAGGATTTGGACGGCAATGGCAAGATTGACGGTGGAAAAGGCACAGCAGACGACCACGGCGATTTGAAAGTCATCGGAAACTCTATGCCACGCTACGAATACAGCTTCCATTTAGGCGGAGCGTGGAAAGGTATCGACCTTGACCTCTACTTCCAAGGTGTAGGCAAACGTGAGGACTGGACGACTTCTTCCCTAAACCTTCCCGCCATGGTACATGCCGACGTAGCCATCTATTCCCACCAAACAAGCTATAACAAAGTGCTTTGGAATTCAGACTATACCGCCATTACCGGTTATGAGGTAAATCAAGGCAACCGTTATCCACGTCTTTATCGTGGTACAAATAATAGTGGAGGTACCGTATCCGGTATAGCTAACGGCTGCAACAACTACTATCCCCAATCCCGCTATTTGACAGACATGTCCTATCTTCGTCTGAAGAACGTAACTGTGGGATATACCCTTCCGAAAGAGTGGACACGCAAAGCCTACATTGAGAAAGCACGTATCTACTTCAGTGGCAGCAACCTCTTTCTGCTCCACAAAGGGAATGACCTTCCAGTCGACCCCGAAATCAGTACAGGCAATGGACTTACAGCCGGTGGATGGGGACGTATAGCTCCTATTACACGCACATTCTCATTTGGAGTCCAGGTAACATTATAACAACCTCAAAAACTTAAGAACAATGAAGAAATTATTTATATATGGGGTCACAGCGCTGGCGATGTTAACCGGTTGCAACGATTTGCTGGACAAATCCCCCTTGGATACCTTCACGAATACTCCGGCATACTGGAGCAACACCGATAATTTGGATAATCAGTGCAATACTTTTTATAACAACTTTACCGGCTTTGGCAACGGAGCCAGTGGAGGATGGTTCTACTTCAAAACAATAAGCGATGACCAGGTAGATGCAGAAAGCCATAACTGGACTTACACTAACGTGGTCGCATCTTCCACAAACTGGTCAGCCCCTTTCACAGAAATCCGACGCGCCAACTATATCATTGCCGGTGTACAGTCTTCCTCTCTTGATGAAGCAACAAAGGCCCACTATGAAGGTCTTGCACGCATGAACCGTGCGTGGGAATACTATCAGTTGGTCCGTATGTACGGCGATGTTCAATGGATAGACAAAGTTATCGACCCAGCCGACAACGAAGTCCTCTACGGACCACGCACCGACCGGGATGAAGTGATGGACCATGTGCTGGCAGACATCAATTATGCGTGCGAACACATTACCGCAAACAGCAATCGGCAACGTTTCAGCACCGACATGGCATATGCCATGAAAGCAGACATCACCTTATATGAAGGTACATACTGCAAATATCGCACTCAAGCTGAGAATGGCAAAGCCGCTGATGAGAGCCGCGCCAACAAATACTTGCAAGAATGTGTATCAGCCTGCGAATATCTTATGGCCAAAAACTACTCTCTAAGTAACAGTTACAAAGCCAACTATAATTCTGTCAGCCTGGCAAGCAATCCGGAAATGATTTTCTACAAGCCTTATGCACAAAGTTCGTTAAGGCACTCCACCATTGACTACACAATCAATACAAGTGGTACGCACGGCATTTCAAAGGACGCATTCGACAGTTTCCTTTTCCTTGATGGAAAACCGTTGGCAACAACCTCGAAAAACAAGGACGATGCAGCCGTATTGGATGCAGACAAAAATTACTCTATAAGAGAGGTTTTGGCCGTACGCGACAAGCGCCTGTCCGAAATTCTTGACCCGGTACTTTCTTTCAGAGGCCACGCCTACAGCCGTGCCGGTGTAGCAGCCTTCACCACATCGACCGGTTATGGCATCGCCAAGTATGATAACCCCGAAGAATTGAGTGTTAGCGACCGAAACAACATCGGCTACCAATACACCGACTGCCCGCTCTATTGGATTTCAGTTATTTATCTGAACTTTGCAGAAGCCAAAGCCGAAATGGGTTCTCTCACACAAGACGATCTCAACAACTCCATAAACAAGCTTCAGGCTCGTGCCGGCCTGCCGGCTATGACAACTACTCCAGATGCCGATCCTGCCAATAATATGGGAGTAAGCAATCTGATTTGGGAGATACGCCGCTGTCGCCGTTGCGAACTGATTATGGATAACTGGTACCGATATTGGGATTTAATCCGTTGGCACCAGCTCGACAAATTGGATTCAACCAAGTACCCGAACACCATGTTGGGCGCCAACGTAAGCAATGTGCCTGACTGTGAAGAAGCGACCAAGAACGGATATATAGATGCCTCCGATGCACAAATCCGTACTTATGAAGCCAAACATTATTTCTACCCGATTCCAACTACACAGTTGACCCTGAATAAAAACATGAAGCAGAATCCGGGTTGGTAATCAACTAAAAACAGCATATCGCGCTGTACCTCGTTTGGATTTAATTAAAGCGTTCATACATTCCATGTATCTAAATACAAATGTATGGACGCTTTTGTTATTCCCTTTAAAAGGTGTATAGAAACACGAATAGCACCTTCTAAAAGGAACCATAAATCAATATCATATACTTTCCCTTCGTTCATAACATACTAACAAGAAACATATCATGAAAAAGAAGAACATATTTTTCGTACTACTAATCTGCTTCATCAATAGTAGTTGCAACAAAGAAGAACAAACAGACGAGTTACAAGATAAGGATTTCTATTCTGATGTCACAACACGTGCTTCCTACATAAGCGGTACTATTACGGGCGAAATGAACCCCTATGTTGGTGATGGTTACTACACTTATGATTTAAGTATTCCTATACAAAAACAATCTGTAGGTATAAGAATTTCAGCAGTCGGTGGAGAAGCACGATTCAAAACAAACTACCAAGAACGATTCGAGAGTACATGGGTAACCCAAATTCCAGCAGTAAAAAACCATTTTCCAATAAATGTATTATGGACTAAAGCAGGTAGTAATTCTACCCTGATGGTACGTCCTGAAAAAAGTACAATCGAACTTACCGCAGATCTAAGAAACATCAATGTCAAAATGAAACCTATGCCAATCAATGCCCCTTCAACATTTGAATTGGGAGATACGATAACACTTTGGTGCAATTATCCCATAAACAAAGATACGGGCATAAAGTGGACTTACGATAAAAATCTATTCGCTGAAATCTCTCAAAGTGCATCTGTTACACAAAGCAAATTCCAAATAAATTTGAAATCAAAGCAAGCCTTCAAGAACAGCGATGTCGGAGTAGAAGTCCATGATTTCTACATAAATTCTATCGGAGCAAAAGAGTATTTCATGGCTCGGAAAAGCAATATCAGTTTTCCCAATATGGGTCCTCAAATAGATGGCTACAGAAATATTGAACAATATAAAGAATACATATATTCCATCAATGACAGCAAGGCACATACATTTTATTGGACCGGGAAGAATATTAAGATAGTAAGTGGTCAGAACAGCTCTACGGTAACAATCGTACCGACACAACCCGGTAACGCAAGTGTCAAAGTGAGCTACAAATATAAAAATCAAACCGATAATTTTACCAATGAGCTACCTTTGAGTGTATCTAAGACATCAATGCAACTGATTGGCCCTGACGTAATCTGTGACAACGGGACATTCAGTATCAAGAATTTTCCCACAAAAGCAACAGTGGATTGGATTGTTGGCAACGATTTATATTCGCAATTAAATCAGGCATCACCTGCTATCACCCTGAATAATTTAGGGACACCCGGAGGCAGTTCCATTTATACGACCTTAACCGCAATAGTACACACAAAGGAATACACTGTTCAGTTTTCCAAACCAATTACTTTCAATGTATCAGGAATACAAGAAAATGACCATGACATTATATATGGCTATCTGTCACAAAGCGGAGGTGAATGCGGATTGAATCCTATTCCTGAAGGTGCGCATGATTTTCATTGGAGTGTTGACTGCGATTGGGAGGTAGACATGCAAGGATATTATTTCACTACTTTCAGCAGTCGGAACAGTCATGAAATTGAACGAGTTTGCGTAACGGTTGATTTCATAAATGCATGTGGAACCAGAACATACATATATAACTATTTCGACATCGGCTCAACAAATTCAGGAACTTATTCCACACCTAAAAACAGCCTTTCTCCAAAATAGCCCCAGACAGCTTTCACGAAAAAGCCCCCATCCATTTGCTCGTTACACAAAAGAAGCTTATATTTGCTTACTTAAAAACAGACAGCTATCATGGTACAGCAAGACATACGATGGATACAGCGTTTTGAATATACCCACGAACTGGCCTGGAAAGTGATGAAGGACTATGCAGAATATCAGGGGTATACCGACATCCGCAGCTCCCGTGATGCCATACGCAAAGCCCTTGAAATGGGATTAATTGATGACAAGCAATGGACGGAGACTATAGAAGCCCGAAATCTGACATCGCACAATCATGACAACGATGTAGTCTCTGAAGAGAAAATGCAATCCTTGAATACACCATCCTTATTCGATTGAGCTATGTACGGATTGACCGACAATGAACTGGAAAAGCTATGCAATCTCTTCCGGAAACATGAAGAAATAGAGCAGGCTGTTTTGTACGGCTCACGAGCCAAAGGAAATTTCAAGCCTTTTTCCGACATAGACATCACGCTGATGGGAGACAGACTTACGTATAATACTTTAAGCAGCCTTTCCGATGAAATAGACGACCTGCTTTTGCCTTACAGCGTAGACCTTTCCATCTATGGCAAATTAAAGAATGCCGACCTTTTGGAACATATACACCGTATGGGAATACCCATATTCAGCCGCCCATCAAACTAAACTAAATTTCACACATCCACCCTCACCACCCTCACCTTTCGCACGCATCGCCCTATTCATCGGCATTCAAGAGGTGGGTGAGAGCAAATTTAAAAAGTGAGGGCAAAATTTGCCCTCACCACAAGATTTCTTCGTTCAAAGTTATAAGTCACTCATTCTTACCGTAATATCCTGAAACGGGTACATAAATCGGTTGCAGCATTGTTCCCTCATTCTTCAACTTTCCTTCGGTGCGCAGCCGACGGATATGCCGCATGGCAGTAGTACGCATCATGCCGCAAACGCTTTGAAAGTCATTCCGTGTCATAAAAGGGCGAGTGGCGAAATAGTTGGTCAGCCGACGGTCTATCTCTTTATCCGTCAGTTTAGCCGAATGCTCGTTTGCCTTCAAAGCCTTTGCCTTGATGGTACCAATTTCATTTTTCAGTTTTTGGTCGGCACGAAATTTCACACCCGCCATCTTCACCTTCGTCAACTTACGCTTGGTAGCAGCCACTACCGGTTCGATCGTGGTGAGCGACACGCGAAAGTAGCCGATGCCGTCGAGATGCACCTGCCTTCCTTCGGCAAGTTCCCTGCCCATGACGTGCGACACAGCATCAAGCACAGCCGTCACATCGGTTTCTGTCAATGAGCAACGTGCCTGGATGTCCCGCCGCAATTCATCGGTAGACCTGCTCCCATTTAGGCGGAGACGGGGATGAAGGATTTTATCTTCCGGAGATTTGTCGTACGAGTCCGGATTCTCGTACCAATCAAACAAAATAGCCATAGTTCAAACTGCGTTAAAGGGTTACATTATACGATAAAGCACTGCACGGAACACGTGCGAAGTACGTACGCAGTCTGTTGAAGTACCAAGGTTATATCACAGCCCAGCCCGTGAGCAGAACCGTTCACTGTAGTGAGCTGCTCCGTTCACTAATATGAACAAGAAAGACCACTTTAGTGGACTGTTCATAAACTCTGGTGTAAAAGTAGACAAAACTATGGGGATAAGCAAAGAAACGAACACCTTTTATAAAAGAAACATATAGACATTCCACCCCAAAAAAGAAGCCAATCGGAAAATAATCCTTGAAAAGCTTGTATCCACCCCTTTCCCGGCGTATCTTTACAAGAATATTACATACACGATAAAGAATGAAAATCACACTGATCAGAGAGGAACGCGAAAGCGGAAAAGAGGCCGTCAGCACACAAGAAACGGACATGTTGATGGAAAAGCTGAAAACCGAGAACAAGACCGGATACATTACGGAGCTGCGTAGCATCATCCCGCATTTGAAAGGGACCAACGCCCGATATGAGCATATCGACAGACTGCCGCGTCTCTATCCCGCCGTAGAAATGACCCGCACCAAAGCAGGAGAACACCGGATAAAGACTTACAACGGGCTGGTACTACTGGAAGTAAACAACCTGGCCGGGGTGGCCGAAGCCGAACTGGTGAAACAACAAGCCGCCCTGCTGCCGCAAACCTTTGCCGCCTTCTGTGGCTCCAGCGGACGAAGCGCCAAAATATGGGTACGCTTCACCCTGCCCGACGGAGGGCTTCCAAAGAATGAAGACGATATCGCCTTATTCCACGCCCACGCCTACCGCCTGGCAGTGAAGTGCTACCAACCCCTTCTCCCTTTCCCCATCACCCTCCGGGCTCCTTCACTCCTACAAAGCTGCCGGATGACCGTGGACGAACAGCCCTATTATAGCCCCACTGCCGTGGCCTTCTGCCTGGAACAGCCCTGCGCCCTGCCCTCGGAAGACAACTACCGCCAACGGAAACAGCAGGAAAGCAATCCGTTGCTGAGAATGACTCCCGGCTACGAAGTGGCGGACACATGCAACCTGCTCTTCGAGGCCGCCCTCGACCGCGCCTTCCGCGATTTGGACAACTGGCGACGGGGCGACGACCTGCGCCCGCTGCTGTCCCGCCTTGCCGAACATTGCTTCAAAGCCGGCATTCCTGAAGAAGAAGCGGTGCGCCAGACACTGATGCACTACTACCGGGAGGCAGACGAACCCCTTGTACGCCTGACGCTGCATAACCTTTACGGGGAATTGAAAGGCTTCGGCACCCGCAGCAGCCTGAACAAAGACCAGGAAACTGCTTTCCGGCTGGAGGAGTTCATGAAACGCCGCTACGAATTCCGCTACAACACCGTGCTTGGCGACTTGGAATACCGGCAGCGCGACTCCATCCACTTCTACTTCCAGCCTGCCGACCAGCGCGTACGCAGCAGCATCGCCATGAAGGTACTGAAAGAGGGAGTACGTGTGTGGGACCGCGACATCACCCGCTTCCTGTCTTCGGACTACGTGCCGCTATACAACCCCATCGAAGAATATCTCTATAACACCGGACGCTGGGACGGCAAAGACCGCATCCGCGCATTGGCCGACCTCGTGCCCTGCCACAATCCCCACTGGAGGGAACTGTTCTACCGGTGGTTTCTTGGCATGGTGGCACATTGGCGGGGAATCGACAAACAGCACGGCAACAACACCTCGCCCCTGCTCGTAGGTCCGCAAGGTTACCGCAAAAGTACTTTCTGCCGCATCCTATTGCCACCGGAGCTGCGTTTCGGCTACACCGACAGTATCGACTTCAAGAGCAAGCAGGAAGCGGAGCGCAGCCTTGGCCGCTTTTTTCTGATTAACATCGACGAATTCGACCAGATAAACGCCAATCAGCAAGGCTTCTTGAAGCACCTCCTGCAAAAACCGGTTGCCAACCTGCGAAAGCCCTACGGTAGCACTATTCAGGAAATGCGCCGCTATGCCTCCTTCATCGGGACCAGCAATCTGAAAGACCTGCTGACCGACCCGTCGGGAAGCCGCCGTTTCATTTGCATCGAAGTGACCGGCCCTATCCAGACAAACGTCACTATCAATTATCGCCAGCTCTATGCCCAAGCCATGCACGACATCATGAAGGGTGAACGCTACTGGCTGGACGACACTGACGAAGCAATCGTAAAGGAGTACAACCGGGAATTCGAGCGGGTAGACCCATTGGAAGAACTTTTCCTTTGCCATTTCCGTGGCGCGGAGGAGAGCGAAGAAGGCGAATGGCTCACAGCCATGCAGATTTTCAACGACCTGCAACAGAAAACGAGGGATAAGTTGGCCATCAACCGGATAGCAGCTTTCGGGCGCACGCTCCGCAAGCTGGACATCCTCAACAAGAAATCGAACCGGGGAACACTTTATCATCTGGTAAGAATAGAAGAATGAGCCGGCACTCCCACCGATTGTACCAAAGTGAGGGCAAACTTGGCCCTCACTCTTTTTATAAAAAGTATTTCCGTACGCAGTTGATGCAGTTCAACCATTATTAATAAGGTGAACAGTTGACTATTTGCAAATTATGATTGATAATACTAAAAATACCCAAATAAGTGTTTTTGATATTAAAATAAAACGTATCTTTGTTGCAAACAACGTCCTCCTTAATAATACTATTATGAAGAAACTGCTGCTTTTAGCCTTTGTGCTATGTAGTTCTTTACTGTGCCGGGCACAAGAAGAACGAATTATTTTAGGTGATGAACAGACTTCCGAGTATTTTCCAATCCTAAAAGATAAACGAATTGCCATATTCTCCAATCATACAGGAATGATAGGAGACAAGCATCTGTTGGATATTCTGCTGGAAAACAAGTTCAATGTAGTAGCCATTTTCTCCCCTGAACACGGTTTCAGAGGAGATGCCGACGCAGGCGAACACGTGTCCAGCTCGGTAGACAAGAAGACCGGAGTACCTATCCTCTCGCTGTACGACGGGAAATCCGGAAAACCAAGCGAAGCATCCATGCGCAAGTTCGATATCCTTGTGGTAGACATCCAGGATGTAGGCCTGAGATTCTATACTTATTATGCCTCTATGTGCCGGCTGATGGACGCTTGTGCAGAATACAACCGCAAGGTGCTGATACTGGACCGCCCCAATCCGAACGGACACTACGTGGACGGCCCGATACTGGACATGAAATATAAATCCGGTGTAGGTTGGCTGCCGATTCCCGTGGTGCACGGCATGACGCTGGGCGAACTGGGCCTGATGGTAAACGGCGAACGCTGGTTGCCGGCGTCACGCACTTGCGACCTGACCGTCATTCCCTGCAAGAACTATACGCACCAGACACTATACAAGCTGCCGATTCCCCCGTCCCCCAATCTGCCGAACATGAAGTCCATCTATCTGTACCCCTCGACCTGCTATTTCGAGGCCACTCCGGTCAGTCTGGGAAGAGGAACCGACCTCCCCTTCCAGGTCTACGGGCATCCCAACATGACGGGCTACAGCTACAGCTTCACCCCGCGCAGTGTTCCCGGAGCCAAGAATCCGCCCCAGCTGGGCAAGCTTTGCCACGGCGTGAACCTGAGCAACATGAGCGACGAGGAAATCTGGAAACGCGGTATTGACTTGAGTTACGTGATAGACGCTTACCGGAATCTGAACATGGACGACCACTTCTTCCGTTCCTTCTTCGAACTGTTGATAGGCACCGACTACGTGCGCAAAATGATAAAGGAAGGGAAGAGCGCCGAAGAAATCAAGGCAAGATGGAAAGACGACGTAGAGAAATTCAAGGTACAGCGCAAGCCCTATCTGCTCTACGAAGAATAAAGACATGTACAATTCACTATTTACAATGTACAATTTCAGAGAAGGTACAATTCAAAAGTAAATGGGAAGGTACAACAGTTTATACTAAAGAAACGCCGCATGGCAAATTGTAAATTGTAAATGAACAAATTGTAAATAAACATTATGACTCCACTATCCGTAATCATCACCATAGCCGCCTACTTCGCGATACTGTTCACGGTATCCTATATTGCAGGAAGGAAGGCAGACAACGCCGGCTTCTTTGTAGGTAACCGCAAGTCATCCTGGTATGTCGTGGCGTTCGCCATGGTCGGTTCCGCCATTTCAGGTGTGACCTATGTATCTGTACCCGGCATGGTTGCCGCCAGCAGCTTCGGCTATCTGCAAATGGTGTTGGGCTTCATTGCCGGACAGCTCATCATAGCCTATCTGCTGGTACCGCTATTCTACAAAATGAACCTGGTATCCATCTACGAATATCTGGAGAACCGTTTCGGCATGTCTTCCTACCGCACGGGTGCCTGGTTCTTCTTCATCTCCAAAATGCTCGGTGCCGCTGTCCGTCTGTTCCTCGTATGCCTGACGCTGCAACTGCTGGTATTCGAACCTTTCGGACTGCCTTTCCTGCTGAACGTGGCCATCACGGTGGCACTGGTCTGGTTGTACACTTTCCAGGGTGGCGTAAAGTCTCTTATCTGGACAGACTCTCTGAAGACATTCTGCTTGGTGGTGTCGGTCGTACTCTGCATCTGGTATATCGCTTCCGACCTCAATCTGTCATTTACCGGTATGGTAAGCACCATTGCCGACAGTGACATGTCCCGCATCTTCTTCTTCGACGATGTGAACAGCAAGCAGTACTTCTTCAAGCAGTTCCTCGCCGGTGCCTTCACCATGATTGCCATGACCGGGCTGGATCAAGACATGATGCAGCGCAACCTGAGCTGCAAGAACTTCAAGGACTCACAGAAGAACATGATTACCAGTGTCATTTCGCAGTTCTTCGTCATCCTGCTTTTCCTGATGCTGGGCGTGCTGCTCTACATCTTTGCCGCCAACCAGCAGATTGCGGTGGAGAAGAGTGACGAACTGTTCCCGCTGATTGCCACCGGCAACTATTTCCCTGCCATTGTGGGCATACTGTTCATCATCGGCCTGATTTCTTCTGCCTATTCAGCCGCAGGCTCGGCACTCACCGCGCTGACCACTTCCTTCACCGTAGACATTCTGGGAACGAAAGGCAAGTCGGAAGAGACGGTTGTGAAGATGCGCAAGAAAGTGCACATCGGCATGGCGGTTGTTATGGGAATCACCATTTTCGTATTCAATCTTCTGAACAACACCAGTGTCATCGATGCTGTATATATCCTGGCAAGCTATACCTACGGTCCTATCTTGGGTCTGTTTGCTTTCGGCATCTTCATGAAACAACAAGTGCGTGACAAGTACATCCCGCTGGTTGCCATCGCCTCCCCGGTTCTCTGCTTCATTCTGCAGAAAAATTCCGAAGCCTGGTTCGGAGGTTATCAATTCAGCTACGAGTTGCTGATTTTCAATGCACTGTTCACTTTCATCGGTCTCTGTCTGTTGATTAGGAAAGATAAAAAGAACAATTAACTTAATACATCATCTATGAACGTAAGACGTCAGTTTTTACTAAGTTTGCTTGCCGCCTCCCTCTTCCCCCAATGGGGAGGTGCGCAAGAACTTCCGACGGATGTCCGCCAGGAAATCGGGAAATTCCTGGATACCACCGCACGGAAAGAAGTTTCCGTAGGACGTATCAGCATCGACTCAGTGGCCGTGGAAGGAAATACGCTGCAACTGTTTGCCAACATGAACTGTGCCTATATTCCTTTCCGCGAGGACAATGTAGCCGAAATATACCAGGGCGTAAGTGCCCTGCTACCGGCGGAGTTTACCAAATACAAGCTGCAAATCCGTACCAACAAGCGCAGCATCGAAGAACTGGTTCCCCAAGTCCTGCGTAGTAAAAAAGACAAAAAGACGAAGACATTCAATCCCGTCGCTTCCAAGCCTTTAGTTACCGACATTTCCGCCCCCTACACCCCTACCAACGGCTTGCAGAACCGGCACATCGCCCTATGGCAAAGCCACGGCTGGTACTACGAGCCGAAACTCGACCGTTGGGAATGGCAGCGTGCACGTATCTTCCAGACCGTGGAAGACCTCTACACCCAAAGCTACGTATTGCCTTTCCTCGTGCCGATGCTGGAAAATGCCGGTGCCAACGTGCTGCTTCCCCGCGAACGCGATTGCCAGACGGCAGAAGTCATCGTAGACAATGACGGTTGCCTGACCGGCCGTTCCGTCTATACAGAAAATTCCGGTGACAAGCTCTGGAGCCAGGGAGCAGGACAAGGCTTCGCCCACCTGCGCCCCCAATACATAGACTTTGAGAATCCTTTCAAGGAAGGCACTTACCGCGCTATAGAAACCATCAAGAAAGGAAACGCAAGCACCGCCGAATGGATTCCCGAAATCCCTTCGACCGGACAATACGCCGTATACGTCTCTTACCAAACCTTGCCAAACAGCGCGGACGATGCCCTTTACACCGTCTATCACAAAGGCGGCACCACGCAGTTCAAGGTAAACCAGCAAATGGGAGGCGGCACCTGGATTTACCTCGGCACCTTCGGCTTCAATGCCGGTCGGAACAATGAATGCAAAGTCGTTCTGAGCAACCTTTCCTCCAAAGTAGGAAGAATCATCACCGCCGACGCCGTGAAGATTGGCGGCGGTATGGGGAACATCGCCCGCCGCATCTCCAACGAGGGCGCTACGGAAAACCTGAAAAGCTCCGACACCCGCAACCTGCAAAACACCCATACAGGCAACATCCAAGACCGTGTAACCTATTCTCCATTGTCCACTATCAATTATCAACTATCTAACTATCCCCGTTTCTGCGAAGCCGCCCGCTACTGGCTGCAATGGGCAGGCATACCGGACAGCGTATATTCAGAAAGCAACGGAAAGAACGACTATACGGATGACTATAAATGCCGTGGTATCTGGGTGAACTACCTTTCCGGAGGCTCTGCCGTGAATCCGACGGAGAGAGGGCTGAACATCCCCGTCAACATGGCCTTCGCCTTCCACTCCGATGCAGGAACTACACTGAACGATTCCATCATCGGGACACTCGGCATCTACCATACCAACGCCTACAATGAGAAGTTCGCCAACGGAGCATCACGCTATCTGAGCCACGACCTGACAGACTTGATTCAGTCCAACATCGTGCGCGACGTGCGTACCCTCTACGAACCTCAATGGACACGCCGTGGCAAATGGAACCAATCTTACTATGAGGCCCGTGTACCCCGCGTACCTACCATGCTGCTCGAACTGCTTTCCCATCAAAACTTTGCAGACATGCGCTACGGACTGGACCCACGTTTCCGTTTCACCGTAAGCCGCGCCATCTATAAAGGTATGTTGCAGTTCCTCTGCTCACAATACCACATGGATTATGTAGTGCAACCGTTACCGGTAGACCACATGGCCTTGCGCATGACCAGCGAGAACGAAGTGGAACTGACCTGGCAACCCGTAGCGGATGCGTTGGAACCGACTGCCGTAGCAGAGAAATACATTGTTTATACCCGTATCGGCGACGGGGATTTCGACAACGGAGTATTGGTGGACGGCAACAGTTACCGAACCACGCTCCCCGCCGGCATGGTATGCAGCTACAAGGTTACCGCTGTCAACAAGGGCGGTGAAAGTTTCCCTTCCGAAATTCTTTCTGCCGGACGAGCATTCAATTCCAAAGGTACCGTATTGGTGATAAACGGATTCGACCGTATCAGTGCCCCTGCCGACTTTACGGCACCCACCCCCGCCGACACCCTCCTTGCCGGATTTCTGGATGAGCAGGACCACGGGGTCCCCTATATCCGGGACATCAGCTACATTGGCAAGATGAAGGAATACCGCCGTTCCATTCCCTGGATGGACGACGACGCCTCCGGTTTCGGCGACAGTTATGGAAATTACGAGACCCAAGTCATCGCAGGAAATACGTTCGATTATCCTGCCATACATGGTGCCGCTATCCTGAAAGCGGGATATTCGTTTGTATCGTGTAGCAACGAAAGCCTCTCCCCCAACCCCTCCCCCGTAGGAAGGGGAGATAAAAATACTTCGGTAGATATGAAAGAGTATAGGTATGTGGACTTGATACTTGGGAAACAGTGCCAGACCAAGATGGGACGGGGAGGCGTAAAACCGTTGGAGTTCAAGACTTTCAGCAAACCGATGCAGGAGGCTATTGTGGCTTATTGTAAGCAAGGTGGAAATATCTTTGTTTCGGGCGCTTTTGTAGGAACGGATTTATGGGACAACCGCCTTGCAACTGCCGACGAAGCCGACAAGAAATTTGCGATGGAAGTACTGAAATATAAGTGGCGTGTGGGACAAGCGGCTACAATGGGTAAGGTGAAAAGCGTAGCTTCTCCGTTCCCCGCCCTTTCAGGAAACTATACCTATCACAATGAGCTGAATGCCGATTCGTATGTGGTGGAATCACCGGACGCCATTGAACCGGCAACCAAAGATGCACACACCGTGATGCGGTATTCTGAAAACAACCTGAGTGCCGGTGTGGCCTACCAAGGCGACTACAAGACTTTTGTATTGGGATTCCCTTTTGAATCCATACGTACTGATTCTGAAAGAGAGGCACTCATGAATGCTGTGCTGACATTCTTCAACGACAACAAATAATATCAACCAATCATCATCTATGAACAGAAGACTGTTAATAATTGTCCTGATGGCTTGCCTGCTCCCCCTGGGGATGCAGGCACAGCAAGGGACATTCCGTTTTGCCCAACTGACAGACATTCATCTGACCCCGAACAATCCGAATCCCACTGAGGACTTGCTGCGTTCCATAGCACAGATTAATGCCACCGACAGTATCGACTTTGTCCTGGTGACGGGCGACCTGACCGAAGAAGGCGACCGTGCCACCATGGAAAAAGTGAAATCGTGCCTTGACTTGCTGAAAGTACCCTACCACGTAGCCCTTGGCAACCATGAAACGAAATGGAGCGACTCCGGCTGCACCGCTTTCGGAGAAATCTTTGGCGGCGAACGCTTCGAGTTCGAGCATAAGGGATTCCTTTTCCTCGGCTTCAACTCCGGTCCGCTGATGCGTATGGCCTACGGGCATGTAGTGCCGCAAGATATCCGTTGGATGACGGAGGAAATGGAGAAAAATGGCAAAGACAAACCGGTGATACTTGTCACCCACTACCCGCTAATGGACGGGGATGTGGACAACTGGTATGAGGTGACGGATGCCGTCCGCCCTTACAACGTGCGCCTGTTTATCGGCGGGCATTATCACAGCAACCGGGATTTACGTTATGACGGCATTCCGGGCGTACTGATGCGCAGCAACCTGCGCGACAAAGAAGGAAAACCGGGTTATGGCATTTACGAAGTAACCAAAGACTCCATCCGTGTATACACGCAACGTATCGGCGAGCCTAAGAAGCAATGGGCTGCCTTCTCGCTGGCCGGGCAATATTACGACCGCAATGGAAAAGCGGAGAAATATCCCGACTTCTCGGTCAACAAGGAATATCTGAAAGTAAAGGAACAATGGATGGTACAGACGGGTGCAGGCATTTACTGCTCGCCCGCCGTAGAAAAAGATAAAGTGTTCGTAGGAGACGATATGGGACGGCTGACAGCCTACGCCCTGAAAAACGGCAAAAAGCTATGGAGCTTTGAATCCGGCAAACGTATTGTCGGTACTCCGGCCGTAAGCGAAGGTATCGTTGTATTCGGGTCTGCCGACCGCCACATCTACGGATTGAATGCCAAAGACGGCAACCTGCTCTGGACGGTAAGAGCTGCCGAACCGGTACTCGGAGCCGTGACCATCGCAGACGGTACCGCCTACATCGGTGCCAGTGATGCCACTTTCCGCGCCACAGACATCCATACAGGAAAAGTAATCTGGACCTACACCGGCGTGAAGGGCTACATCGAAACCAAGCCGTTGGTGACGGAAGACAAGGTCATCTTCGGCGCATGGGACAATACACTGTATGCCTTGAACAAGACTGACGGACGTGAGTTGTGGAAATGGACGGGCGGACTGACCCGCATGCACTTCTCTCCTGCCGCCGTATGGCCGGTAGCTGCCGACGGCAAAGTATTCATTACCGACCCGCAACGCGCCATGACCGCCATAGACATCCATACGGGCAATACCGTGTGGCGCACCTTCCAGTCCATGGTGCGCGAGACCATCGGACTTTCCGAAGACGGTGAACGTATCTATAGCAAAACGATGAACGACAGCATTGTTTGCTATGCAGCTCAAGGAGATACTCCGCGGGAGTTGTGGGCAACCAATGTAGGTTTCGGTTATGAGCATGCCCCCTCCATGCAAGTGGAAAAAGAGGGGGTAATGTTTGGCAGTACCAAAGAAGGACTTATCTTCGCACTGGAAGGAAAAACAGGCAAAGTACTGTGGAAACATAAAATAGGAAATTCACTCATCAGTACCGTAGTTCCGTTGAACGGCCACGAAGTTCTATTCACGGCAACCAGCGGGGAAGTGGGACTTCTGAGAATTAAAAATTGAGAATTAAAAATTAAAAGATATATCATGAATAAAATCAGTTGCTTTCTTCCCTACGCAGGAAAAGAACAAGTAGAAAAAACAGTGAATAGCCTACAGGCGACAGGACTTATAGAAGAAATCCGGTTAATCACGACCGATGCCACTCTGGAATCGCTCCCGGACTGCGAAATATTGTTTGTTGACATGCCCTACAGCAGTGCAACTCTCAAAGCTATTGCTAATGCAGCCAAGGGAGAATACACATTGCTTTATACCAAAGAGACTACGCTCGAAATGGGTATGTTTGCACTGGAACGTATGATACACATCCTTGAAGATTCAAGCGCCGGTATGGTATATGCCGACCACTACCAAATAGCAGACGGCAAGCAGAGCAACGCTCCGGTAATCGACTACCAATTCGGTTCCTTGAGGGATGACTTCAACTTTGGCTCCCTGCTCCTTTTCAACACCGAAAAACTAAAGGAAGCCGCCGGACACATGAAGTCTGACTACAACTTCGCCGGACTTTACGACCTGCGCTTGAAATTGAGCCAACATTCAAACTTGGTACATATCAACGAATACTTATACAGCGAGGTGGAAAACGATACCCGCAAGAGCGGCGAAAAGATTTTCGACTATGTAGACCCCAAAAACCGTGACCGCCAGATTGAGATGGAGCAGGCATGTACCGAACATCTGAAAGAAATCGGGGGATATCTGGCACCGGAGTTCAAGAAGATTGAGTTCTCTGCCGGTAACTTTGAGTATGAAGCTTCGGTCATCATTCCGGTGCGCAACCGTATCCGTACCATCCGCGATGCCATCAAGTCGGTACTGATGCAGAAGACAGACTTCAAATATAATCTTATCATCATCGACAACCACTCCACAGACGGCACAACGGAAGCCATCGACGAATTCAAGGACGACGAACGCCTCATCCATATCGTCCCCGAACGCAACGACCTCGGTATCGGCGGTTGCTGGAATGTAGGTGTACACCACCCCAAGTGTGGCAAGTTTGCCGTGCAGCTGGACAGCGACGACGTATACAAAGACGAAAACACACTCGCCATCATGGTACGCGCCTTCTACGAACAGAACTGCGCCATGGTGGTAGGCACCTATATGATGACGGACTTCAACATGAACATGATTGCTCCGGGCATCATCGACCACAAGGAATGGACTCCGGCAAACGGACGCAACAACGCCCTCCGCATCAACGGTCTGGGTGCCCCGCGCGCCTTCTATACCCCGGTACTGCGCGAAGTGAAAGTACCCAATACCAGCTATGGCGAAGACTATGCACTGGGACTGAACTTCTCCCGCCAGTACCAGATAGGACGCGTGTACGACGTGGTCTACCTCTGCCGCCGCTGGGACGACAACTCCGATGCCTCACTGGACATCGTGAAAATGAACGGACACAACCTCTACAAAGACCGCATCCGTACCTGGGAACTTCAGGCACGCATAGCGATGAACAAAAACAAGTGATATGAATCAAACGATACACCATCTTCTGACTGGACAATTGGCATCCTGGGAGACGGCACGCAACAACTATGCCGCCCTCTCCGGTGTGCGGGTGAAAGAGCTGAATGTAAACGGGATACTTTATAAGGTACAGTTCAACCCCGCACGCATCGTTTCCTCCGGTGCCAAAGTGGATGCCAAGTCCATCCTGGAACGGAAATGCTTTCTGTGCCCGGCCAATTTGCCGCCGGTACAGAAAGGTATCCCGTTCGGAGGACACTACAATATTCTGGTGAATCCGTTCCCCATCTTCCCCCGCCACCTGACAGTACCGGAACTGGCACATACCCCTCAACGCATAGCCACCCGCTTCACCGACATGCTGGAGCTGGCCGAGGCGCTGACGGATTACACCATCTTCTACAACGGTCCCAAATGTGGTGCTTCCGCCCCCGACCATGCTCATTTCCAGGCAGGAAACAAAGGGTTCATGCCTATTGAAAAGGACTGGCGCGGACAGACTGCCGGGAAAATAGCCGATTATAGGAAAGCAGCACTGTGGTATCTTGACGACGCTCCCCGTGCCACACTTGTGATTGAATCCACCTCCAAAGAGGACGCGGCAGACTTGTTCGACATCATTTACCGTTCTCTGGACGTGAAACCCGAAGAAGACGAGCCGATGATGAACGTACTGGTCCTATACGAGGCCGACCGTTGGGTGGTCTTTGTCTTCCCGCGCGAGAAACACCGCCCCGCCTGCTATACTGCCGAAGGAGAAGCCAATCTGTTGAGCAGCCCGGCATCCGTCGACTTGGGAGGTGTCTTTATCACCCCCGTAGAAAAGGATTTCTTGAAAATCACTGCGGAAGACGTGGCGCAGATATTAAGTGAAGTATGCCTCTCTGCCACAGATTTCCACAAGGTACGGCAGCGTATCAGGGAAAAAATATGACTTCTGAAATCCAAGAACTCTAATTTTAAAGAAATACCATTATGAAAGAGCCCAAAGTACAAGTAGGCATTCTGTTTGAACCGCAGATAGAATTCGTTTTGCTGAATCCGTATCGCATGGACGGAACGGAAGTCAGCGGCAAGCAGGTAGTGACCTACGACGAAGGCAAGATTCTCTGGAATGGACGCCGGTATGACGAACTGCTGTTTGAACCGCAACACGAGCAGACCGATGCCTTCGAACTATTGGACGTTACCATCGGCATCAATTTCCATTGGGAGCGCAAGGAAGACCAGCGTTTTCTGGGTGCTCTCAAAATCATCGTTGAGAATGGAAAGCTCACCGGCATCAACGTCATCCATGTAGAAGATTATCTGACCAGCGTCATCTCCTCCGAGATGAGTGCCACCGCTTCTCTGGAGCTGCTCAAGGCACACGCTGTCATCTCCCGAAGCTGGCTACTGGCACAAATACAAAAGAATAAGGAAATCACCGAAGCCCAAGCTAACTACTCGGCCTTTACGCAGACCGACGAAGAGCTGATTCGCTGGTACGACCGAGAAGACCACACACGTTTCGATGTATGCGCCGACGACCATTGTCAACGCTACCAGGGCATTACACGTGCCTCTACCGATATTGTGAAACAAGCCATCTCCGCTACCCGCGGCCAGGTACTGACATCTGATGGTAAGATTTGCGACGCCCGTTTCTCCAAATGCTGCGGCGGTGCTTTCGAGGAGTTCCAATACTGCTGGGAAGACATCAAATACCCCTATCTTGCCCAACAACGAGACAGCAAAACGCACGCCACACTGCCCGATTTGACGCAGGAAGTCGAAGCGGACCGCTGGATTCGTACCTCCCCCGAAGCATTCTGCAACACCACCGACAAGAAAATCCTCTCGCAGGTACTCAATAACTATGACCAGGAGACTACGGACTTCTATCGCTGGAAAGTGGAATATACCCAGGAAGAGCTTTCAGCCCTCATTCTGAAACGTTCAGGCATTGACTACGGACAAATCATCGACCTTATCCCCATAGCCCGCGGAACCAGCGGACGCCTCTGGAAACTGAAGATTGTGGGAACCAAACGCACACTCACCATCGGCAAGGAACTGGAAATCCGCCGCACGCTCTCCACTTCACACCTCTACAGCTCTGCCTTCGTGGTAGACAAAGAGGAGTTGTCCGCCGAAGGCATTCCCGGACGCTTCATCCTCACCGGTGCCGGTTGGGGGCATGGTGTGGGACTTTGCCAAATAGGTGCAGCCGTGATGGGCGAGCAAGGGTATAAGTATGATGCAATACTGTTGCACTACTATATAGGTGCCAGCATTGACAAGCTGTATGAATAATCGAATAGAACACAATAAATCAATATCATGAACCATACAAAAAACATATCGCCATGGGCATGGGTACCCACCTTGTACTTTGCACAAGGCATTCCATATTTTATCGTAAACAACATCTCCGTGATGATGTTTACCAAAATGGGCGTACCGAACGGAGAAATGGCCTTGTTCACAAGCCTGCTCTATCTGCCATGGACTATCAAACCCTTCTGGAGCCCGTTTGTCGACATCATCAAGACCAAAAGATGGTGGACCCTTTCCATGCAGATTCTGATGTCTGTGGCATTCATCCTGCTGACGCTGTCCATTCCACGGCCGGACGAGGCGACTATGGCGGCCGGAACAACCCCCATCAGCATGTTCAGCATCACGCTGATGCTGTTCATCATCACGGCTTTTGCCTCTGCCACACACGACATTGCCGCCGACGGCTTCTACATGCTGGCACTGAAACAGAGTGACCAGGCAGCCTTCGTTGGCATCCGAAGCACGTTTTACCGGCTCGCCTCTATCTTCGGACAAGGCGTGCTCGTAGCCATTGCCGGCGCCATCGAACTGAGAACCGAAAACATTCCGCTGTCATGGACCATCACGATGCTGGTTACAGCCGTTCTGTTCAGCCTGGTGACGTTCTATCACCTCTTTGCAGTCCCCAAACCCACCTCAGATAAGTCAACACTGGCTGCCGATGCCGCCACTGCAGGAGCTATATTCAGAGAATTCGGACGAACATTCGCCACCTATTTTACCAAACCGGGCGCATTGCTGGCCATCGTGTTCATGTTGCTGTACCGCCTGCCTGAAGCATTCCTCATCAAAATGTGTATGCCTTTCCTGGTTGCCTCCAAAGAATCGGGAGGTCTGGAACTATCGACAGCAGAAGTAGGTATCGTATACGGCACCATCGGAGTCATATTCCTCACCCTGGGCGGTATCCTCGGAGGATTGTTCGCATCACGCATTGGCTTGAAAAAATCCATCTGGTGGATGGCAGGATGCATGACTCTGCCATGCCTGACGTTTGTCTATCTTGCCATTGCCCAGCCCGACAATCTGTTTGCTATCTCAACCGCCATCGCCATCGAGCAATTTGGCTACGGCTTCGGTTTCACGGCCTACATGCTCTACATGATGTACTTCTCCGAAGGTGAATTCAAAACATCCCACTATGCCATCTGTACCGCATTCATGGCACTAAGCATGATGATACCAGGTATGTTTGCGGGATATATCCAGGAGGCTATCGGATATACGGACTTCTTCTGGTTGGTAATGATATGCTGTTTCGCCACGGTTGTTGTCACCATTTTTGCAGACAGAAGGATAGACCCGGAATATGGAAAAAAATGATTAATGGTTAATGATTAATGTTTTGTGAGTAATATTTAGTGATTGGTTATGAAGAGGACTATTATTATATCCTTGCTCTGCCTCCTTTGCGGAGGTGCGATGCAAGCACAGAAGATCAGAATAAAGACCGGTATCGAGGTACTGAAAGAACAGAATTTCCGATGCCTGGAAGGTAAGCGTGTAGGATTGATTACCAACCCGACGGGGGTGGACAACCGGATGAGGTCCACCATTGACATCCTGCACGAGGCGCCCAACGTGAACCTTGTGGCACTCTACGGCCCCGAACACGGCGTGCGCGGCGATGTGCACGCAGGCGACCATGTGACGGACATCAAAGACGCGACTACCGGACTGCCCGTCTATTCGCTTTACGGAAAGACCCGCAAGGCCACGCCGGACATGCTGAAAGATGTGGATGTATTAGTGTATGATATCCAAGACATCGGTTGCCGTTCCTTTACCTACATCAGCACCATGGGACTGGCCATGGAAGCCGCTGCCGAAAACGGCAAGGAATTCATTGTGCTGGACCGGCCCAATCCCGTAGGCGGATTGAAGATTGAAGGCAACTTGGTTGAAGATGATTGCATTTCTTTTGTAAGCCAGTTTAAAATTCCGTACCTTTACGCCCTCACTTGCGGTGAGCTGGCACTGATGCTCAATGGCGAGAAGATGTTGAAGGATGGGGAACAATGTAATCTCCACATAGTGAAGATGAAAGGCTGGAAACGCAAGATGGATTATACCCAAACCGGACTGCAATGGGTTCCCTCCTCTCCACACATTCCACATCCTCATTCTGCATTCTTCTACCCCGTCAGCGGCATTCTGGGTGAACTAGGATATATGTCTATCGGCGTGGGGTATACCATTCCGTTCCAGATGTTTGCCGCACCATGGATGGAAGCGGAAAAGCTGGCCGGAAACCTGAACCGTCTGAACGTACCGGGGGTCATCTTCAGACCGATGTACCTAAAGCCGTTCTATAGTGTAGGCAAAGGCGAGTTGCTGCAAGGTGTGCAAGTGCACATCATGGATTTCGGCAAAGCACCGTTGAGCGACCTGCAATTCCTGGTCATGCAGGAAGTCGCCGCCCTCTATCCTGACCGTGCCGTGTTTGACCATGCCGACAAGGGACGTTTCAACATGTTCGACAAAGTAAGCGGTTCGCGGCAGATACGCGAGCGCTTCTCGAAACGGAACCGTTGGGAGGACATACGCGACTACTGGTATAAAGATGCCGAAGACTTCCGTAAGTTGTCGAAAAAGTATTATTTATATAAATAAATTTACAGATAAATAAGGAAGGGAAAAGAGCCTGATACGGAGACTATTTCAGTCGTATACAGAACCACATTCAGTCGTATACTTAAATATATTCAGTATACGACTGAATGTACCCCCTCGTAAGACACGTTTACAGAGCACTTTGAAGCGAAGTGATGCAATAAAAAAAAGTGAACATGAAAGAGCATAGTTACATGGCTTTCCTGCAGGAAGCAAAACAATTCATTCCGCAGGAAAGGATTTACACCGACGAACTTCGCCGGCTGGCTTGGGGTACGGATGCCGGTTTTTACCGACTGATTCCCCAGATTGTAATCCGTTCGAAAGACGAAGATGAAGTTTCACAACTGTTGAAACTGGCGAGCCGCCACGGGCTGCCCGTCACCTTCCGAGCGGCAGGGACCAGTTTGTCGGGCCAAGCCATTAGTGACTCCATCCTCATCGTAGCCGGTAAGAATTGGGAAAAATACAGCATATCCGCCGACTACGAACAGATAACCCTCCAACCGGGCATCATCGGACAACGTGTGAACGAACTGTTGGCTCCCTACGGCCGTAAGTTTGCACCGGACCCCGCCTCGGTGAAAAGCGCCATGGTAGGCGGTATTGTCATGAACAATGCTTCCGGCATGAACTGCGGTACGCACGCCAATAGCGACAAGGTGCTTGTTTCCGCCCGTATCATCCTAATGGACGGTACCCTGCTGGATACCGGAAATCCCGTCAGCCGCGCCTCCTTCGAAGTGAGTCACCGTGACTTCATTCGCCGCATCTGCGAACTGCGCGATGAAATACGTACCAACGAAAAACTGGCCGAACGCATCCGTTACAAATATTCCATCAAAAATGTAACCGGGCTCAATCTGTTGCCCTTCGTCCGTTTCGACGACCCATTCGAAATCATTGCCCACCTCATGGTAGGTTCCGAAGGTACACTGGCGTTCCTTTCGGAAGTGACGATGAAGACTGAATATGATTATCCCTACAAGGCCAGCGCTATGCTCTACTTCAAGACCATCAAAGAAGCGAGCCGCGCTGTGGTAGCCATGAAGAAGCTGGTCGACGAAACCGGCGAATGGACAGTAAAAGGGGCTGAAATGCTAGACTATAAGAGCCTTTCTTCCGTCAACGACCCCGTATTCCTAAAATACAAAGGCGAAGTTGCCTCCTCTGCCCTCCCCGGCGTGGAGCCCGGCGACGAAACCGGGTTGACAGCAGTGCTGACCGAAACCAAAGCCCGTACCCCGGAAGAACTGCAACAGAACATATCTGCCATTGAAGCTTGCCTGCAAGCCTTCACCACCTATATTCCGGTACGCTTCACCGACCGTCCGGAGGAATATTCCAAATACTGGGCCATCCGTTCCGGCATCTTCCCCTCTGTGGGAGGTACGCGCCAGCCGGGAACCACTTGCCTCATCGAAGACATCGCCTTCCACATTGAAGACCTTCCGGAGGCAACGGCAGAACTGCAACAGCTCATAGCCCGCCACGGATATAATGACGCCTGCATCTACGGCCATGCTCTCGAAGGCAACTACCACTTCATCATCAACCAGTCCTTCAGTACCCAAGCGGAAGTGAAACGCTACGAAGACTTGATGAATGACATCAAGACCTTAGTAGTAGATAAATATGACGGTTCCCTAAAAGCCGAGCATGGCACGGGCCGGAATATGGCTCCCTTTGTCTGCCATGAATGGGGAGATGACGCCTACAAAGCCATGAAAGCCGTCAAAGAGCTGTTTGACCCACAAGGATTGCTAAACCCCGGTGTCATTTTCAATGATGACCCGCAATGCCATATCAAGAACTTCAAGCCGCTGCCTTTATTAGTGATGAGTGACAAGAGACAAGCTACGTCACTCGTAGCTGACAAATGCATCGAGTGCGGTTTCTGCGAAGTCAACTGTCTCTCCTGCGGCTTTACCCTTTCCTCGCGCCAGCGTATCGTGTTGCAGCGCGAAATATCCCGGCTGAAACAAAGCGGCGAGGACCCGACACGCCTTGCACTGCTCGAAAAACAATACCGCTATCCCGGCAACCAGACTTGTGCCGGAGACGGCCTCTGCTCCATGTCGTGCCCGATGGGTATCAATACGGGCGACCTTACCCATATAATCCGCCAGGAAGCATTACCCAAAGGCAGTCTGGGATACAGAGCCGGAGACTTTGTCGCCAATCATTTCGCTGGTGTCAAGAGTGCACTGCGTCCCGTATTGTCCTTAGCCAACTTCGGACATTCACTATTAGGGACAAAGGCGATGAGCGGCATTACCAAGGGGCTGCACAATGCATTAGGCATACCTCTATGGACGCCGGCTATGCCGAAAAGTTATCAGTTACAAGCTACGGAGTTACAAGCTACAAGCACTATGCAGCATAATAGCGCAGCACTTGTAGCTCGTAGCTCTGTAACTCGTAACTACAAAGTCGTCTACTTCCCCAGCTGCATCAACCAGACTATGGGTCTGGCAAAGAAGTCTCCCGTAGAGCAGTCATTGGTAAATAAAATGGTGTCCTTGTTGCAAAAAGCCGGTTACGAAATCATCTTCCCGAAAGATATGGACAAGCTTTGCTGTGGCACCATTTGGGAAAGTAAAGGGATGCTGGACATTGCCGATCGCAAGACAGCCGAACTGGAGGCCGCACTTTGGGAAGCCAGCGAACAAGGCAAATACCCCGTCCTCTGTGACCAAAGCCCTTGTCTGCACCGCATGCGCGAATGTATCAAGAAGATGAAACTGTATGAACCTGCAGAATTCATCTATACATTCTTACGTGAGAAGCTGATTTTCACACCTATTAACCGCCCCGTAGCAATCCACATCACCTGCTCCATGCGGAAAATGGGACTGGCAGATACCATTATAGCCCTTGCACGCCTTTGCTCCAGTAAAGTCATCGTGCCGGAAGAAGTAGGTTGCTGCGGTTTTGCCGGAGACCGGGGATTCACCTATCCTGAGCTGAACTCGTACGCCCTACGCAAACTCCGCCCGCAAATAGAAGCGTCCGGAGTGAATATAGGCTACTCTAACAGCCGTACTTGTGAAATCGGATTGACAACAAACTCAGGTATCCCCTATGTATCCATTGCCTATCTGGTAGACGAATGTACAAAGGCAGCTGATAATTAGGATTGATAATTAACTTAACACACAAATATTACAATGAACAGTACAAAAGTAAGTAAACGCATCCTTGCACTCGACATTCTCCGTGGTGTCACCATCGCAGGTATGATTATGGTAAACAACCCCGGTTCGTGGGGACATATCTATGCCCCCTTGCGGCATGCAGAGTGGAACGGTCTGACCCCCACCGACCTCGTCTTTCCCTTCTTCATGTTTATCATGGGAATTTCCACATACATTTCCCTGAAGAAATACAACTTCGAGTTCAGCCACGCCGCCGGCATGAAGATACTGAAACGCACCATCGTCATTTTCCTTATAGGCATGGCTATCGGCTGGTTCTCGCGTTTCTGCTATTACTGGGCCTCCGCTCCGGACGACCTCAGTTTCGGAGAGAAGCTATGGGCTTCCGTCTGGACATTCGACCGTATCCGTATTCTGGGTGTCATGCAACGGCTGGCCCTTTGCTACGGAGCAGCCTCCATCATTGCACTAACCATGAAGCATAAACATATACCTTATCTGATAGCCGGCCTATTGACAGGCTACTTCATACTGTTGATGTGCGGCAACGGTTTCGCCTATAATGAAACAAACATTCTTTCCGTGGTAGACCGTGCCATCCTGACCCCTGCACACATGTACAAGGATAACGGCATAGATCCCGAAGGTTTGTTAAGCACCATTCCTGCCATTGCACATGTGTTGCTGGGCTTCTGTGTAGGGCGGCTGATGCTGGATGGCAACAAGTCGGAAGACCGTGCCTCATTTCTCAATTCGCAGCTTATCACACTGTTTCTGGTAGGTGTTATCCTTACTTTCTCCGGTTTCCTGCTAAGCTACGGCTGCCCCATCAACAAGAAAATATGGTCTCCTACCTACGTACTCGTCACTTGCGGACTGGCATCCAGTTTTCTGGCATTGCTTATCTGGATTATTGATGTGAAAGGCTATAAGAAGTGGAGCATGTTTTTCGAGGCATTCGGTGTGAATCCGCTGTTCATGTATGTATTGGGCGGCGTACTTAGCATACTTTTCGGTAGTATCAGTTTCCCGTGGGGAGACGGCAGCATCAGCATACACGGATTCTTATACAATATAGTCCTCATGCCCGTTTTCGGTGAAACCGCCGGTTCCCTTGCCTTTGCCCTGCTGTTTATCGCCATTAACTGGTGTATCGGCTACCAGTTGTACAAACGAAAAATATATATCAAGATATGAGAATAAGGATGAAGGATGAAGGATTAATGTTTAATGATACCACCTTTATTATATGCAACACCCTAATCCTTAATCCATCATCCCTAATCCTTAATCCTTAAAAACTATTTTATATGATTCTAATAGCAGACAGTGGCTCTACAAAAACCGATTGGTGTGTTGTAGAGAATGGAGTACTTCTCCAACAGATATTCACGAAAGGTACGAACCCTTTCTTTCAGTCGGAAGAGGAGATCAGTAATGAAATAGCAACAGCGCTATTACCTCAGCTGAAAACAAGTGAACTGGATGCCGTATACTTTTATGGTGCAGGATGCGGATTTCCCGACAAGATAAGTATGGTGCACCGTGCCATAACCAAACACCTCAGTGTGAAAAATGAAGTGGAAGTCAATACCGATATGCTGGCTGCCGCACGTGGCCTCTGCGGACATGACTCAGGCATTGCCTGCATCATGGGGACCGGCTCCAACTCATGTTATTATGACGGAAAAAGCATTGTCACCAATGTATCTCCTCTGGGATTCATCTTGGGAGACGAAGGCAGCGGAGCCTGCTTGGGCAAACTGTTGGTAGGCGATATCTTGAAAAATCAGATGACACCCGAGCTGAAAGAGAAATTCCTCAAACAGTTCGACCTGACACCTGCTGATATCATCGACCGTGTCTACCGTAAACCTTTCCCCAACCGTTTCCTGGCAAGCTTGTCACCATTTCTTGCACAGAATCTGGGTGAACCTTGTGTACGCGCTCTGGTACTGAACAGCTTTAAGGCATTCCTTAAACGCAATGTCATGCAATATGAAGACTATCAGCATCAAAAAGTACATTTCATCGGTTCCGTAGCCTTCTATTACAAGGAAGTTCTGGCAGAAGCTGCCAAAGAAATGGGTATCCAACTGGGTGCAATCATCAAGAGCCCCATGGAAGGACTCATCAAATATCACAACTGAAAGTGACAAATCGTAAATAGTAAATAGTAAATCGTCAAATAGTAAATAGCCTTATGTTCGTAAAAATCTCAGAGCAACCATCGCTCTACAATGACTTGGAAAAGAAATCAGTCCGTGAAATTCTGGAAGACATCAATACCGAAGACCAGAAAGTGGCGCTTGCCGTACAGAGGGCAATCCCTCAAATAGAAAAGTTGGTAACCCAGATTGTACCCCGCATGAAACAAGGCGGACGCATCTTCTACATGGGTGCGGGTACCAGTGGACGTCTGGGCGTACTCGACGCTTCGGAAATTCCACCGACTTTCGGTATGCCCCCCACGCTGGTTATCGGCTTGATTGCCGGTGGTGACACTGCATTGAGAAATCCGGTAGAGAATGCCGAAGATGACATTCACCGCGGTTGGGAAGAGTTGACGGAACGCAATATTACAGATAAGGATACGGTCATCGGTATTGCTGCATCCGGTACCACCCCCTACGTGATTGGTGCCATGCACGAGGCACGCGAACACGGCATACTGACCGGCTGTATCACCAGCAACCCGGACTCTCCAATGGCAGCAGAGGCAGATGTAGCCATCGAAATGATTGTAGGGCCTGAATATGTGACGGGAAGCTCACGCATGAAATCGGGAACAGGACAGAAAATGATACTGAATATGATTACCACTTCCGTCATGATACAGTTGGGACGCGTGAAAGGCAACAAAATGGTGAATATGCAACTCAGTAACAAAAAGCTTGTGGACCGTGGTACCCGTATGATTGTAGAGGAACTCGGACTGGACTATGGCAAAGCCAAGGCGCTGCTGTTGATGCACGGTTCGGTGAAAAAGGCAGTGGATGCGTACCGGATTTAGCTATTACTCACTCTTAAATTCCTTTATTATGAAAGCAATATATTTTTTTCTCTTTTCTCTTTGTCTGCAAGCTGCCACCGCGCAACCCTTGCAACGCGTAGCCCCTGAACAAGTGGGAATGGACTCACGCAAGTTGATGTATGCTGACGAAGCGATTGAAACAGCCATCTCCAACAAGGATATTCCCGGTGCCGTACTTGCTGTAGTACGTAACGGCAAGATGGCCTATCTGAAAGCTTACGGCAACAAGCGTATTTATCCCAATGTGGAGCCTATGACTGCCAATACTATCTTTGATATGGCATCTTGCAGCAAATCCATGTCGACCGCCGTATGTACGATGATACTGGCAGAACGCGGCAAGCTCCGTATGCTGGACCCCGTCAGCCTCTACATACCCCATTTCAAGAATTGGGAAAGCGAAGACGGCAAAGAGAAAAAGGTAATCCGCATTGCCGATTTGATGACACACACTTCCGGTCTTCCTCCCTATGCACCGGTAGCCGAGCTAGAAAAGCAGTACGGTTCTCCCAATCCTGATGGGCTTATGGAATATATTGCTACTTGTAAACGCGACTTCAAGCCACAGACAGATTTCCAATACAGTTGCCTCAACTTCATCACCCTGCAACATATCATCGAGACAATAAGCGGCCAGAGCCTGCGTGACTTTGCCCGTGAAAACATATTCGATGTACTCGGCATGGAGCATACCGACTATCTGCCCTGCCAACGTGACAAGAATGGCAAATGGATAAATACAGCGGACGCAAACTGGGCAGGTATCACCAAAGGAGACTGGCACAATGCCATCGCGCCAACCGAAAAACAACCTGACGGGCAAGTCCTCTACGGACAAGTACACGACCCGCTGGCACGTATCATGAACGGAGGCATCAGCGGCAACGCCGGAGTATTCTCCTGTGCCGAAGATATTGCCGTGCTCTGCGCAACCCTGCAGAACGGAGGCGAATGGAACGGCCGCCGCATCCTGAGCCCGCTGGGCGTAAAAGCCATGCGTACCGTGCCACGCGCCACTGCCAGCCTGGGACGCACTCTCGGCTGGGACTGCTTCACAGCATATGCCTCCAACAACGGGGACTTGTTCGGCCCGAACACCTATAGCCATACCGGATATACGGGTACTTCCATCGTTATCGACCCGGACAATGACACTTCCGTCATACTGCTTATCAATGCCGTGCATCCGGAAGACGGGCATAGCGTGGTTCGTCTGCGTTCATTGGTTGCCAACGCTGTAGCCGCTTCTATCTGTCCCGTTCCACACGCCTATACAGACCACTATTACAAACGCTTCCTACAGTTTATGGATGAGCCTGCCATTACAAGCAAAGACATCGTCATGCTTGGCAACAGCCTGACTGAAGGCGGCGGTGACTGGTCGGCACGCCTCGGCAAGAAGAACGTACGCAACCGCGGCATTATCGGTGACGAAGTGATGGGTATCTATGACCGTCTGCACCAGATACTCCCCGGACATCCCGCCAAGCTGTTCCTGCTTATCGGAGTCAACGACATTTCCCACAATCTGACGTCGGATAGCATTGTAAGTATGATTCGTATGACAATAGAACGTATTCGGAAAGAATCTCCCGATACGAAACTCTACCTACAAAGCCTGCTTCCTTTCAACGAAAGTTTCGGCCGGTACAAAAGCCTGACCGGAAAAACCGATATGGTGCCCGAAGTCAATGCCCGCTTAGAAGCACTTGCCAAAGAAAAAGACATTGCCTATATCAACCTCTTCCCCTTGTTTACAGAGAAGGGAACGAATGTACTGCGTAGTGAACTGACCGGCGACGGACTACATTTGAACGAGGATGGATACAGGATTTGGGTAAAGGCCATCAAGAAGAAAATATAGAACGAACCGGCATCCGAGCGTCTGCCACCACCAGCAGGCAGAAGAAGACATACCCAACCCCCATTAAGCAAATTCCCCCTGCCATAGATGTCTATGGCAGGGGGAATTTGCTTAATGGGGCGTTTCGGCACACACCCTCTTTTATCTTTTATTTCATTCGGCAAAGCTAACCAGTTGCAAGTCAAACGTCAGCAGAGATCCTCCGGGGATTGTATTTGTAGAATAAGGAGCAGTATAATCATTTATACCATATCCGCTTTGATAAGGGATATACAACATCCACCGCTCACCCGTCCGCATAAGCTGCAAAGCAGCTGTCCAACCGGCAACGACACCCGAAACTTCAAAATCCACGAATGAATCAAAAGCCGTAGGTTCTTTTACCGGAGGAATAGGTATATCACGGTCAATAGCACTATAACCGTCAAAGCAACCGTCGAATTCTTCGCCGTTCACATAAGTCCCATAATAATAAGCATTCACCTTTGAATGATAACCCGTATACAACGGACGTTCACCCGTCTCATTCTTCACAAGCTTTTTGCAATAGACATACTGAGCGCCTTCAGAAGTGCTTGCAGTCGTCTGTATGGCATACAGTTTCCCGAGTTCCATAGCATCGGCCTGCTCTGCTGTGGCGACATAGTTATCGCCGGTCAGCCTTCTTATCGAGTCAACAAAAGCCTCGCCGCGCTCTCTCCAGTTATCATACTTTCCAGCCTCTTCCACTTCTTCACAAGAGATAAAAGCACCCACCAGCAACAGCAGGAAAGGCAAAAACAAAAGGGACTTTTTCATTTACTATTTTATTATTTACTATTTACTATTTCAGTTTGTTCACGCACCAGTCCATTCCATAACCGATTTATTGCAACGTTTTCAGCAGCGATGTGATGCTTACGCGGTCTGCAATGATATTGTTCAGTTCGGAGATAGCCACGCGTTCTTGCTGCATGGTATCACGGTTACGCAAAGTCACGCAGTTGTCTTCCAAAGTCTGATGGTCTACAGTTACGCAGTACGGAGTACCAATGGCATCCTGACGGCGGTAACGCTTGCCGATGGAGTCTTTCTCGTCGTACTGGCAATGGAAGTGGAACTTCAGGTTGTCGATGATTTCGCGTGCCTTTTCGGGCAGTCCGTCTTTCTTTACCAACGGCATCACAGCCAGCTTCACCGGAGCCAGGGCAGCGGGAAGTTTCAATACTACGCGCGTTTCACCATTCTCCAGCTTCTCTTCACAATAGGAAGCAGACATGATGCTGAGGAACATGCGGTCTACACCAATCGAGGTCTCGATGACGTACGGGGTATAGCTTTCGTTGGTTTCAGGGTCGAAATACTTGATGTTCTTGCCGGAGAACTTCTCATGTTGGGACAAGTCGAAATTCGTACGGCTGTGGATGCCTTCCACTTCCTTGAAGCCGAAGGGCATCAGGAACTCGATGTCCGTAGCCGCATTGGCGTAGTGAGCCAGCTTGTCGTGGTCGTGGTAGCGGTAATGGTCGTCGCCGAAGCCCAGCGCCTTGTGCCATTTCAGACGGGTAGCCTTCCAGGTCTTGAACCAGTCGAGTTCCGTACCCGGCTTCACGAAGAACTGCATTTCCATCTGCTCGAACTCGCGCATACGGAAGATGAACTGACGAGCTACGATTTCGTTACGGAAAGCCTTACCAATCTGGGCGATACCGAAAGGAATCTTCATACGACCGGTTTTCTGTACATTCAGGTAATTTACGAAGATACCTTGTGCCGTTTCCGGGCGAAGGTATATCTTCATGGCACCATCGGCAGTGGAACCCATCTCTGTTGAGAACATCAGGTTGAACTGGCGCACCTCTGTCCAGTTCTTTGTACCACTGATAGGACAAACGATTTCTTCGTCAAGGATAATCTGACGGAGTTCGTCCAGATTATTATCGTTCAAAGCCTTGGAAAAGCGTTCATGCAGGGCATCACGCTTGGCCTGGTGTTCCAGCACACGACCGTTGGTACTGCGGAACTGAGCCTCATCGAAAGCCTCACCAAAACGCTTGGCAGCTTTGGCCACTTCTTTGTTTATCTTGTCATCGTACTTGGCAAGCTGGTCCTCTATCAACACATCGGCACGATAACGTTTCTTGGAATCGCGGTTGTCAATCAAAGGGTCATTGAAAGCGTCCACGTGTCCGCTGGCTTTCCAGATAGTGGGGTGCATAAAGATAGCCGAGTCGATGCCGACAATATTTTCGTGCAGCAGTACCATACTCTGCCACCAGTATTGCTTGATGTTATTTTTCAGTTCCACACCCATCTGACCATAGTCATACACAGCTCCCAGTCCATCATAAATCTCGCTGGAAGGGAACACAAAACCATATTCCTTACAGTGTGATACGAGTTTCTTAAAAACGTCTTCTTGTGCCATTTTCTGTTGTATCTAAATTAATTTGAATCTTATTTTCAGCTAAAAAGCGCCACAAAGATAGGGATTTATATCGTAAGTAGGACACGGAGGGTATTAATTTATCTTATTCCACCTTTTGAACGGACGCACCGAAGCATAAAAATTACAATTCCCTATCGGTAGGATACGAACGTTTCTACACTTGAAAATAGATACAAGCATAAATACTTACCCTCATTACTTCCACCTACAAGAAGACATTAAATATTACATTTTACCCTTTCCAACCAGCCGATATGCTTCCCTGACCACTTCCTGCGGATAGCCGCACATCTCGATAATCCGGATGGCATTACGTTCCGTCACCGGTCCCGGCTTCAACTTATAATCAAAAGACAATGTATTGTCGGCAACACACTCACAAAAATGAAACAATTCATATTCGTCCTCAAGTAAGGAAGCCAGTTCGACATCGTGAGTGGAAGCAAACACAATACTGTTCTTGTGCGCCAAAGCAGACAGCACAGCTTTGGCTATAGCTATCCGTTCCACCGTATTCGTCCCCTTGAACAACTCGTCCAGCAGGAAAAACCGCCAACACTCCTTTCCGGCTTCCAGCATCTCTCGAACAATTTGCACCTCCTGCAGAAAGAAACTTTTTCCTTCCATCAGACTATCCTCCAGATGGATAGCAGAATATAATGCAGTATCCATAGGAAAACGGAAACTGCGGGCAAAACAAGTATGGAGCACTTGTGCGGAAAGCAGGTTAAGTCCGATGGCACGGATAAAAGTTGTCTTACCGGACATATTGGAGCCGGCAACAAGGACAGATTTGCCACAGAGTGTAATGTCATTAGGGATACAACGTTCTATAAGCGGATGATAAAGCCCTTCTGCATGAAACGTTTCACCCTCGCTGCAAGCTTCCGGTAAAACATAATAAGGCAGCCCATCCCGGAGTTCGGAAACAGAGCAAAGCACATCCACCAATCCGAAATAGCGGAAAACCTCTTCAATCTGTTCCTGTCTACCCCGCAATAGAAAGAAAGCCTTGGAAACCGGAATAACTTCCCGCAGAAAAAACACATTCACTATCTCGGTGAAGAAATAAGCGAAAATGGCGATGTCGCTCTCCAGTCTGATACTGAAACGGAAAGTGGAAAGTTTCTTTCGCAACGGATGCAATGCCTGCAAAGTCTTTTGGATATCCCGATGCACGGATGCACACAACGGAATCTGTGCCAACTTCTCCGCTTGCCTGAGCAACTGCCATAACTGAGGAATGGAAAAGAAATAGCCCTGAATCCGCGCCTTGCTGCGATAGTGCAGTACCATGTTCACCAATACCGATGTGCACAAAATCCCCAGAACATAAAGCGAAGACGTAATGTAAACTATTCCCAACAAAACAAAAGGCGCGAATTGCAAGATAGTCAGCAAACGGTAAAAGCGGCGGGAATACACGGGATGGGAAATGGAGAATAGCGATGCAATGGTATAAGCATCCGGCGTATCCAGTTTCCGCAACTCCGACCGGATTTCTGCACGCAACTCCTTGTCAGCAGAAAGCTTACGAATCACTTCCTCTTGTTCCGAAATCTCCGAAAGACGGTTGTAATGCAACACGTCGTAGAGGTACTGTCGGCCCACACAAGAAGAGGTACGGTCAGCCCATTCGAAAAAATCATCCAGATTGAGGTCATCCCAGGTTTTCTGCGACACCAAATGTTCTGTCTCCCTCGCCGACCGGTACTCGTGGTATAGCGATATATCCGAAAATGACTGTTCCATCAAAGAATTATTTGGAATGATGCACAAAAATAATGAAACTCGCCCGATTTCGGATGGATTTAGGAAGAATAATGTAAACTATTGGGCTTTCAGGGAGATACGCAGCATTATTCCGCATTTGTAAATGTGTGCTTTGAAGCCGTTTTTTGAATAGTTAAGCGAAAAAATTGCTACCTATCCGTTGCCCATTCCAGTTGTATGGAGTTGTTTGAAAATCCTTTCTGCTCCGACCGTAAAGAACGCAGTTTCATCATTTTGGCTTAGCGAAGGTACTTATTTTTTTTGAGATATGAAAAATATAGGTTCCGGAAGTCAATGGTGATAGCTTTGTCGATGTCTGACGATATTTTACATGCCGATGATTAACTCTGTCTCTGTTAATTTTGCAAACAATGGAACAGATTATGAATCAGACAGATGTAAAGGTTTCGTTCTACCTTAAAAAGAGCGAGGCGGATGCCAGGGGAAACTGTCCCGTGATGGCACGGCTTATTGTCGGCAAGCACTCTGAAACAGCATTCAGTGTCAAGTTTCGTGTGCCACAGTCATTGTGGTCATCCGGACGGGCGTGTGGAAAAAGTGTTGCGGCAAGAGACATAAACAACAGACTGGATGAAATACGTGCTGCCGCGCTCGGCATCTATGCGGAACAATCTGCAATCCGTGAGGATGTAACAGCAGAGGATGTAAAGCATCAACTTTTGGGTATGGCTTCGGAACAGGAAACCCTATTAAGCTATTTCAGACTTTTCATTAGAAATTTCGAGAAACGCGTTGGGATCAATCGTACGGAAAAGACATTGAGGGCTTACCGCAATTCCTACAATCATCTGGTACGTTTTTTACAGATGCAATATAAGCTGTCAGATATCCCTTTTGCCGCATTGGACCGTTCCTTCATTGAAAAATATGACTTGTATCTACGTACGGAATGTTGTCTGGCTTCAGGCACAATAGTCAATCTTACCGTCCAACTGAAAACAATTGTCGGAGAAGCTATTGCTGACGGTATAATAACAGTATTCCCGTTTGTCGGATATGAACCGGTACATCCGAAACCGGAACAGAAATATCTCACCTCCGAAGAATTGAATAGGATTATGACAACACCTCTCCATGATCAGATTCTTTATCATGTGAGAGATATGTTCCTGTTTTCCTGTTATACGGGTATTCCCTATAGCGACATGTGTCTGCTGACAAATGAAAACCTTTCTCTCGCGGAAGATGGTACCTGGTGGATCAGGAGTTCTCGCAAGAAAACCGGTGTAGATTTTGAAATACCGCTTATGGAACTGCCGTTCCATATTATTGAAAAATACCGCGATATGGCTCCTGAAGGAAAGCTTCTTCCCATGTATTCCAACAGTTCATTGAATCGTTATCTGAAACGCATCGCCGAAATTTGCGGTATAGGACGTAAGCTGGTCTTCCATGCAGCCCGTCATACCTATGCGACAGAAATTACACTTTCCCATGGCGTACCGCTTGAAACGGTCAGCAAGATGTTGGGGCACAGTCGTATTGAGACCACACAGCATTACGCAAAGGTGACAGACAATAAGATAGATACAGATACGAAAGCATTGGATAAAATAATTGTTGAGCGGTTTTCTGTAGTTATTTGATAATGGCAAAAAATAGGATTATGAAAAGAAATACTGACAATATGGAAATCAAACGTCGCAGTACATTTGCGATACTGTTTTATATAAACCGCACCAAAGTCCGTAAGGATGGAACGTGCCAGTTGCTGTGCAAGATAAGCATAGATGCCAAATGGGAACAGATAGGAACGAAAGTATCCGTCAATCCGGCCATCTGGAATCCTGAAAAAGGACGGGCTGACGGCCGCAGTGAGAATGCCATTACCGTCAACCAGGCTATTGATGATCTGACCAAAGAAATCAAGGAGCATTACAGGCGGATTAAGAACAGTCTGGGATTTATTACGGCAGAGCAGGTAAAGAATGCCGTGATGGGAGTCGGTCAGAAACCGCTAACTCTGCTGGCTCTTTTCAGAGAGCATAACGAGGAGTTTAAGAAGCGTATCGGTGTGGATCGTATAAAGGAGAGTTATGATTCCTACTTACGTTCATATAAGCACCTTTCGGCTTTCGTGCAGGAAAAACGCGGCGTAGAGGATGTACTGCTACGTAGTCTTGACCGTGTGTTCTACGATGACTTTGAACTTTTTCTCAGGACGGACAGGAATTTAAGCCCGAAGAGCGTGCATGAACATCTTTACAGGCTGAAGAAGATGACCATGCGGGCTGTCAGCCAGGGAACAATCCGCCGTGATCCGTATTGTCGCCTTCATCCTGAACTGCCCAAACGGAAAAGTCGTCATCTGAAGCTGGAAGACCTGAAGACACTGCTTACAACACCTGTCGAGAAGCCACAGCTTCAGTTTGTAAGGGATATGTTCATCTTCTCTACTTTTACCGGACTTGCCTATACGGATTTGAAAAAATTGAGGGTAAATGATATTACTCAATCTGAAGACGGTTCATGGTGGATTCATATCCACCGCCAGAAAACAGGAACACTGTCTTCTGTCCGATTGCTGGATATTCCTTTGAAGATAATAGAGAAATATCGGGAACAGAGAAAGGATGACAAGGTTTTCAATCTGTATAGTCGTACGTATTTCATTATGCTCGCCCACCAGTTGGGTGAAGTTTATGGATTTGAACTTACATTTCATAAGGCACGACACAATTTCGGAACCCATATAACCCTTTCATTAGGTGTTCCAATCGAGACAGTCGGCAAAATGATGGGGCACATGCGTATTGAGACCACGCAGCTTTACGCCAAAGTGACTGACAGGAAAGTGGATGAGGACATGAAACGGCTGAAAGCAGCCGGAATGGATCGGATTCCTGGTCTGTATGAAGAAGATGTTATTGTCAAGAAACGAAGAAGGAGATTCGGATACCAATTGTCCGACAACAAAGAAACGACCTTGTAAAGAGGCCGTTTCTTTTACTTTTGCTTCATACCCATCGCTGTTCTTCCCTGCATCTTTTATAAGCGTCATCAAGAACTTTTTGTATGTCTGACTCTTTGTAAAGGGCTTTTCCCTGCACAAGATAGTAAGGTATCACACCAAGGGTCCGGTATTCCTGCAATGTACGCCGGCTTACTTTCAACAGCTTTGAAAGTTCCTCGTCCGTGAGGAAATAATCACCGTGAAATGCGGGCCTTGGAGCCGTCCGTATTGCGTCTATCATGCGCTCCATGTTTTCCAGCCCTTTGAAAATAGTATCAATCCGCTGGTCTTTTCTGTTTATAAGATCGTAACTCATGGCTTTCTTTTTTGTGGGTGATAACTTGATTCCAACAGGCTTTGTACATCTTCCGGTTTGTAGAAGAACTTGTTCTTGATCCGGGTGAAAGGCAACAGTCCTTTCTCGCGATATACCTGAAGTGTTTTCTTGGATATTCGGAGAACCCCGCATACCTCCTGATTGTCCATCCATTTTTTCAGTCCCGCGTCTTTGGTCTGACTACATAGACCGATGACTTTTTTCTCAATCAGGCTGAGGCGGACAACCAATTCGTCAAAGGTCTGTTTTTCCATACATATAATTTCCATACCGTCATTTTATTAGGATTGAAGACCGAGTTCCTTTTTTATTTTCGCAGGCAGCACCTTTCCCTTTTTGTTCAGGAAGTCCTGGACTTCCGAAGCTTTGTAATAGGTACGTCCGTCAATCATGTAGTATGTGACGAGCTTCTTCTGGCGGTAGCGTGCAAGGGTACGCTTGGTAACACCAAGGAGTTCGCACATATCCTGGTTGTCAAGCAGCTTGTCACCTTCAAGGGCGGCCGTCTGCCTGTTCATACGGTTCAGTCTGTCATCTATCCTGTCAAACCGTTCCATTATCTGGTGGAGCATCATCTGGAATGTCTCCCTGTCTATCTGTATCATAATGAATTCTGTTTTTAGTGTAATAATTCCATTTTTTACACCGTGTTGCGCAACAGGTTTCATTATGATATAGGCCAAAACATGGACCAATGGAGCATATTGCCACATAAAATTATGGCAAGTCGCTGAATAATAGAGAAATAAAAAATCAGCCCCATAAAAACGAGACTGATGGAAGTATTGCAAATGCAAGAGCGTGCAATCTTTTATTGCAATGTTTTGCGATAAGTAAGGCGGCAGATCCCGTTTCTGAATGTTTTTGTCCTGACCAGTTCCCATTTGTCCGTGGAGATATGTTTTGATACGGGAACCGTTTCGGAACTGATTACCGGAAGAAGAAAAATGACCATCTCATCTATCAGGCGGTACAGGGACAGTCCCCGCAGCAGTTCTGCGCCGCTGTCGTCATAGATTTCAGCCAGATATATGTCAGAGGGTGCAGACTGTTCCTTGTCACAGATGAGGTCGACTAGCGGATAGCCCGGATACAACATGCGGGTGGACCGGCCCCGCCAGTAGGGGAAACCGTCATCGCTGTTTTGTATCCATTGCAGCAGGGAATCGTTCCGTGCGGGGACGAAACCGTTCAATGTCATTGCTATCAGAACCTGTAACTTTGCCATACCTTGATACTCCAAATGAAAAGCGTGAGGCTCACGCTATTTCGGATGGAGGCTCTGACAAAGCCCAATACAGAAATTTGCATGAGCTCACGCTATTAGGCATAGCATAAGCTGCACGCAAAAGCCTCTGTATTTTTGAATTTGTCAGATTCCCATCCGAGACGTCTTGCGACTTATGTATAATATCCGGCGAGGCTGTCAGCCCTGTCGGTATTTTCTTATGTTCCTGCTGGCAGTATGTATTCCATATTTTGCCAGACTTATGCAAATGTAGGCATTTTATTCCAGACTGGAAAACATCTCCGGTCTATATTGCCTTTATTTGTCGTTCAGTCCGTATTTCTTCATTTTTCTGTACAACGTAGAAGGATCAATGTGCAGCATCTCCGCCGTCCGTTTCCGGTTGCCCGTGCATATTTTCAAGGCCCTGATGATGGACTGTTTTTCCTGTGTCTCATTTTCCGGAAAAAGGAAGATTTTCTCTTTCTCATCCTCGATTCTTATGTTCAAACAAACCGTTTCGATTATCGGCTGTTTGGACAGCAGGACGGCTCGTTTGATCTTGTTCTGCAATTCCCGTACATTTCCCGGCCAGCCGTATGAGAGCAGCTGTTGCTCTGCCTCACGGCTGAATCCGTCGGTCTGCCGTTTGAGTTCCCTGGAGAACTTTTCCCTGAAATGTTCGGCAAGCGGAAGTATGTCCTCCGGGCATTCATGCAGGGCCGGCAGGACGATTTCAAATTCCCCCAGACGGTGGTAGAGGTCTTCCCGGAAGCGTCTCTCCCTGATGGCCAGCTGAAGGTCCTCGTTGGTTGCCGCCACTATCCTTACGTCGGAGTGTTTCTCCCGGTTGCTGCCTATAGGGATATAGCTGCCTTCCTGCAAGGTACGCAGGAGCATGCTTTGTACCTCCATGGACAATGTTCCTACTTCGTCAAGGAACAGGGTCCCGCCACGGGCCGTTTCAAAGAAGCCTTCACGGTTTGTGTCCGCCCCCGTAAACGTCCCCTTCACATGCCCGAAAAAGAGCGAGGGCGCAAGCTCTTTGGGAATGACCCCGCAGTTTACTGCCAGGAACGGCTTTTCCCTGCGCTCGCTGGAATAATGGATACGTTGCGCTACGGATTCCTTGCCTGCACCGTTCGGACCAAGAATCAGTACGGAAATGTCAAATGGAGCGACCGTACGAGCTAGATTTTCCACTTCTTTCATCTGTCGGCTGTTCCTGGGAAGGATGCCCTTGTCCTTTCCGTATATGACTGAGCGAGGATGCAGGATGTTCTTTATCAGACTTTGCAGTTCATCCATCTGAACAGGCTTGACCAGATAGTCTTTTGCCCCCATCTTGATGGCACGGACGGCATCCGACACGGAGGCATATCCGGTCATGATGATGAAGGGAACGTCTATCCGTTCTCTCTGCATCCATTCGAGCAGCGATATGCCGTCCCCCTGCGGAAGACGGACATCGGAAAGGACAAGATCGAAAGGCTCCTTTTTCAGAAGCCGCCTTGCACCGGGTTCGTCTATCGTCGTCACTGCTTCATAGCCGGATTTCTCAAACCATTTCTTTTGTTGTCCGGCCAGCAGGATATTGTCTTCAACTATGAGTATTCTGTGTTTCATCCGTATAGTTCTTTAAGTCAAGTTTTCTGATTTCCGAAAGCAGGTTCTTCGCATCGCCTACCAGCCGGTCTATTCTTCCGATGACCGTCTCTGTATATGTACTGATGGTCAGATCATCGGAAGTATCGTCATGTAGGATTCTGCTGTATGTTTCCAGTTCACAGGCCACTCCCAGCTGTTCCCAGGTGGGATACATGCGGTGCAGGGTGTTTTTCATCCGCTCCGTGTCCGTTTTCATGCTTTCAAGGGCTTTTTTCAGTTCCGTCCTGTTGTCGATCGATTCCTCAATGAAAGCATTGAGCATCCATTCCATATCCCCCGTCTCTGCGGCTAAGGCATTGAAATCCGCCTTCTGTTCCTGCCGCTGGCCCGACCTTTCCATTATGGAGGAAAGGAAAGCCTGCAGCTCGTTCATGGAGAACGGTTTCTGTATGCAGCCGGAAAAGCCGGCTTCAGTATAGCGGCTTTCGTCCACGTCGTTGCGGGCAGTCATGGCGGCAACCGGAATGGTGCGTGAATTTCCGATATTGGAATGACGCAGGAGATATAGCAAGTCAAAACCGCTGGTCCCGTGCATCTGGATGTCTGTCAGCAGTAAGTCGTAGGGTTCTTTCCGCAGTTCGCCCACCACGTCCTTCGCCCCGATGCAGGTACGGCATGATACACCGTTGCGCTCCAGCATCTCCATGACGATGCGCAGTTGTATCGGATCGTCGTCCACAAGGATGATACGCTTTGGAAGGCTGAGCCTTTTCACGGTCGGCATGACGTGGTTCTTTACCGGTTCAGTGGAAATGGTGAGGGGGATTTCCGTGTGGAACAGACTGCCTTCCCCGACATGGCTCGATACGGAAATACTGCCGCCGAGCAGGTTCACAAGTCCCTTGGTTATCGGAAGGCCGAGCCCGAAGCCTTCCGGCGAAATGTCTGGCGCCGCCCGTTCAAACGGTCTGAATATGCGTTCTATCGTTTCCTTGTCCATGCCGATGCCCGAGTCCTCCACCTCCATGGTCATTACCACGTCCTTGTGGCTTACCCGGAAACAGACTGTTCCGTTGCGGGTGAACTTGATAGCGTTAGTCAGCAGGTTGTCCGCCACCTGACGGATACGGTCCGCATCTCCGTATACCACTATGTCGGTGCCTTCTGCTTCCGTTTTGAAGACCAGCCCCTTGTCATTGGCCGCACAGGTGTATTCCTCGTTAATGTCGTCGACGAAGGCTTTCAGGTTGAAAGGTATCCTGTTCAGTGATTCCTTCGCTTCGTCCAGTCTGGAGAGGTCAAGCAGGCTGTTGGCAAGCCTTGTGATATGGCGTGAGGACTTGATGATGTTGTCAAGGTAAGTGTTGCGGCGTTTTCTTTCCCTGGTGTCAATGGCCAGTTCCGCACTGCCGCAGATGGCGTTCAATGGTCCCCTTATGTCATGGGAAAGCGTTACGATGATACGCTTTCTCATTTCGGACAGTTCCCGGTTCTGTTTGAGCGTATCCACCAGTCTGCTGCGGTCATGTTCCTTGCGCCGTATGTCCCTCTGTATGACAAGATGGGATATGATCAGCAGGACAATGGCAACGATGATGGTAGCCGCAAACAGCTTGAATGAAAGTGCCTTTGCCTCCGCAATCCTTGTTTCCCGGTTTTGGAAAGCGGCCTGAACCTGTTCGTCAAGGGCGGTGATGAAGGAGTTCAGTCTTTTGTTCAGTTTCAGGTTTTGCAAACGCAGGCTGTCAATATAGAGTCCGATATGTCTGTCATGCTCTTCCTGCATAGTTATCAACTGGCGGTTGAGCTGCCGCAGTTCTGTCGTGGAAGCCGGCACCTGTACGGTTTCCTTCTTGCCAAAGAAACCTGCTATGCCGTTTTTCCGGCGGGTGACCGTGCGTGTACGGGTACTCTTGTCGATGACCTCGGGGAGATGGTTGTAGAGCAGGCTGTCTGATGTCCTCTGCTCCTGAAAAACCGTTGTAAGATGATACAGGCGGCTTTCCTTCTCTTCCAACAGTCGTCGCAATGTGTCTATCTGTTCGTGGCTTACCAGATCCAGGCCGTTGTCTTTCATCCGTTCCAGCAGGCTGTCTATGTGCAGGCGCCTGTTCTGGTATGCTGAGAAGTCCTCGCTGTCCCATCCGATGGCGGATTCCCCCAGCAATGCGATTCCGACAATGTGGCGGCGTATGGCGTTGACTTCATTCCGGATCTCACGTACTTCTGCGGTTCCGTTTGCTATGTCATGCATTTTTTTGCGCTCATGAAGCAGTATGGCAATCATGCTTCCGATGACTGCCAGCAATATCAGATAACCAGCTATGATTTTTGTCTGCAATGAAATTCCACTTAGCTTCCTCATACGCCTTATGATAAAAAAATCCCGGAAGGTTGTGGGGCGCAGTCTTCCGGGACGTGAGTAATTTGGATGTCACCCCGATGCGCTATCCAGTCGTACACAGAATGCACTCCGGCCTTTTATAACCTTGGCGGGCGACGGTTTGCCCGCATGATTTTCCCTTCTGCCGGCAGCTGTCGGCAGAAAATTCTCTGGTTCGGGTATCCAATATCTTGTCCATATTCTTTTTTTTACAGTCAGTCCATATTTCTGTTTCTCCGTATTTTCCGATGCAGGAAAAAATAAGGCCCCCTGTTATAGTCCCGTGTGGAAATGTGGATGGCCCTGTTTTCGTTTGCCTGAATTATGGAAGTTCCGGCAAGACAATACGCTGTCCTATTGTATAATATTCCAAAATACAAATATATACAGTAAGCGACTGCTCAACTACATCTTGTGTATTCGATTTTTTATTGAGGTGCACTCCAT